>CAYHHL010000012.1:2825-57782 GCA_964356325.1 uncultured Enterobacteriaceae bacterium | reverse complement strand
GTTCGGGTTCGGGTTCGGGTTCGGGTTCGGGTTCGGGTTCGGGTTCGGGTTCGGAATCGGGTTCAGAATCGGCCCAGAGGTGAAGGCTTGAATCGGCTCGCGGTACTCTTCCTGTTCACAGCGGCTTGCGGCACGGATCCAGACGGGGTCGGGCAAACCAAGGGTGCGGTCACGGCTGACGCGGCGATCGGCCCGGATGCATCGACCGACGCCAGCGCCGCTGGGCCCGATACTAATGCGCAGCCTGACGTTCCGGTCTGCAACGTCAAGCCAACACTGAAGTCCTTGGAAGCGGAGTATTTCACCTCCTGCACGTTCAAGGGCTGTCATACGACCCAGAAGCACGCCGGCAGCCTGGACCTCTCGCCGGGCAAGGCCTGGGCGCAACTAGTGAACGTGGCTGCATTTCATGACAAGGCGAAGGCGGCAGGCTTGATCCGCGTGGTGCCCGGAGATCCGGAGGCGTCGTTCGCGTACCAAAAGGTGCACGGCCCCACAGCGTTCGGCGCCCTGATGCCCGACAAGGCCGATGCGCCAGTGGATCCAGACTGTAGTATCGCGGCGTTGCGGGCGTGGATCGAAGCCGGCGCCCTGGACGACTGACTACAAATTGGCGAGGTAGAGCTTGAGCACGGCGCACAGGTCGTCGTCCGGGCAGCAAATCGAGTCGCCGACGTCAAAGCCGTTCTTCTTGGCGTAGTTCTGCGCCGCCGTGCCCGGATTGATGCACATGCGGTAGCCCTTGGCCGGGTAGTAGTAGCCCCAGAAGAAGCACATTTCCTTGGTCGCCGATTCGCCGAAACCCACGCCCTTGGCCTTGTCGTTGTACCAGGTGCAGCGGTACTGGAAGCCCTGGTTCTTGCCCATGATCAACGGCGGATCGAATTGGCGGATCGGTGGTTCCGACCAGACGTACTCCTCGTCGCCCGGATACAGCAGCGGCGGATCCGTGACCGTGCCGCCGGTCGCCAGGCCAATCTCGACGTTGGTGCCCAGCGCATGCGTGTGGCCGGTCATCGCGAAGATGTGCGTGCCCTCCCACATCGGCAGGTAATGCCACGGCGTCTGGGTGGTCTTGCCGGCGGGTAGATAGAAGTCCGCGGTGCCATAGAACAAAAGGTCCGCTTCATCCTTGACCTGGGCCTTGGGCAAGGTGAGGAAATCGAGATCGGCGGTCGCGACGATCGACTCGGGGAAATAGTCGAGGAAGTGCGCTTCCAGGCGAATCATCTGATTGGGCTTGAACTTGAAGGCGATGCCGGGCGGCAGTTTCAGCGTCTCCTCGGAGATTTGCGTGATCATCAGCGGCACCGTGTCGCCAGCCAGCGTGCCGGCGAACGGGTCGCACTCGAACGGGACGAGCTTCTCTTCTGTGGCCTCGGACCGGTACACGATGACGTGGTGCGAACCCTTGGCCAGCTTGGCGTGAATCGCATTGACCCAGATTTCTTGGGCATTCGTGAGGCGTTTGACCACGCACTTGGTCGTCTCCTCCTTGGCCTTCATCGTCCATTGGCCCATGTTCAGCGGGTACGAGGTCGGCTGCGGCGCGCCCACGTCCTCCGCCAGCACGTCCTGAACCGCATCGGCAGCTTGTGCGACATCCGCTGGCGTCGCTACATCCTGGGCCTGGGCGACGTCCTGGCCCGCGTCGTCCACGGCCGGCGTCGCGTCGCTGGCTTGCGCGTCGGTATCGGCCGCGTTCACGGTGGACTTGACCGATTCGCCGCTTCCACATGCGGTCAGGCTCGCCAGCGCAAGTGCGCCAAAACGTTGGACAGGCAGAATGCGTCGCATCATCGTCTCCCTCGAAGGACGAGCAGTGTCACCCAGCAGCGCCGAGCGCGCCAGTGGTGATTACTAAAACGCTGGATGATTCATGGCTTGCAAGCGGAGGCGCACGCGGGGTCGGCGCAGTCGATCTTGCCGTTGCCATCGTCGTCGATGCCGTTGCTGCACTTCTCGGCGCTGAACTGCAGCGTGACCTTGAGGTTGTCGACGAACCAGCCCTTGCCCTTGTTGCCCTGGGTGGTCGGACTGGCCAGTGACAGCTCGACGTGGAACTTCTTGCCCGCGACCTTGGGCACGTCGATGTCGATGGTCCGCCACACGCCCTGACATGGGCCGCCGCACGCCGTGGTCGACTTGGACAGCAGGAACTGATCGAGCACGACGTTTGTGCCGTCCTCACGCAGGATTACCCGCGGAACGTCGGAGTCAGCGTTGCCAAAGCCCGTGCCACCCGGCTTGGGTCCGTCCAATTCATAGAAGGTGTCGAACGACAAGTGCGGCAGGCCCACCTTCACGGACTCGTCGATGATCGGCGAAACGGCGGTCAAGTTCGGCGCGGGGTAGCAGAAGTTGTTGCCCAACGGGTAGTCGCAATAGTCCGTGCCATCGTTGTAGTTCATCGTGCACAGGTACTTGGCCGGATTGGGCACGGCCGGCGTCTGGTCCACGGCCCATACGGTCTGGTAGCCGAACGGCTTGGGCAACGTCCAGCCGGCGCCCTTGGCCGCGCACTCGAACGTGTCGGTCAGCAACGAGCATTCCGGCTTGGCGGGAGCACAGTTTCCGGCCTTGCACGCACTGGCCGCCGTGCATGCGATGCCATCGTCGCACACAGCGCCGTCCGCTACCGCCACGTGCTTGCACGCGCCAGTTCCTGCATCACAACTGTCGGTCGTGCAAATGTTCTTGTCGTCGCAGGTGGCGTTCTTGCCCGCGGCGCACACGGCCTTGCCATCGCAGACGTCGCCGGCCGTGCACTTGTTGCCGTCATCGCACGCCACGGTGTTGGCTACGTGCGTGCAAGCGCCTGTCTTCGTGTCGCAACCCTCGGTCGTGCAGACGTTGGCGTCGTCGCAGTTCATCGGCTTGGCGGACCCGGCGCAGGTCGCGCCCTTGCACAAGTCCGTGCCGGTGCAGGCGTTGCCGTCGTCGCAGGGCACGCCCAAGAGTGCCGTGCCGACGTGCGTGCACAGCCCCGACTTCGCGTCGCAAGCATCGACGGTGCAAGGGTTCGCGTCGTCACAATTCTTCGCCGATCCCGGCTGGCAGTTGCCGTTCGCGCAAGCGTCGTTCGCGGTGCACGCACTGCCGTCCTCGCAAGCCCCGCCCTTGCCTGTCCAACTGCACACGCCGGTCTTGGCGTCGCACAAGTCGTTGGTGCACACCTTGCCGTCGTCGCAATCCGCCACTGGGCCACCCTTGCACGCGCCGCCGTTGCACGCGTCACCCTTGGTACAAACACTGCCATCCTCGCATGCCAGCACGTTGTTCTTGTGCGTGCACCCTAGCTTGGCGTCGCAAGCGTCTTCCGTGCAGGCATTGCTGTCATCGCAGGCGATCTTGGCATCGACCGCGACGCCGGCTGGGCACTTGCCGTTCTTGCAGACCTCGCCCGCGGTGCACGGATTGCCGTCCTCGCACTTCGCCGAGTTGGGCTGCCAGACGCAACCGTTGGCTGGGTCGCACTTGTCGTCGGTGCACGGGTTGCTGTCGTCGCAGTCGGTCGCCTTGCCGGACTTGCATTGGCCGGCCAGGCACAGGGACGCAGTAGAGCAGGCGTCGGCCGCCGCGCAGGTAGCTCCGTCCGCCACCAGGGGAAATTGGCAGCCCTTGACCGGGTCGCAAGCGTTGTTGGTGCAAGGATTGCCGTCGTCGCAGCCCTTCTTGCCGGTCGCCGCGCACTTGCCGCCGTTGCATTGCGCGAGTTGGCAGACGTCGCCGCCGACCGAGCAGGGCGCCGTGTTGTTCGCGGCCGTGCACCCGAGCTTGGCGTCGCAGGTGTCGTCCGTGCAAGGGTTGGCGTCGTCACAAGCCGTGGCCGCCCCCGGCAAGCACACGCCGCCGCCACACTTGTCGTCCAGCGTGCAGACGCTGCCGTCCTCGCAAGCGCCGTCCTTGGCGGTGGCGACGCAGCCGCCAGTCTTGGTGTCGCAAGAGTCGGCGGTGCAAGGGTT
This sequence comes from uncultured Enterobacteriaceae bacterium, assembly GCA_964356325.1. Classification (GTDB taxonomy): domain Bacteria; phylum Myxococcota_A; class UBA9042; order UBA9042; family UBA9042; genus CAYHHL01. The sequence goes on along the minus strand of CAYHHL010000012.1, from coordinate 53,817 downwards.
GCTGTCGTCGCACACCTTGGCCTGGGCACCAGGCAGGCACTTGCCCGCGCTGCAGGCGTCGCCCGAAGTGCACGCGTTGCCATCGTCGCACGCCGTGGTCACGTCGCTGGCCAGGCATAGGCCAGTCTTCGAGTCGCAACTGTCCGCCGTGCAAGGGTTGCCGTCGTCGCAAACCTTGGCCTGGCCGCCCGTGCAAGCGCCGCCGCTGCACACGGTGCCGGACTGGCAGGCGTCGGCCAACACGCAAGGCGCTGCGTTGCCCGGGTGGACACAACCTGTCTTGGCGTCACAGCTATCGTCGGTGCACACGTTGCCGTCGTCGCAACTGGTGGTCACCGAACCGGGCAGGCACTTGCCACCGGCGCAGGCGTCGCCCTTGGTGCACACGCTGCCGTCCTCGCACAGCGCGGCGTTGTCCTGGTGCGCGCAACCGCCGGGCTGAACGCAGGCGTCTTCGGTGCAGGGATTGCCGTCGTCGCAGGAAACGCCTGTGCCGCCGCAAGCTCCGGCCGTGCATTGGTCGGCCGCGGTGCAGGGGCTGCCGTCGTCACAAGGGGTTGCGTCGGGGACCGGGGCGAGCTTGCAGACGCCGCCGTCGCACGAAGCACCTTGGCAGGCCGCCGCCGCGGGGCAGTCCGCCACCGTCTTGCAGGCAGGCTGTACATCCGGAGTGACCTGTTCATCGGGCTCGGCGTCGACATCATCCGATGCCATCGCATCGCCGTCTTCGCCCGGCCCAGTCGCGTCGCCGTCGCCCGGTTGCACCAAGTCGGGCGCGCCAGTTTCATCAGGAGTTTCCGTAGCATCGGTGCCCACCGCGATCTCGTCGGCGTCGCCGATGGCAGTGTCCGGATCGACAAAAGCGTCGGCATCGTCGTCCGGGCCGGTGGCATCGGTGCCGACGACGGCGGAATCCGTGCCGCCGACGTCGGTGCCCAGGCCGCTGTCGACCGACACTTCTTCACCGCCGACCTTGGCATCCGAGGTCGAGCCCGCGACCAACTCGTCGGTGCCGCAAGCGGTCGCGAGCCACAGACACACCAGGATCCAGGGCCGCAGACAAACTCGCATCACAACTCCTGGTTACTTCAGGCGTGGCCAACGACAGGGTGCATCACGGACGGTCGGCGTCGGGGCTACGGTACGGGAAGGAACCGGCGCCCAAACCCTGCAATCCTTTTCGTCCCGCATTCTTCCGTCAAGTGATTGGTTGAGCTCGCGGTGGTCGATTCGTTGTCGTGCTGCGATGATCTCCAAAGGTTGCAAGCGATTAGCCTTGGCCTGCAGACTCGTGCGGTTGTGTAAACCGTCCAGCTTGACGCCCTGCCGCCTGACTGGACGTGACAGCAGCCCTGGCAGGCGCCAGCATGGCTTCGGGAGACCCGCCGCCTGCAGGAGTTGCGCGTGCCGATGCCGCCGAATTACATCAGCCCTCTAGGCCTGCAGCGGCTGCGTGACGAGTGCGACCAGTTGGTCAAGGTGGAACGGCCGCGAGTGGTCAACGAGGTGGCGGACGCGGCGGCGATGGGCGATCGCTCGGAAAACGCGGAATATATCTATGGCAAGAGGCGGTTGCGCGAGATCGACAGGCGCGTCCGCTTCCTGACCCAGCGCTTGGACGCCGCCGTGGTGGTCGATCCGCAAAGGCCTCAGCGCCGGGATCGCGTGTACTTCGGTGCGACCGTGGTGCTCGAGGCCGAGGACGGCACGACGCGCACCTGGACCGTGGTCGGCGAGGACGAGACCGATGCCGGCGCAGGGCTCATCAGCCACCGCTCGCCCCTGGGCGCGGCGCTGTTGGGCAAGCAACTGGATGACGAGGTGAAAGTCATGACACCGGCTGGTCCGCGCCTGTTCACGGTCGCGGGCATCCGCCAGGGCTGAAGGCCTCGCGCGAGCCTGCTTCCCCCGCGATTCGCCGATCTTCGCAACATCTGGTCGTGACGACGCCAAGGACCTGCTACGGTACGCTGGCCGCGCCTGCCTGCACGCAGGTTGGACGCCTCTGCCCTCTGGAGCCCGCTCGATGCGCCTCGTTGGTATTACCCTGATAGCCCTGAGTTTTTTTGCCGCCTGCGCCTCCCCGACAACGCCGGGCGAGAAAACGGCGCCCATTTTCGGCAGCGACCTGGGCGTCGGCGGCGCGAAGGACGTCCCAGCCGGCGAGCCCGATGCCGAAGAACCCGACGAGGAAGCCCCGCCGGAAGAAGACGTGGACTGGGGCGAGGATGCGGTCGTGAGCGACGCGGCGGCCCAGGACGCGGGCAAGGCCGATGTCGCGAAAGCCGATGTCATGAAAGCGGATTCGGCCCAGGTGGACGGCGGTCCGGACGGCAAGAGCGACGCGGGCAAGGTCGACGCCGGGCCCGACTGCAGTGGCTGGACTTACGCGAAGGACATCCAGCCGCTGTTCAAGCAGTACTGCAGCCAATGCCACAAGGCGTCAACGGATTTCCCCAACAAGTGTCCGACCAAGGGCAAGCCTGCGCTCATCAGCACGTGGCTGACCAAGAACGCCATGCCGCCCAAGGAAGACGACGAAGGGAACCCAGTGCCGCCGATTGCCGCCGAAGACAAAGCGACCGTGTTGGCGTGGATCAAGGCCGGCAGCAAGTGCACGATCGCCGGCTGCCCTTAGTCCTTCAGTTCAGACGACTTCCAGCCGATCGCCGCCAGCCAGGGCAGCGCGAAGGTCAGGGCATGGCCCCACAGCGGTTGCGGCCCCCGAGTCCAGGCCAGCAGCCCGAAGAAGAACAAAGCCGGGGCGATCCGCGGCGCCACCAACGGCCACGGCACGCGCGCCCACCGCCGCACCGCTACCGCCAGCCCCACGGCCAAGCCTAGCGCGGCCCACGCCACCGCGATCGGAGCCGGTGTCTCGCGGCCTACCCAGCGCAATGCCAGCCACCAGGACGCCAGCAGCAGCGCGTGCATCGTCAGCGGCGCCAGCACGATCGCCAGCCAACGCCGGCCGGCCGGCAACTTCTCCAGCCAGAACAAGACCGTACCGCCGTAGAACGACCACCCGAGCATGCCGATCCACGGCACCGCGAACGGCCCGGCGTCATGCCAGCGCCACAGTCCGGCGTGCGTCGCCACCGGTTCGATGAGCATGGCGTCGTACAGCACGATCGCGAAGCCCACCGGGATCGCGTGCGTTGGCTTCAAGGCCCGCGCGACGTCCCGCGCCGACAACACCACGAAAATCCAGATGACCGCGACCAGCACCGGCACTTGATCGGCGCGGAAGTGCCAGGGCGCGTGGTAGTCGTAGAAGCCGTAGAGGCGGATGCTGGAGTCCTCGGCGATCAAGGCCCCGAGCGCGACGATCCAGGCATCCCGGCGCCACAGATCGAAGCCCGGTGCGCGCGACCGGAGCAGCAGACCGAGCAACAGGATGCCCAGACAGCCCAGTTCGATGACGGCCATGCTCAGCGCTGGCATGCTCTGCACCTCGACCAGCCGGGAATTGCCGCCCGGCAGGCATTTCTTGCCCGCGAAGGACCTCGATGCCCGCCGCCAAAGTCTCGCCCATTCAGACGTTCTTGCACTTGACGCGCTTCCACATCATCGCCATCGCCACGTTGGCCGCGTTGACGTTCGGCTGGCTGATGACCGGCCGACACTTATGGCTCGCCATGGTCTTTTGCGCGATCGACTGGTTCGTCGTCAACCTGGTCAATCGCGTGGTCGATCTGGCCGAGGACCGCGCGAACGGCATCGTTGGCACCGATCTGGTCGCCCGCAGCGGTAGCTGGTTCACCTGGGGTTGCCATGGGTTGCTCATCGCCTCGCTGGTCCTGGGCCATTTCGTCTACCCCGACTTGACGCCGTGGCGCCTGGCGTTTTCCGTCATCGGCTTGGCCTACAACTACAAGCTGATCCCGTGGTTCGGCGGCATGACGCGCTTCAAGGAGATGTACTTCGCCAAGAACTTCGCGTCCGCCGTGCTCTTCCTCATTTCGACGATCGCCTACCCCGCGGTCCTAGGCGGCGCGCACCCGAGCCTGGCGTGGCTGGCCGTCGTCATCGGTTTCTTCCTACCCTTGGAGATCACGTACGAAATCATCTATGACCTGCGCGACGTCAAGGGTGACGCGGCGCTGAATGTGCCGACGTTTCCGGTGGTGCATGGCGAACCGGCGAGCCACCGCATCATCGAGGCGCTGATCGGTCTGTCGGCGCTAGCGCTGATCGTCGGCGGCGTCACGCGGGTCATCGGCTTGAAGGAACTCGCGCTGTTGGGTGGGCCCATCCAGCAGATGTGGTACTTCCGCACCCGCATCCGCCACGAGGCGACCGCCGCCCGCTGCGTGTTGCTGACCTATCTCGGCGCCGCGCAAATCGCCTCGTACCACGTGTGGATCTTCGCGGGCCTGCCTACCGAACTGACGCTGTGATCGGTTGCCGCATCGCGTCGGTATCGGTACCTTCATCGCCCCTGCCCCGGAGCCTGCCCCATGCGCGCCGCTGCCCCGATCCAATGGTTCTTGCTGATAACCCTGAGCTTTGCCTGTTTCGCCTGCTCCGACGATGCGGCGGTGGCCAACAAGGCTACGGTCGCGGACGCTGCCAATGTCGGCGACGGCGCCAGTGTCAGTGACGGCATCGGTTCGGACAGCGACCCGGCATGCCCTCCCAAGCTCGCGGGATGCTTCGGCAAGGACCGCTTCGTGTGCAACGAGGCCGGCACCGCGTTCGTCAAGGTGGCTTGTGAGACCGGCCAGCAATGCGTCGGCGGCCTGTGCGTCGAATGCGTGACGGATGCGGACTGCAAGCTGGGCCATTCGTGCAAGTCCGGGAAATGCGTGGTGACTCCGCTGACCGTGACGACGGTGGACCTGCCGCCCGGCCTGGTCGGTCAGCCGTACGCCGCGGCGCTGCAGAGCCAGGGCGGCGTGCCGCCGGTGCAGTGGAGCCTGTCGCAAGGCGCGCTGCCGGCGGGGATTCTGCTCGATGCGTCCGGCAAGCTGGGTGGCAGCGCGACGACGCCGGGCGTGGCCTCGTTCCAAGTGCAGGTGCAGGACAGCGAAGGCACCAAGGCCACGACGATCCTGGTGTTGGAGATCAAGGACGCGGGCCTCGTCATCACCACCACCGCGCTCAAGCCCGTGACCGAGGGCCAGCCGATGGCGCCGGTGCCGTTGAGCGCGCAAGGCGGCAAGACCCCGTACTTCTGGGGGCTGGTGGCGGGCAAGCTGCCGCAGGGCGTCAACCTGTCCAGTGACGGGGTGTTGTCGGGCACGCCGACCGAAGATGGCGACTTCCAGTTTGACGTCAAGGTGTTGGACAACGGCGCGCCGACGTTGACCGCCACGAAATCATTCACGCTGACGGTCAAGCTGGCGCCGCTCGAAATCATCGGCAAGCAGGAACTGAACCTGCTGATCACCAAGATCATCGTGTTGCCGCTGATCATCGTGGTCGACAAGGTGCCGGTGCCCTACAACACCAAGTTGGAGGCCCAGGGCGGCAAGAAGCCGTACCACTGGAGCGAACAGGCGTTGCCGGGCTTCGTCGCGAGTTTCATTCCGAAATCCGGATTGCCGGCGGGCTTGAAGCTCTCCGACGACGGCACGGTGAGCGGCGCGGTGACGGACGCGAACCTGGTGGTCGAAGTGAAGGTGCCGCTGACGCAGATCTCCCTGAAAGGCTTCTTCTTCGCTGCTCAGGTGCAGGACAGTCAAGGCAAGCCGCAGACCAAGGTCGCCCTGTACATCATTCCGACGGTGCCCATCGGCGGGGCCAATCCGTAGCTGGGCGCCCGGGGGCGTATCCGCGAACTAATTCCGGGCCGGCGCGATGACCAAGGGGCCGGCGCAATGACTAGAGGGTGGCCGGCGGATAAATCCGCGCCTATCACTGCAAAGCCCCGCCTTCGCGGGGCTGGCGCAACTGCTGATGCGTCGGGCACTTCTACGAGTTCGAGCAGACCGAAGACAATCAAGAAGAACCTGAGCCCCGCGAAGGCGGGGCTTTGCAAACACAGGCGCGGATTCATCCGCCGGCCCGACGCCGCCGGCCTTGACCTGTTGCACCTCAGTCCCCCGGCGCAGTTCGCCACCACGGCCTTGTCAAGGTAGCCCGCGCTCGATTGCAGGTCCATGACACTGCAGGCATTCGCACTGGGCTGCTTGTGCCCCGCGGGCGCAGGGCTATGATGGCATTCATCCGACTTCGTGCGCGAACCATGCGTCCGGCTTGCCCAGCCGCGAGCCAAGGCCGCAATCCAGGCGTGTGGGCGCGTTGCGTCCGCCTCCGCCCACCGCGAGAGCCGCCAGACCGCAACGGGAGGGAACATGGCCACTAACGCAATTCGCCTCCTGACCCAACAGCATAGAGACATCGAGAAATGGTTCGAACAGTTGGCTGCGATGCGGCCTTCGGCGGGCCCGACTGCGGAATCGCTGGGCACCAGGCCGCGCGAAGGCTGGCCGATGCGGGCAACCACTGATTCTGGAGAAGAAATCCGTGAGTCTGCTGAACGCGGCCTGTGGGTCGCAGGCCCAGACGATGCGAGCACGCCAGCCAGTCGGCACGCAGGCATTCCTCGCCATTCCGAACTGTCGCGAACCGCGTCGCCCGTGCCCAGTGAGACTGACGGTCGCACCGACGATTCGGTACCCGGCCAGGAATTTCGCGATCTTGCGGGCCACCACCCCGACGGCAAGACCCACGTGGGCATGGACGACGACCGGGTGCGCGACCAGATGATCGATGCGACGAGCGGAAGGCCGCGCCCCGAGGGCATGATCGGCCAAGGGCGCGAGAACCTGGCCGGCGTGCGTAACCAGTTCGATTCCCCGCAGTTGACAGCGGCGACGACGGCGCGGGCGTCGAGCGGTGCAGGCCGGACAGCACAGGCGCAGGGCGTCCCGAGCGCGGGCGCACGGGCCGAAACGATGGCTACAGCCGATACGACCCGCACGCCGGTGGTGGCCCCGGGCGAGCCGCGCCGGAAGCCGCTTTGGACGCAGGCGACGCCCGATCCGTACGAAGTCCTTCTTTCCGGGCATGATCTGGACCACAAACGCGCGCTGACGGCCCGGCTGTTCGACGCGCTGACCGCCCACCGGGTCATCGAGGAGCAACTGCTGTACCCGGCGGCACGGCCGATAGCCCACGATCTGGTCGAAGGGGCACTGGAATCCCACCGGGAAATGCGCGAGATCATGGATGAAATCCGGCACACGGACCCGAGCTTGGCGCTCTTCGATCACCTGATGGAGCAGTTGCAGCGCCTGGGGAGCCAGCACGTGCGCAACGAGGAACAGCATCTGTTTCCGCGCCTTCACGAGCGCCTCGGCAGCGAGCGGCTGGAGGAGTTGGGCATGCACATGCAGGAGCGCTTCCGCGTGCTGATCGGCCTGGAGCGACGGTTTTCCGTCCAAGGCCTCGAAGGCGTGGACGCCGTGGCGCCGCCGGGTATCCCTCCTGGACACGTGGACGAAATCGACGAACCGAACGATCGCAAGCCTGACTCGAACGGTCACGACTGAAGCAATGCCCGACGGCCCGCTCACCCTGGCCCACGCGACCGACGAGGAACCATGCACGACCTGATGACAGAAAGCAGCCCGAATCCGGGCTTGCAAGGGGATATGGCGCCCCGCACGGCTGCCCACGACACGCAGCGGATGCCGAGGCCGGGCTCGGCGCTCACCTCTCTGCTGGAGCACGTCGCTGGCGCCGCGTTCTTGTGCGATCGCCTGGGGCGGATCGTCGCGACCAACCGCAGTGCGCGATCGCTGCCGCATCTGCCGACCCTGCTGGACGAGCGCGGCCCCTTGCAAGCTTCCGGTGACCCCTCGTTTTCGATCGAGCGGTTGCTGGCCGGCGACCGGGTGCATGCGCTGCCGGTCGAGTGGGCGGGCCAAAAGCTCCTGCTGACCACGGACTTGCTGACGATCGACACGGGCGGGGACGCGGTGCTGTGCGTGTTGCGCCCGGAAGGCGAAGCGGATGACGCCGTGCAATCGCTCAAATTGGCGACGCTCGGGCGGCTGGCGGCGGGAGTGGCCCACGAATTCAACAACATCCTGACGACGATCACCGGCTTCTCGGAACTGGCGGTGGCCGAACTGGACGCGCGCCATCCGGTGCAGGGCCACTTGTCGACGATTCGCGGCGGAGCGGAGCGGCTGGCCCACCTGACGCGGCAACTGCTGTCCCACGTGCGCGCGCCGGCGCCGCTGCCTAAGGTGGTGCGCTTGGGCGAGGTGCTGGAGGGCCTGGACGTGCTGGTGCGGCGCTCCCTGGGCGACGACATCGAACTGGCGAGTCGGCTGGATCCCCAGGGCGCGGAAGTGCGCGTGGACGTGCCGCAATTCGAACAGGTCATCCTGCTGCTGCTGGCCCAGGTGCGCGAGTCCATGCCACACGGCGGGCAGTTGACGATGCGCACCCAGACGGTACACCTCGACACGCCGATGCACGCGCGCACCGGAACGCTGAACGCGGGCATCTACGCGACCTTGGAGATGGTGGACACGACGCCCCGGGACCTGATCGCACGCGCCCGCCAGCGGTTCATGCGGCCGCTGTGGCCGGAACGCGACGCCAAACCTTCGCTGGCCACGGCGACGGCGCGTTCGATCCTCCAACAATTCGAAGGCTTGCTGAGCGAGGGTGAGGATCTGCCCGAAGGTACCCTGTTTCGCGCCTGGCTGCCGGCGGTGCAGCGCCAGACCGCGGCGGTGCCCTCGACCCCGCTGAACCATGCGGACTGGGCCGGCGAGGCGACCGTGCTGCTGGTGGAAGACGAGACGTCCGTGCGGCGTTTCGTGGCAGATATCCTGCAGTTGAAGGGCTACACGGTGCTGGAGGCGAGCAATGGTGAAGAGGCCTTGCGGGTCCAGGCCAGCTTCATGGGCGCGATCGACATCCTGCTGACGGACGTGGCGATGCCGGTGATGGACGGTCGCGAATTGGTCAAGCGGATTCGCCCGGTACGGCCGGACATGCGCGTGATCTACATGTCCGGCTACGCGTACGACGTGATGGCGCAGCAGGGAGTTCTGGACGACGACCATGACGCGTTCCTGGCCAAACCCTTCACGATGCGCACCCTGCTCGAGACGATGCGGGCCCATGTCCAAGCGAGCGCCCGTGCGGACCGGTAGACAGGGCTGCGGGCCGGGGCGACCATGCGGACCCCGCGCTGCTCGTAGGCGCTCCGGAAGCTGATGCGACGCTCCCACCTCGTCCTGCTGGTCCTGTTCGCGCTGCTGAGCCTGGGCTGCATGCTCGCGGTTTTGCTGTGGGAGGGTCCGGCCCAACCCGTGCGCGTGCAAGCCGAAAGTGGGCGCGTACACGGCGTGGTGGTGGACGGCCTGGGCGCGCCGCTTGCCGATGCCAAGGTCGAGATCGGCGAACACGAGCTGCAAACCGATGCCCAGGGCGCCTTCAAGGTGACGGATCTGCCGCCGGGCGAAGTGGCGTTGGCCGTGCATCTCAAGGGTTATGCGAGTCCCCAAGATCGCCAGCCGCTGCACGTTGCCGTCGATGGCGAGGCCCTGCGCGTCGTGCTGCACAAGTCGGGGCACGTGATGGGTCGGGTGCTGCAGGACGGCCAGCCGGTGGCGGGCGCGGGCGTCGACGTCCATTGGCAGAAGTGCGCGGGACTGTTGGGGCCTCTGCCGCCGTTCGACGTGGCGGAACTGGCGCGTTCCGGTGCCGACGGTCGCTTCCTGGTCAAGGATCTGGCGCCGGGGACGCTGCTGCTGACCGCGCACGTGGCCGGGCTGGGCGACAGTGCCGCGGTGGAAGTGACGCTGGGCGATGGCGAAGTGCGCCGCGACGTGGTGCTGACCCTGCCCGCGCGCAAGGTCGCGCAGGTGCCGCAGGTGGAAGTGCCGGTGCAGGCAGGCGAAGCGGGCGTCAGCGGTCAGGTGTTGACGGCGGACGGGCAGCCGGCGGTGGGCGCGGTGGTGTGGATCTCCGGACCGACGCTGGGCATGCAGTTGATGTCGGACCACGAGGGCCGCTTCCGCGTCGACGGCGATGCCGCGAAACTCCGCCTGTCGACGGCGATCGCGCTGGTGGCAACGGCGGAACCTTCGCGGCAAACGCCGATCGTGCCGGGCAGTCCGCTGGTGCTGCGGCTGGGGGCGGGCGCCTTCGTGACCGGGCGGGTGGTGGACGGCAAGGGCCAGGGAGTAGCTGGGGCGCTGGTGCAGGTCGAGCGCGCGGTGCTGCCAGAGCCGCAACTACCGGGGACGCCTGACTATCCCGCGATGACGCCGACCGGACCGGACGGGGCCTTCCACTTGGGGCCGGTGCGTCCGGGCAGCTACGACCTGGTGGCGCAACAGCGCGGCAAGCCGCCGGGATTCGCCAAGGGCCTGGCGCTGAGCTCAGGCGGTGACCTGACCGGCGTGACCATCGTGCTGCAAGACGGTGCGACGCTGCGGGGCCGGGTGACTTCGCGCAAGGACGGCACGCCGCTGCCCGACGTGCAGGTGATGGTGAGCGAGCCGGATGCGCGGGGCCGCGGCGGTCATCAGGCGCGCACGGGGCCGGACGGGACCTACAGCGTGACGGGCGTGGCGCCGGGGCTGCACACGGTGACGCTGACGAAGGTGGGTTTCGTGACCGAGTCCGCGAGCGGCGTCCAGGTGGCGGCGACTGGCGAGACGACACGGGATTTGACCATCGAACCGGAGGATGGCACCGGCAAGCGCAGTGCATTCCAGGGCATCGGCGCGGGCTTGAAGCGGACGGCGGCGGGCGTGGAGATCGGCTGGACCATGCCGGGCTCGCCGGCGGAACAAGCGGGCCTGCGCCATGGCGACGTGGTGAAGGCGGTGGACGGCCAGGACGCGACCGGGATGCAGGTGCCGCAGATGGTGGAGCGGATCCGCGGCGAGCCGGGCACGCAGGTGACGCTGGAGATCGACCGGCCGGGCGAGGGACGGCGGACCATCACCGTGGGGCGCAGTCGGATTGTGGCGAAGGATGAGGAGTGAGGTTGGGTGGTTTCAGGGGCGGAGCAGGCACAGGTCGAGATCGGTAATCGCTTTGAAATGCTTGCCGTTGGCCGTGGCTAGCGGCAAGCCGTGTTCAATCGCAGTCGCGGCGATGAGCGCGTCGCCGGCACGAAGTCCTGACGCCAGCGTGTGCAGTTCGACATAGACCAGCGCACGATGACCGATGTCGTGGGTCAGCGGCAGAACGCTGAAGTCCAGGTCGGCCAGGAAGCGCTTGATCAACCGGTGCTGGGCTTTGTCCTTGGCGCACTGCAGCAATTCCATGAGGGTCTGCACCGAGACGAGACGCTTCTCGGCAGCGTCGATCATCGCCGCGGCGTTGGCGTTGCCGCGTTGAGTCCAAATCAGGACGTCGGTGTCAAACAGCATCGGTTCGGCCGGCGCGCAACGATTGCATGACGTCGGTCACGCTGCGGTCGTCGTCCCGGCTCATGCCGAAGAACGGATGCGCAGCGACCTTGGCCGGCTTGGTTTCGCCAGCGGGAACGATGGTGCCGCGCACCTTGCCGTGACTGGTGAGGGTCACCTGCTCGCGACGGTCCAGCGCGGCGAGGACTTCGGCCATGCGATAGCGCAGATCGACGACGGACGCTTTCATGGCCGGGCCTCCTGCGCAATCGCTGCGTGTATAAGGATGGTATGCAGATGGTGGCGCGTCAAGGGCGTGATCACCCAGGGGGGCGGTTCGCGCCAATGGGTCAAGACGCGAGCACTGCCGCGCTTGCCAACGTGCCAGGCGTGGGTCCGGGTTCGGCTCTGGCCACGGGTTCGGGCACGGGTTCGGGCACGGGTTCGGGCACGGGTTCGGGCACGGGTTCGGGCTCGGGTTCGGGTTCGGGCTCGGGCGTAGGTTACTGCGCCTGCTAGCGATTCCGGCTCCGGCTCCGGCTCCGGCCACGGCTCCGGTTCCGGCCCCGGTTCCGGCCCCGACTCCGGGTGCGTGTGCGGACGCCGGCCAAGACCGTCATCCTGAGCCATTTCGAGCGCATAGCGCTCGAAGCCGCCGAAGGACCTCTGGGGTTACGGCATCTCCCGCTCTGCCCCGCCCCCGCCCCCAGCTCACCTTCAACAGTCGCACCAAATTCATGGGTTCGGACAGGTGCGGCGCCCAGGCATCGGCATCGCGGTCGGCAGCCAGCCATGAGATTCCAGCCGCAGGAGTCGACGACGGCCGTCACGGCTCGTCGCTTCGGTCGCGCACGCCCTCGGTCGTCGCTCCGGCGGCGAGCCCGCGCAGGCCGTCCAGACCACCGACCGGCACCAGATGCAGCGAACGGCCTTGCAGGACGAAGGCCAACTTCTCGCCGGGTTTCAGCGCGAGCTGTTCTCGCACGCGCCGGGGAATGACGACCTGGAACTTCGCGCTGATAATGGCCGTGTCCATGTTGTTACGCCAGGCGACGATCGATCCGCATACCGTAGGATGATGCCGGTCCGTGGTGCAGGCAAGGACGCGTGGAATGCCGGAGTTTCCTCGTGCTGCATGCCGTGTCAAAGTGCGGTCAGGCAACGCGACGCCAATCTCCCGTCACCGGCACCGAGAACGTATCGCCACGCAGCAGACGCGTCGAAAAGAACAGCACCTCCAAGCCTTCGACGGCGCCGGTCTCTGGATTGACCCGGGCAAATTGCGTCCTCGCCGAGTTCCTCTGTCTCCTGTTCTGCGTAAGGCGGACAGCGCGCGACGTACAAGATGTCGGCGTCGCGGTCATACTGGAAGTTCATGCGGGCCGGGTCCATACGATGCCTCCTGGCGCAAGCGAGCGCGCCATGTATGCGGTCACAATCCAGGCTCGATCCTCGCCCGCGGCGAACGGGGTGCGCTTCAGTGACCTGATGGCGCCGGAACGCTGGCCAGGCGGCAAGCCATCGGAGATGACAAATAAAACTAAGATATTAGCGGCTTCGCGGCGGAATCGAGGCTGATTGCCATCTCGAACCGGCCTTCCGTACCGTGATAGGTCAGCTTCGCGTGCCGCAGAAAATCCCTGCCCAGCAGCCCGATCGGTCGCGCCGTCGCTCTGCCGGACTACTCTGCCGGACGCCCATCGCGTCGTAGAGTCCCTGCATGTCGTGGATTGCGGTCGTGACCATCTGGCGCTCGATGACATGGACCTGGCCGCGCGCACCGTCCGGGACGTGCAAGCGGAACTTGTTCTTCACGGCGTCTTTGCGCTTCAATCGCTGGCGCTCGCGCTGCGCGCCCCGGCGCTTCTCGTCCTTGTTCCCGCTACCTGACATGCGACACGCCGAGGTGCCAAGTCAGCGAGGCGACTTCCAGCCGGTCGGGCGCGACCTCGCGAATCAGGAAACCGCCCTCGGGGCCGTACTTGTCCATCGCGAAACCGTAGGCGTCGGACGCGTCCGAGAAGAAACCTATCGGTTCACCGCCCTTGAAGACGACGAACTTGCCCACATGCTCCTGGAGCATCGCTGGCAGCCGAGCATTGAACGCCTTCTTCTCGCTATCGATGGCAGCGTTCTTGTCGTCCATGGCGTCTGGCTCCCGCCCCGGCTGTCACGACCAGGGCCGCATACGCTACGCTACGCCTGGATCTGCGTCAACGCATTGTGATCGCGCGCAGTCATCTGAAATGTTGTATTTCTCTCGCCTTGCGGCTGAGTTCGAGCTTCTGCGTGGCCGCGTGCAAGCGTGATTGCTTTGTGGAGCGAGTTCGCCGCGCAGTTCGCCGCGCACCTTGGCCGGAAAAGATGTCAAAGGGTCGAAGAATCAAAGCGCAAAACGCCGCCGTCGCCGCCGCCCTACCGAACACACCGCACGCGGTTGACGCTGGTGACGACGACGATGAAGTAGCTGTTGCCGTAGAAGAAGTTGAAGTACCAGGCGCTGGACGACCCGCCCTGAAACGGCCAGTGAAGCATCGCAAATCATGACGGCGTCGATTCCCCTGCCCGCGCGCCGCTGCACTCCGCCGCCAGCGCATCCCGCAGCCTCGGCAGGTCCGCCGGGATTCGCACTGCAGCAATTTCCCACAATACCTCTGGATCCACGTGGAAATAGGCATGGGCAAGCAGATCGCGCATCCGCATCATTCCACGCCAATCGACGTCCGGGTGCCGCGCAAGCCAGTCCGCCGGCAACGCCTTGGCTGCCTCGCCCATCAGGAAGAGTTCCCGCTCGACGGCACTGCGAAACAGACGGTCGTCGCGCATGCGACTTGGCGCGGCATCGTCCACGTACGACGTCACGGCCGTCGCGGATTCCAGCAACTCTGCCAGAAAGAGGCAAGGATTACGCGACATGGACCGCGTCCCTCTCCATCGCCATGCGTGCGAGGGGCTTGACGCCAGCGCGAGTCATCAGGTCCACGCGACAGCCCAGCGCGGATTCCAGCACGTCCCAGATGGCCTGGAACTGCCGCCAAGGCTCCGACGTTTGCGCAATCTCTACCACCACATCGACGTCACTGGCGGCAGTGGCTTCGTCGCGCGCCACCGAGCCCACCAGATCGACATGGACCACACCGAGTTCTTGCAGCCGTGGCCAGACGGACCGCAGGGTGGCGATGGCTGTTTCACGCTGCATGTGCACTCCCGATTTCGCCGGACCGGCCGGCATCCGCTCAGATTACGGCAGTTTGCTCGTGCTGGCTGGCGTGTCAAAGGGTCAAAGCGCAAATCGTCGGAGCACTGGAGATGGCGCGCGCCGATTCGGCGGTCTGCGGACCGCCAGAGGCGCGGTCGTTCAGGTCGGCCGGCGCACCTTGGCCGGGGAAGAGGTCAAAGGGTCGAAGAATCAAAACGCAAAACGCCGCCGTCGCCGCCGCCCTACCGAACACACCGCACGCGGTTGACGTAGGGGACGTCGCTGTTGCTGGCGTAGCCGTAGTAGAAGTGGACGTACCAGGCGCTGGACGACCCGCCCTGAAACGGCGTGGCCGACCAGAAAAGGGTGCCCGGCGTGCCAGGAAACACCGCGCCGTCGATGGCTGGCGCGGTCTTCTGCTTGCGATCGACCAGCGACAACAGTTCGCGCACGTTGGGCAAGCGCCAGCCGCTGCCCGGCAGCCCGGCGGTGTTGCCGCTGCAATACGTCAGGGCGTTGGCCCAGGTGTACGTGCCGTTGCTGTTCGCGCCACCGCTGGCGGGCACGTCGCGCTGCCAGGTCAATTTGGTCCGGTTGTCGTACACTGTCTTCACGTCGGCCGACACGACGAAGCGTCCGGCCGAGGCCTTGGCCCAAGCCGGGGTCGCCACGGTCAGCAGCCAGCCGGCGGTCGCGAGCACCGTCAGCGCGGCCGGCATCCGCCTGGTGCCCCCGAGCGGCAAGTCATTCATTTTCATGGCACTCCCCAGTCGAACAGATGTTGGCCGGCGGCGTTTGAGCAATCAATGGTGGACCGCCGCAGTTCCACGCCGACGCCGTACTTGTGGTGCCGCGAGAATTCGCGCACCGCGGCGTCCATGGCCACGGCCAGATCCATCGCCGCCTTGTGGATCGGCAGGCCCTGGTGATAGCTCGCGTCGCGCACGATGCCACTCCAAATTGCCGGCGCCTGCGGCGCCAAAGGAAACGTCCAAAGGTCCAAAGGCCAATCGTCAGCGAGGCCGCCGCTCTACCGAACACACCGCACGAACATGTTGGCGGTGACGTCGAGGTCGCCGCTGAAGCCGCCGTAGTTGAAGCCGACGTACCAGGCGCTGGACGACCCGCCCTGAAACGGCGTGGCCGACCAATAGTAGAGGCACGGATAGCTGCCGAACGCCGTCGGCATCACCGCGCAATTACTGGTCTTGGTGTAGTCCACCGCGTTCTCCAGCTCGAAACTGGTCGGCGCTCGCCAGTCGCTTTTGCCAGCCAGGACCAGGCCATCGCAATAGGTCTTGGCGCCCGCCCAGGTGTACTTACCCGTGTCCACCGTCTTTTGCCAGGTCAGACCGGTCAGGCTGTCGGCCACCGTGGTCCCCGAGGCGTCGGCGGCGAACGTCACCGGGCTCAGCGGCTGGTTGCCCCAGGCCGGATAGTCGTGCGCGCACACCACCTTCTTGACACCCGCGTCGTCGATCGCAATCGCCAGGTCGCCGTCGTCCGGGCACACCGCGCAGTCGCTGGGGCAGGTCGCCACGCCGTTGGCCGCGCAGGTGCAAGCGCCCGAACCACAGGCCACGTCGTCGGTCTTGCCGTTGCCGTCGTCGTCTGCGCCGTTGCACACCTCGGGGAGGCAGGCCTCGTCGGTCTTGCCGTCGCAGTTGTCGTCCACGCCCACCGTCGCACAACTGTCCGTCGCGCCCGGGTTGACGCCCGCCGCCACGTCGTTGCAATCGCCCGCCACCAACGCCTTGATCTTGGTCAGGAGATCGGGCGCGCACTGGCATTTTGCCGGCGCTCCTTTCGCACCGTATGTGTCGCCGTCGCTGTCGATGTAGTAGTCCTTGCACCCCTGCGAGTCCTGCGGGTCGATCTTGCTGTCGCAGTTGTCGTCCACCCCGTTGCAGCTCTCGGTCGCGACCGGGTTGACGCCAGGGTTGATATCATTGCAGTCGCCGGCCACCAACGCCTTGTACTTGGTCAGCAAGTCGGGCGCGCACTGGCATTTCGCCGTCGATCCGAGCGCGCCGTACGTGTCGCCGTCGCCGTCGAGGAAGTAGGCCTTGCACCCCTGGGCATCCTGCGGGTCGACCTTGTTGTCGCAGTTGTCGTCCACGCCATTGCAGATCTCGGTCGCGCCCGGGTTGACCGCGCCCTTGGTGTCGTCGCAATCGCCGTTCTTCAGCGCAGTGAACTGCGTCTTCGGATCCGCCTTGCACAAGCACTGCGAATTCCCGCTGCCGAAAGTGTCGCCGTCGCCGTCGATCCAAAACACCGTGCAGCCCACCGCCCCTTCCGGGTCGATCTTGGCATCGCAATTGTCATCCACGCCGGGCGTCGAGCACGAGTCTTTGGTCACGCCGGGGTTGATAGACGCATTGGCGTCGTTGCAGTCGCCGCCCTTGGTCGCGGTGAACTTGCTGGCCAGGTCCGGGTCGCACGTGCACGAGGAACTGCCAGTGCCGAACGTGTCGCCGTCGAAGTCCTTGAAGTGCGCTACGCACTGCACGGAATCGACCTGATCGGTCTGGCCGTCGCAGTTGTCGTCCACGCCCGCGGTCGCGCAGGTGTCCTTGGCGACACCCGGATTCACGAGGGGCTTGGCATCGTTGCAGTCGCCGCTGCCATTGACGCAGACCTTGGGACTACCGACCACGACCATGCCCGCCGTGCACCACGCGTCCTTGTCGAGGTCGCAGCCTTCGTCCGTGCCCGCCGAGCAGCCGTTGTCGATGTCGTCGCACAGTTCGGTCGCGCCCGGATTGACCGACTTGATCGCATCGTTGCAGTCGTCGCCCGTATTTGCCTTGCTCTTCGGGCACACCTTGGGCACGCCGATCACGGCCAGGCCGGAGTCGCAATACAGGTCCTTGTCGTCGTCGCAGCCCTCGTCGGTCAGGCCGTTGCAATCGTCATCGAAGTCGTTGCAGATCTCCGCAATATTCTGCTTGGTTTCCGCACCGCAGGTGACCTTGCCATTGCCATCGCACACGTTCACGCCGTTCTTGCACAGGTCGCTGTCTGGCCCGTCGCAGCCACTGCCGAGGCCCAACCCTTCGTCGGTCTTGCCGTTGCAGTCATCGTCTTTGTTGTTGCAGATTTCCACGAGATTTTTGACGACTTCGTTGACGCACTCCACGCCAGCACCTGATTTGCCGCACGTCCATGTCCCGTAGGCGCAAAGGTCACCGTCCGCCCCGTCGCAAGCCTGGCCGACTTCGGGGAAGTTCTCGTCCGTCGCGCCGTTGCAGTCATTGTCCTTGCCGTCGCAACTTTCGGCCGTGGGCGCGCCCGATCCCGCCGGTTCGAGGCACGACAGGCTCTTCTGCCCGGCATCGCACACCAACGTGCCGGATTTGCACTGATCGGCGTCGGGCCCGTCGCAGGGCTTGCCGTTGTTCGGGTACGGATCGTCGGTCACGCCGTTGCAGTCGTTGTCCTGGCTGTCGCACAGCGTTTCCTTGGCCTCGAAGCCGAAGTTCGCGTACGAGCAGTTCCACTTCCCGCCCATGCACTTGGCGCTCAACGCCTGGGCGCAGACGCCGGACTGATTGCACCCCGACGTCTTGGGATCCAGCCCGTCGTCGGTCGCGCCGTTGCAGTCATTGTCCTTGCCGTCGCAACCTTCGACCTGGCCGGGTTGCACGCTGTTGTCGGTGTCGACGCAGTCTCCACCCCCTTTCAGGCATGTCGCCGGGTTGCCCATCAAAGTCATGCCGACGTCGCAATAGCCGTCCTTGTCGTCGTCGCAGCCCTCGTCGGTTTGGCCGTTCTTGTTGTCGTCCAAGCCGTTGCAGGTTTCGCTGGAGCAGCCCTCGTCTGTTGCCCCGTCGCAGTTGTCGTCAACTCCGTTGCAGATCTCGACGATATTCTGCGTGTTTTCCGTGCCGCACGTGACCTTGCCGTTGCCGTCGCACACATTCACGCCGTTCTTGCACTGGTCGCTGTCTGGCCCGTCGCAGCCGCTGCCGAGGCCCAGCCCGCCGTCGGTCACGCCGTTGCAGTCGTTGTCCTGGCTGTCGCACAACGTTTCCTTGACCTCGAAGCCGAAGTTCGCGTACGAGCAGTTCCACTTCCCGCCCATGCACTTCGCGCTCAAAGCTTGGGCGCAGACGCCGGACTGATTGCACCCCGACGTTTTCGGATCCAGCCCGTCGTCGGTCGCCCCGTTGCAGTCGTCGTCCACGCCGTTGCAGGTTTCCTCAACACTCGGCTTGCTTTCGGTACCGCATACCACGTTGCCGTCAGCGCCACATACCGCCACGCCATTCTTGCACTGGTCGCTGTCCGGGCCGTCGCAGGCCATGCCCAAACCAATGTTGTCGTCGGTCAAGCCGTTGCAGTCGTTGTCCTTGCCGTCGCAACTCTCAGCAGCACCTGGATACACCGCCTTGTCCAGCACCGCGCCTTCCGGGCAATTCGCCGCGATCTCTGCGCAGTCGGGCGCGCCGTCCTGATCCTGGTCAACGCTGGCCGTTCCGCAGGTCGCCACTTCGGAGCTATCGGCGTCTTCGTCTGCCGCATCACTGTCCATGACTGCAATCTCGGCTTGCGTATCGGCGTCCAGCACTTCCGTGGCGTCAACCAGGACGTCCGCACCGACGTCCGGCAACGGCACATCTTCGCTGATGTCCGGCACAACGCTTACATCCGGCAAATCGCTGGCATCCGCGACATCGCCAACATCCGACGTATCGTTGGCGTCTAGGACATCGCTGACACCCGGCACATCGCTCGCATCCACCACGTCGGCGACGCCCTGAGCATCAGTCCCAGAATCGGCGGCAACGGCGACATCCGCGACGGTATCGGCAACCGTCGCATCCTGACCGACCGCATCCGCACCGCAGTGGAATCCCCCATCGCTACCGGCAGTACAGTACTGATACGCCGCAAGATCCGGGCGCGCCGGACAGCCCGAAAGCAGCAACGCCACCGCGGCTAGCAGTCCCGCGGCATGGCGCGCCGGCATCTTGAGTCGATCGCGCATCGCTATCCCGCCTTGGCTCAAAACCGGCCCACCCAGGCGATTCCGCTCGGGGTCGGCGCTAAGGCCAGCCTCGGCTTATCGTCTGATTGCAGGAAGTACCACATCGCGCCACCGACCAGCGCCGCGCCGCCCAAGCCATAGCCGACCCACGCCGCCTGGCCCTGCCACGTCGCCCGATCGCCAGCGTCCTTGGCCTTGCCGGCATCGATGGCCTTGCACGTGCCACCTGCTGGACAGCCTTCGCTGCTGCCGACGCTGCGGGCGTTCTGCACCTCGCCCCAGCTCTGGTTGGACTGCCAGGCGAATACCGCGCCCGTGCCCAGGGCCAGCACGCCGCCCGCGATGGTCAGCAGCGGGCCCAGAGACGAACGCGGCGCGGCGGTGCGCTCGACAATCGGCATCTGCGCCACCGGGGCCGCGATCGGCGCCGGCTTGGGTGCCTCGACCACGGGCGTCGGCTTGGGCGCCACGACGAGAGGCGCCGGCTTTGGCGCCTCGACGATCAGCGGCTTTGGCGTTGGCGGCTTCGGAGCGCCGGTCGGCGCCGGCATCTCCGACAGCCGCGCGACCTCGGCCAGCACCGCTGCAGGAGCCGTCGGATCCAACCGGATCTCAGCGAGCATCTGCCGGGCCCCGGCGTCATTGCCGGCCGCCTGCTCCGCCCGGGCCAAGACCAGAAGTGCGCTCGCTGGCTCGGGATACACCTGACCGTCCTCGGCCCGGCGCGACTGCGCGTACAGCACGGCATGGGCCTGGCGAGCGGCGGCCAAGGCATCGGCGGGACGCGCCTCCGCCAGTGCGCGCATCGCGTCGTCGAGGCGGTGAGCCGCCCCGGCTCTCGCGTGCACCGCCGCAAGCACCGGCCCGGGCTTCAGGCGCGTTTCGGACCGTTCATAAGCAAAGGCGGCCATGGCGAACTGGCCGACCTGTTCCAGCGAACGGCCGTACATGAAGAACAGGTCTTCGTGCTCGACGCTGCGCAGGGCATCTGCATACAGCCGCGTGGCCTTGGCGTAGTCGAGCGCCCGGTAGGCGGCGAGGGCTTCCTTGGCCAGCCGCTGGGCGGTCTGCATCGCCTGGGCGGCAGGGGCGGCGAAGGCTGTCGGTACGGCCGAGGCTGTCGCCAGCGAAATCGCCAAGCACGCTACCAGCAGAAGCCGCATCAGCGCCATCGCACGACCTCATTCACGCCCGAAGCCGCTGGCTGGATTGGATTTTTTGGCCTTGGCCGCGGCGGGCTTTTTGGCCCGCGCGGAAGCGGGCGGCGCGGGCACGTCGGGCGCTGATTCCACTGTCGCGGCGGCAGGTTGGGCGACGGGCGCCGGAGTCGGGGCCGCCACCGGAGCCGGAGCCGGGACCGGAGCCGGGACGGGTGCGGGTGTCAGGCCTGCCGTCGCGACCGCGGGCGCCGCAATGACAGGCGCGGGAGGGCGGGCAAGGATGCCCGCCCCTACACGATCGGCCAGCAGCCAGCCGGCAACCGCGGCGATCACGGCGATCATGGCGACGGCCGCCAGCGCGGCCAGCCATGGCTTGCGCTGCCGCTGCTCTTGCGCCGCCGCAACCCCTGGAAATGCCAAGGTCAGTCCGCGCGTGTCCGGATGCGGTGTCTGCAGCGGACGCAATCCGGATAGCTCGAGCGCAGGAGGCCTCGATCCTCGGATCGGCGTCGCAATCGTCTGCGCGCTGGAGTCGATCTGCCCCGATTCCTTGCCCACGCCCACCGCGACGCGCTCGTGCGGCCCCAACTCGGTCGCGGCCTGGGCTAGCGCTGCGATGAATTCGTCCGCCGTGGCATAGCGTTCCGTCGCGGCCCAGGCCATCGCCCGCCGCACCACCGTCTCCATCGGCCCTAGCTCGGCCAACGCCGTACACTCCAGCAGCGGGTCGCGATATGGATCCAGCTTGGCGAACACCAGCGCCATCGCCTCGGTCTCGCGGTACGGTCGCCGGCCTACCAGCAGTTCGAACAAGATCACGCCCACTGCATACAGGTCCACCCGCGCGTCCGGTGGCCCGAAATGCGTTCGCGCGAGCTGTTCCGGGGCCATGTATTGCGGCGTGCCGACGATCATGCCCGCCTCGGTGAGCGAGGGCATGTCGGACTCGCCCGCGCCAGCGTGGTCGAAGCTCTTGGCCAGGCCGAAGTCCAGCACCTTCACGAACCACTCGTCGCGCTTGCCCCGTTTGCACATCACGTTGTCCGGCTTGACGTCGCGGTGGACGATGCCGCGCTCGTGCGCCGCGTCCAGCCCGGCCAAGAGTTGCCCGAACACGTCGGCCAGCACCTTCCAAGTCGGCGGCTCCAGGCGCCAGCCCGCTAGGACCTTGCGCATCGGTTCGGCGCCGGTCACCAGTTCCATCACCATGAACGGCACGGCCTCGTCGAGCTGTGCCACGCCGAAGTCCACGAGTTTCACGACGTTCGGGTGGTCCAGCGCCGCCACGGCGCGCGCTTCGCGGGTGAACCGGGCGCGCATCGTGTCGTCGATCTGCACGCCGCTGATGACCTTGAGCGCCACTTCGCGCAGTAACGGTTGCTGCAGCGCCACCATCACCACGCCCATGCCGCCCTTGCCGAGCAGGCGGATGAGCAGGTACTTGTCCGCCAGCAAGAGTCCGACGCGCGAATCGACGCGGCCCTCTGCGCAGTCGGGCGGAACCCC
The DNA here is from genome assembly GCA_964356325.1 of uncultured Enterobacteriaceae bacterium. Taxonomy (GTDB): domain Bacteria; phylum Myxococcota_A; class UBA9042; order UBA9042; family UBA9042; genus CAYHHL01. Next base: position 31,623 of record CAYHHL010000012.1, on the reverse strand, counting down.
GTGATAGCCTTTGTGCTTGCAGCCGAGCTCAGGACACGCTTCACCAACCCCGGAGCAGGGCTGGCGGCAACTGGGGCAGATTGCGGTGACTGTCATGGAGTGAGCCTCGAACTCGGGCGGCACTGTCGTCGCCTGGAGTTCGACTGTCAATCCGATTGCGCGGCCAAGAACCCCGCCACCACCTCGTTCACCGCGTCAGCATGGCTCAACGGCCCGACGTGGCCCGCGTCGGCGAAGCATTGCTCTTGCGCACCAGGGATCACCGCCGCCAGCACCGCGCACACCCGCCGGGCCGGCAGCGGCGACTTGCCACCCGATAGCAGCAGGACCCGCGCCCGGATCGCCGCGTAATTCGCAAGATCGTACGGTTCGGACAGCAGCGAGTTCACCTCCGCGTAAACCTTTTGCTTGGCCGCCAGGTACGGCGCCTGGGCCGCCGCCGGCATCGCGTCCCAGAAGCCCGCGCCATTCCAGAAGTCGATGAAGCGGCGCATCCAGCCCTCCAGCCCGTCGGCCCGCAGTTGGAAGGCCGTGCCGTCGGGATCCGCCGCTTTCAGTGCGTCCAACCCGACGGTATCACCCGCCGCCGCGAGAACACCGAACGCCACCGGTTCGTACGCGACCACCGTGCGCACCGGCACCAGCCCGCGGTACGCGACCGCCAACGCCAGCAATCCGCCGTAGGAATGGCCGACGAGGTGTACGCCCAACCGCTGATCTCGTGCGGACTTGTCGCGCAAGGCCCGGTGGACTACGGCTTCTAGCACCTCGACGTCCAGCGTGGTCTGGTGGGGCGGCGCCACCGCGGGATCGTACGGACTGGACCGCCCGTAGCCGACGAGATCGGGGGCGAACGACTCGCAAGTGCTCGCCAACCGAGCCTGCAGCCGGCGCCAGACCTGGCCCGACATGCCCGAACCGTGGACGCACACGAGCGGCGTGCCCTGCCCTTCGATCGTCACGGCAATGTGGTGCAAACCGATGTCGAGGACTTCACGGAACATCGGCGGCTCCCTGCAGATCACGCTTCATGGGCCGCCGGGCCCGGTTCTTGTCCACGACGGCCCCGGCGATCATCACGTACGCCACCAGACGGAGCGTGTGCGCCGCCAATGTGTCCTCGTGCGCCGGCACCAGCATGCCCACGGCGACGCGCTGGTACGTCAACAGGCCGAACGACACGCTGAACAGCAGGAACAGCCGATCGCCCGTAGTGCGCCAGAAACGCAGGAAGAACAGGGCCACCGCGAAGTAGCCCATCGCTATCATGCCGGACAGCAACTGGAACATCGACGGCTCCTACTTCACGTTCCAGATCAGGCCGCTCAGCAGGAGCAGCACGCCCGCGAGCGACGGCAGCGTCCGCAACATCGCCAGGTCGTGGCTGGGCGTGAGGTAGAGGTCTACCAGCAACCCGATGTTGTTCAAGGTGAAGCACACGAACGCCAGACCGCTCCACAGCAGCAGCGGCACGCGCGAATGCCGCCACGCCCGCAGCAGGAGCACGGCGCACAAGAGGCTGGTCAGGAAGCCGAGCAGGTCGACGGGCAGGGCCATCTAGTCCTCTTTGTCCGGGCGAAAACGGAAGGCGTTGGCAAAGGATTGCACTTCGTCCATCGGCTTCACGGCGATCGCCGTCAGGATGGCCAGCCGACGTTCGCGGTACGACTTCACGAGCTTGGCCATGGCGTCGTGCACGCCCGGCTCCCGGGCCGCGAACCGGTACGCCAGCTCGGGCGCCGGCCGAATGTCCGCCACTTTGCTGGCATTCAGGTGCTGCAGCGACCGCTCCACCGAGGAGACCGAGGCATAAAGCGCGTCAGCCATCGCCGCGGGCGTGAACCAACGCTCTGGTTCGCGGTACAGCAACAGCAGGATGTCCAGCTGTTCCACTGAACCCACGCAACGTCCCAGGAATCGTAGCGTCTCGTCGGGAATCCCCATCCCCAGCCTGGACAGCAGACGGCCGGTCTGGCCAAACCGTGTTCGCAGGTGCGGCCACGAAGCCAGCCCTGCAGCGAAGCCGAGCCACCCCGGGTTGGACGGAGCGGGCACTGGTTCGGTCACCAGATTGGCAATGAACCTGGGCAAGTGCAGGTCAGTCATGCCCTCCTGCGCGCCGAAGCCCTCGCCTTCCAAGCGGATGAGCGCCTCCGAGTCGCCGTCGGGGCGCCCAAACGTCAAGCAGTTCACGGACAAGCACGCCGCGCCGCGCTCGGTCCGGAAAGGCAGGCGCGCATCGAAGCGCAGGGCGTCGCCCTGACGGTGCACCTCGCACGTACCGTCGATGATGGAAGTTCCTGCCAGTTCGGTGACATGCGGCACCACGACCCGACCGCCCAACGTGCCCGAGCACGACCGGTCCCGCAACGCGGCTACGCTAGGGAAGGCAAGGCGCACGCTGGCTTGCCCATCACCGAAGGCAGGGAAGCGCAGACGCCAGGCAATTTCGTAGCAAAGCGACAAGTCAGGCCCACGATGCGGTCGAAGCGAACGCGTGGGCCATCTTGCCCAAGGATTGGCTGTCCGGCCAGTGCGCAATGCAGCCGGAGTATTCGGCAGTTCGCGCGCGCGGCGGTCAGGCAGGTGTCACTCGCCTTGAATCGTGGCGATTTCGTCGTACTCGTGCTGGTACAGCGCCAGGGCGTCGCGGACCACGTTCAGGTTCTTGGCGTTGTCGGCGTTGTGCTGGAACTCGTCCAGGCGGGTCATCTGCCGTTCGGCCTCGTCCAGCCGGTCGACGATGTCGCGCAACTTCTTGAGGTCCCGCGACTTGCGCGATTGCCCGGCGAAGTGCTGCCCGTAGGACTCCAGTTCCGCGTTGGCCGACGTGCCCAGATCCGCCACCAGGGTCGCCAGCGTCGCCTTCTGTCGTTCCGCACGCACCGCCACCAGTTCTTGCTGCCAGGTCGCCAAGCGATTGGATACCGTGGCGATGTTGCCGTCGTTGTGCTCGTCGTGCAGGCCCTGGACCTGAAGCGCGGTCATTCGCTCGCGAATCTCTTCGAGCGCGCCAATCAGCCGTACCAGGAGTTCGGGCCGGCGGGAGATCCTCGGCTGCCCTGCGAAATGCGTGCGATATTGGGCAAATACCGTGTTCGCGGCGTTGGCCAGCGCGCCCGCCTGGTCCTGCTGCGTGCCGTCGGTCCGCCCTGTGCCAATCGCCTTGCGCTCGCCATAGAACTGCTGCAACCGCCCCGCCACCACCTCCAGATCGGCTTGGAGCGAAGGCATCGGCTTCTGCGATTGCAGCGCCTGCATCGCACCTTGGATGGCCTCGAGTTCGGCGATCATGTCGAGCATCAGCGTCAAGTCTCGACTCGACCGCGACTGGCCGGCGAAGTGGCGGGCGTAGCGATGGAACACGAAGTTCGCGCGTGATCCCAGCAGGCTGGCCTGGATGCCCGGTTCGCCGCCCTCCTGGCGCGCCTGGACGATGGCGGTGCGCTCGCCGCGGTACAACTCGACCTGGCGCACGGCGTTTTTCACCAGCTCCTGACGCTCGACCTCGGACGCACGCACGCCGCTCACCTGGCCTTGGACCTGTTGGGCCGTGGCGATGAGGTCGTCCATCGTGTCCAGGCTGCGGGTGATGCGCGCCAGGCCGGCAAAGTGCAGGTTGTAGCGAACATCATTCTGTTCGAGGCGTTGCTGGAGTTCCTTCAGGGTCGGCATGCTTCCTCGGTACTGGGTCGAGCGGAGAGGTTTCGGAGTCGGTTCAGCGGGGCGCGCACGGCCGCGTGGCGGTCAAGGTAATCGGCCCGCGCCCACGGTCAACGTCCGCGATTGTAGGCCAGCGCGGATTCTGGCACCGTGGCCTCATCCCGGAGGCAGCATGCGTACAAGTGATCCCGTGGCACCGGGCGGTATTCCAGCCCAGGCAGTGGTGCTGCTGCAAGAACCGGGCAGCGATCGCGTGCGTTTCGTTGCGCCCGGCGAGCCTTGCATCAGCGCGTTCGACCGCAGCCTGCACTTCGGCGATTCGCTGTACGAAGTAGCGCGTACATACGAGGGAATCCTGTTCTCGTTCGACGAGCACCTGCGGCGACTGCACGCCTCGGCGGCCCTGGCGAAGTTCGACTCGCTGCCGCCCGACGCGCTGATGGCGGCCATGGTCCACGACGGCTGCCGCAGGTTTTTCGAGCAGTTCGGCCGGCAGGACGTCTACGTGAGACTGACGGTCAGCCGCGGCGTGGGCGATCTGAACATCGACCGCAGGGCGGCGGGAAGTCCGTACGCGCTGGTGATCGTGAAGGCCTTGGGCAAGCCGGCGAGCCAGGGCGCGGGAGTCCACTGGGCCATCGTCGCCCGCACGCGCAACCTGCGAACTGCACTCGATCCCGCCATGAAGTCAGGGAATTACCTCAACAACGTGCTCGCGCTTGCCGAGGCCCAGTGGCTCGGGGCCGACGACGCCTTGCTGCTCGACTACCAGGGCTTCGTCACCGAAGGAACCACCAGCAACTTCTATGCCGTACGCGACGGCGCCGTCTGGACTGCCCCGCTTTCACTCGGGATTTTGGCCGGCGTGACGCGCGCTTGGGTGCTGCAACTCTGCGGTCAGCTCGGCATTTCACTGGTCGAACGCGGCTTTACCGCCGCCGACCTGCAGGGCTGCGAGGAACTGTTCTTGTCGTCGTCCACACGCGAAGTGCAGGCGATCACACGGCTCGACGGCAAATCGGTCGGCCAGGGCGCGGTCGGTCCGGTCACGCAGCGGCTGCAGATCGGCATGCGCACGCTCATTGAGCGCTTCTGCGCGGAACACCGCGGCCTGTCGCTGTTTCCGCCGCACGTTTGACGATCGGGGGGCACTGCCCGCCTGACGCCGGCGGCTGACGGACCGGCCGGGACACGCTACCCTGCCCGCCATGCCTGAAGTCCCTCTCGCCAGCCTCGTCGCCGCCGCGTCCCGCTCAGAAGCGAGTGGTGCCCCAGAAGCATCGTCGTCGGAGCCCGACGCCCACGAAGTCGATGTCGCCTTCATCCTCGAACTGGCCCATGGGCTGCACGCTGCCGGCACGCCCGCGCACCGGCTCGAGACCGCGATGGCCGACATCAGCGCGCGAATCGGCCTGGAAACGCAGTTCTTCTCCACGCCTACCGCCATCCTGGTCGGCATCGGCCGGCCCTCGCAGCAACACGTCAGCCTGCTGCGGGTCGAACCGGGCGACCAGGGCCTGGAACGACTCGAGAATCTGGATGCCATCGTCAGCCAGGTGTCGAGCGGCAAATTGGACGTCGCCCAAGCGGTGGCGCGGGTTCGGGCGATTCGCGACGCGCCGCAGCGCTTCGGTCCGGCGACGACGACGTTGGCGTACGTGCTGGCTTCGGCGTGCGGGGCGCGCTTCCTGCACGGCGGTTGGCGGGAAGTGACCACGGCTTCGATCATCGGCCTGCTGGTCGGCGCGCTGTCGATCCTGGGCCGGTCCAACAAGGCGATCGAACGCGTGATCGAGCCGGTGTCCGCGCTGGGGGCGGCCGTCCTGGCTCCGGCGGCGGCGATCCTGCTCGGGCGCATGTCGACCTTGACGGCCACCATCGCGGGGATGATTTCGCTGCTGCCCGGTCTGGCCCTGACCACCGCGTTGACCGAACTCGCGACCCGTCACCTCGCCGCCGGCACGACTCGGCTCGCGGGCGCCATGACGGTGTTCCTGACGTTGGGCCTAGGCGTCGCGCTCGGTCACCAGGCGGTCGAATTGCTGCCCCACGTCGCCGAAGCGCGTCACTCGACGCCGCTGCCAGGGTGGACGGAATGGCTCGCTCTCGGACTGGCGCCGTTAGCGTCGGCCGTGCAACTGCGCGCGATGCCTCGACAGTTCGGTTGGATCTTGGCCGCGGGCGCGCTGGCGTACCTGTCGGCACGGGCGGGATCGCGAGCGCTCGGGCCGGAACTGGGCGCTTTCACGGCGGCCCTGCTGTTGGGCGCGGTCAGCAACCTGTACGCGCGGCTGATGGATCGACCGGCGTCGGTGCTCGTGGTGCCGGGCATCCTGATGCTGGTGCCGGGAAGTCTCGGTTTTCGCAGCGTGAACTGGCTTCTGCAGCAGGACGTGGTGAACGGCCTCCGGACGCTCGTGCAAATGAGCCTGGTCGCGGTCGCCCTGGTCGGCGGCCTGCTGTTTGCCAACGTGATCGTGCCGCCGCGCCGGGCGACGTAGCCGGGCCGCGCTACGGTGCGGTGCTGGCGGTGGGCGCCGAAGCCATCCCGGCGGGCAATCGCAACTGCTGACAACCCATGGAATCGCCAGCCAGACAGGCGCGCCGGTACAGTTCGGCCGCCTTCAAGGGATCGCGCGCCACGCCGGCACCGCGCTCGAACAAGCCGCCGGCCTTGACGCAACTGAGCGTGTGGCCAGCAGAACAGGCACGCAGGTGGAAGTACGCCGCCGATGCGCAGCCGGGCAACGTGCCGGCCTCGCACTGTTCGCCCAGCAAGGCGCAGGCGCCGGGGTTGCCGAACTGGCACGCGCGCTGGCGGGCAGCACGGGCCTTGGCGTCGTCGCGCGGGACCTGCTCGCTGCCCTGCTCGTACATCAGCGCCGCGAATGCACAACCGGTGGCGTGGCCGACTTCGCAGGCGCGCGCGAAGAAGCCGATCGCCTTGGCAGCGTCCGCCCCCAAGCCCATGCCGCGCTGGTACACTAGGCCGAGCAAGAGGCAGCCGCCGCCGCCGCCCATGTCGCAGGATTTGCGGTAGAATTCGATGGCACGGCCCATGTCGCGCGGCACGCCGCTGCCCCGTTCGTGCAGGTTGCCGAGGTTCGCGCAGCCGGGCGGGTGGCCGCCGTCACAGGCAAACGTGAACAACGCGATGGCCTGGGCGGCGTCCTCGGCCACGCCGATGCCCGAGGCGTACAACGCGCCCAGGTAGCTGCAGCCCTGCGCGTCCTTTTTGTCGCAGGCCATGACGTACAATTTGCGCGCCAGTTCGACGTTTTTCGCTTGACCCTGGCCGAGTTCGTACGCCAAGCCCCATTCCGCGCAACTGGGCATGTCTCCAGCCTTGCACGCAGCGCTCAACAGTTCGACCGCGTGCAGATCGTCGCGGGCCACGCCCTGCCCGCGGCGGTACATCGCGCCCAACCGACCGCAAGAAGGCACGTCGCCGGCCCGGCAGCCGTCCTCGAACAAGAGTGCGGCCCTGCTCGCGTCGGCTTGAACGCCGCGGCCTTCCTGATAACGATCACCTAGTTGCGTGCAGCGGGCGAGGTCACCGCTCATGCAGGCGGTCTCGAGGTCGACGCCCGCGCTGTCGCGCATCCTGGGTGGCGCCTGCACATGCCGGACCTGGCTGGTATTTTTTGGAGCACTGCAGGCCAGCAGCAGCAGCCCGAGGCAGCCTGCCATCAGGAGTCGTGTCCTGTCCAAACCAATTCGGGAACCACCCAGCATCGCGCCTCGCGCGCCCTTGCGACGAAATCGTGTCGGCCAAGGGCGTCGAAGCCGAGACTAGGAGCGTGTCGGAAGAATGTCCAACAACCCGTGCGGATGTCCGCCGCGCGGGGCAGATTGGGCGCGCCCGGTCAGGCCTCGTGGCCTGGGTCCAAACCGGTGTCGCCCACGTCGGTCAGCGGCGCGGCGAGAAAGGCCCGAATCAACTGCTCGGCCAACGGCACCTGGTCTACCGGCACATGGACCCTGCTGCCGTGCACCCACGCGAGCGCCGGATTCAGCCCGCCCATGTCGTCGGCGTCCGTCAAGTGCGCATCGACGCCGTTGCTGCGCAGGAAATCCAGCAGCGGCTGGACCATCACCGGGTTGTCCACCAACGTCACTTCGCGCTCGTTCGAGAACACCATCGTCGCACCTCGTTTTGGGTTCCTGCCCACGATACCTCTGAAGGAGCCGGCGCGACCGCATCGTCGCGCTCGGCGACCCAGCAAACAACAGAGTATGATCTGCAAAAATCACATTTTTGCTGATCGCCTCATTGTCGCAACCGTGCCCGCAGGCGCGCAACGTCCCCGGATACAAAGAGCGTCCAGCCACAGGCTTGCGGTCCTGGCAGCGCTGCCGATGTCGTGCAAGACTGGTCAGCCAAGGTGGGAGGTGGCGATGCGGTGGCGGGTGATGGTGGCGCTGGCGGGCATGAGTCTGGCTGTGGGTTGTGACGGCGAAACGCCCCTGGCCAAGGCACTGGTGGTCAAGCCGCAGTTGGGCGGTCCGCCGACCGTGGCCGGCAAGTCCGGGCCGGTGAATGTCCTGATCACCACCGCGGAGGGACAACCAGCTGTCGGGACGCAAGCTCGCTTCGAGGTCGACCAGGGCGGCGGCAGCGTCGCACCGTCCGCCGTAGCCTCGGATCTGCAAGGCAAAGCGCAAACGATCTGGACCCTTGGACCTGCACCCGTGCTGCAGCAGATCGCCATCCATGCCGGGGGCGGTACCGCGAGCATGCAGGTGGTGGCGACGCTGCCCGAGCCGTGGACGCCGGAATCGTTCGGCGATGTCGAGGCCTTCCTGACTGCAGCCAAAGCGCCTGGTTCGACAGAGGATCTGGCGTTTGCCCCGGACGGCACGCTGACGATGGGCGTGCCAGGTGGACTGCTGCAGGTCGACGCCGCGGGCCATGCCACACAAAAAGCCTTGAAAGGCGACGCAATCGTCAGCGCGCTTGGCATCGCCTACGACGCCGATGGCTCGCTTTGGGTCGCGGACAACAAGGGCAAGGCGCTGCGCAAAGTCGCGCCCGACGGCACGGTGACGACGATGCTGACCACGGACGGCAAGCAAAACCTGATGTTGCCCAACGACGTAGCGGTCGATGCCAAGGGCCGCGTCTGGCTGACGGATTCCTGTCTGGGCGAATTGATGCGCTTCGATCCGGTCGCGGGCAAGGTCGACGCCATCGTGCAATTCGACGCCAAGCAGCAGGGCGGGCCCAACGGCCTGGCCATCGCCAAGGACGGCACCGTTTGGATGACGACCGAGAACGTAGTGCTGGCCTGCGCAGCGTATTTGGACGTCGGCGACTTCGACATCGAGGATCCAGTCGCATCGCTGTTCCGCATCGACCTGGAAGGCGACAAACCCAAGCCTGCGCTGAACGTCGCGCCGAGACACGGCTTGTACGGCGACGGCCTTACATTCGATCACGACGGCAATCTGTACGCGATTTTCGACCGGTTCAAGGGCTTCACGCTGGCGGAAACTACGGTTTGGCTGTTCATGCCCGACGCGCTGGCTGGCAAGAGCCCGCCGGTCCGGTTCCTGTCCAACGGCAACCGCTTGTATGGAAACGTCGTCTTTCCGCCGGAAGGCCCCGCGGCCAAGGCTTTCGGCGCGACCAGCCTGTACTTGAGCCTGCTGGCCGTGCCGCCGATCGCGACACTGCGGGGGCTGGAACGCTTCGTGGTGGGCATTCCCGGACCCTGATCGCAACGTTCCGCTCGGTCGCCGGTTCTGCTATGGTTCGCCGATCCTGGACCTTTGCGTACGGTCGCCGAGCCGATCCACGGGAGATGACATGACCCGCGAAGCCGTTCCAGTGACCTCCGCCGCACTTCGCTACTGGCCGGTGCTCCTCGCGTTGGCTGTATTCGGCTGCAGCAGCCCAGCGGTGCCCGTGGCCGGCCAGGGCAGCACGGATGGCCTCGGTAGCGACGTACCGGGCAATGGTTTGGACTCGGTCTCGGACAGCGTAGGCCCGCAATTCGACGTACCTTCGATCATCGACGTCGCGAACAGCGCGTTGGACGCCTTGGACATCGGCCCGGTCTCGTGCGAGTTCGCGGTCACGCCCACGACCGGTGAAGCCGGCTCGCCTTGTACGACCCATTCCGAATGCAACGTGGGCATTTGCATCGAATCGGCCGCGGGCAAGATCTGTACACGCAAGTGCCAGGACTGCTGCCCGGTCGGCTTCAAGTGCGCGGACGTGGGCGATGGGGACACGGTATTTGCCTGCGTTCCCCGGATGTTGCACTTGTGCACGCCCTGCAGCTTGGACAGTGAGTGTGCCGCCAAGAACGATGCGGCGTTGTGCATCTCGTACGGCGAGGTCGGCAGCTTCTGTGGCGGAAGTTGCGACGTCGACAAGGATTGCCCGACCGACTACCTGTGCATCGACACCAAGGGCACGTCGGGGCAGTCCAAGCAGTGCGTGCGGCAAAACGGCACTTGCGGATGCTCCAAGAAAGCCGTCGAAGTCGGGGCTTCCACCAGTTGTACGGTGACCAACGGCGCCGGCACTTGCACCGGCTCGCGCAAGTGCGAGGCCGATGGCCTGACGGTGTGCAGCGCCGCCACGCCCGCGCCGGAAACCTGTGGCAACTCCGTGGACGACAACTGCAACGGCGGCATCGACGAACCGGGCGCAGGCGGCTGTACCGTGTTGTGGAAGGACAGCGACCAGGACGGCTACGGCGCGCCCGCGGACGAAGGCGGCACGTCGCAGTGCCTGTGCAAGCCCGTGGGATTGTTCACGTCGCTTTCGCCGACCGACTGCAATGACACGGCCAAGGCGGTCAGCCCGGGCCAGACCGAGGTGTGCAACGATCTCGACGACAACTGCAAGGGCGGCGCCGACGAGGGCTGCGACGACGACAAGGACAACTTCTGCGACGAGGACATGACCGTGGTCGGCAAGCCCAAGATCTGCACCAAGGGCGGCAAGGACTGCATCGACGACAAGGCGTTCGTCTATCCGGGCGCCAAGGAAATCTGCGGCAATGGCCTGGACGACGACTGCAACGGCATGACGGATGACGGTGAAAGCACGGTGGGCTGCAAGCCTTTCTTCTTCGATGGAGACAAGGACGGCTTTGGCACGTTCGACGGCAAGTGCATGTGCGGCGCGTCGGGCTTGTACACCGCGGAGACGAGCGGCGACTGTAATGACAACGATCTCGCGATGAATCCGACGGCCATCGAGTTGTGCGGCAACGGCAAGGACGACAACTGCAAGCTCGGCCAGGACGAGGAGAACAGCCAGGGTTGCGTACAGTTCTGGGTCGATGCCGATGGCGACGGCTACGGCATCGACGCTTCGAAGTGCCTGTGCGCGCCCGACGCCACCTTCACGGCCAAGAAAGGCGGCGACTGCAACGACGAGGAACCCAAACAGAACCCAGGCTTGACCGAGCTGTGCAACGGCCAGGACGACGACTGCGACGGCTTCACCGACGAACAGGACGCGCTGGGCTGCGTGGTCTACTTCCAGGACAAAGACAGCGACGGCTATGGCGATTCGAACTTGAAGGCATGTTTGTGCAAGCCGAATTCGACCTACAACGTGACGCAGGAAGGCGACTGCGACGACGGCAAGCCCAAGGCCAACCCGGCGCAGAAGGAATTGTGCGACGGCTACGACAACAACTGCGACAAGCAGGTCGACGAGCAGAATGCCTTCGGTTGCAACAAGTACTACATCGATGGCGACGGCGACGGCTACGGTGCACCGGCGAGCGAATCGTGCCTTTGCGTGATGATGGCGCCCTACAACACCGACAAGGGCGCCGACTGCAATGACGCGTTGCCCACCGTGTTCCCCACCGCGGTCGAGACCTGCAACGGCGTGGACGACGACTGCAGCGGCCAGACCGACGAGGAGAATGCCAAGAACTGCAGCGTGTTCCTGTTCGACAACGACGGGGACGGCTATGGCACCGACGGCAAGCTGAAGTGCCTGTGCGCGCCGACCAAGCCGTGGAGCGCGACCAAGGGCGGCGACTGCGACGACAAGAGCGCGGCGATCAAGCCGGGCGCGGTGGAAGTCTGCGACAATACGGACAACAACTGCGACTCGAAAATCGACGAGATCAACGCGGTCGGCTGCACGACCTACTATGTGGACACCGACAAGGACGGCTACGGCACGCCGCAAGCTCCCGCGCAGTGCCAGTGCGTCGCCTCGGGCGTGTATACCGCTGTCGTGGCGGGCGATTGCAATGACACGGACCCCGCCGTGTTTCCCAAACAGGCCGAAAGCTGCAACGGCAAGGACGACGACTGCAATACCGTGGTCGACGACATGAACGCCTTGGGTTGCAAGACCTATTTCGAGGACGGCGACAGCGACGGCTACGGCAAGAGCACGTCGGCGCAATGCTGGTGTTCACCCAAGGGCAACTTCACCGCGCTGCAGGGCAACGACTGCAACGACGGCAATGGCGGCATCCGCCCCGGAGCCAAGGAAGTCTGCAATCTGGTGGACGACGACTGCAACGGCATCACCGACAACGATTCGCCCGACGCCAAGACCTATTACGTGGACAATGACAACGACAGCTATGGCGCAGGGACCGGCACCAAGCTGTGCTCGCCCGCTGGCGCCTACAAGGTGCTCGTCGCCAGCGATTGCAACGACAACGCGACGTCGGTGCATCCCAACGCCGCGGAATCGTGCAATGGCGTGGACGAGAACTGCAACGGCCAAGTCGACGAGGGCTCCGCCACCAGCCTGTGCCCGTCGCTCGCCAATGGCACGCCCTCATGCGGATCGGGCAAGTGCTCGCCGGTGTGCAACAGCAAATGGTTCGACGTCGACGGGGCTTACGGCAATGGCTGTGAATGCCAGGCGGACGGCTACTACGGCGTGGCGGGTGGGGCGTGCGCCGGCGCCATCGACCTGGGCAGCGTTTCCGATGCCGGCGCCTCGATCCAGAAGTCCGGCAACATCTTGCCTGGCGAGGCCGGCGACTGGTACCGCTTCAAGGCGACCGATGGCGCGGACACGGGCGGCGCCTGCGACAAGTTCCACGCCAAGGCCAAGCTCGTCGGCAATCCGGACGGCCAGTTCGTGCTCGACTTCTACCGCGGCGGCTGCGCGGGTGCCAACCAGTTGTGCGCCAGCCAGACCGACTCCGGCTGGCACGTCAACACCGCCAACGGCCCGCCCAGTGGCCCGCTGGCCGGCAAGGGCGGCACTTTCGGCGATTACGCCAAGTCGCCTTCGCCCGAGCAGGCCGGCGAGTGCAAATGCACCGGAAGTCCTGGCGTTCCCGGGATGAACATCTGCGCGGACAACTCCGCGGACTTCATGGTGCGCGTCTATCGTTTGCCCAACGCGCCAGCGACTTGCGCGTTGTACACGCTGCAAGTCTCCAACGGGCTCTGACCGCCTGGGCGCCCCTGCACGGGGTCTGTTACCGCGGACGTGAGTCGACTATCGGCTTGCATCGCCCTGGCGGATCCCGCACCCTGACTGGCAACCGCATCACTGCGCCGCGCTGCGCCCGGGGGAGCTCCTGGCTGTTCCCGGAGTTTTTTGGCCGCGAATTCGAGGAGCTGATGCTGCACCGTGTCCGCCAACAAGTTCCTGCCACGGCGACGACCGTGCGCGCCGCGGCGATGACGGTGTACTACCATCGCCATTGCCCGGACGGCGCGACGGCGGCGTGGGTCGCCAAGCTGTGGTGCGAGCAGCATGCCGTGCCGGTTCAGCTGGTTCCGCTGGGACCCAACGAGACGCCGCTCCTGGCCCTCGCGGCGGGAACGCAAGTGCTGATGCTCGACGTTTGTGCGCCGGCCGAAGCGCTGGATGCCCTACACACGACCGCGGCGGGCGTCACGGTGCTGGACCACCACAAGACGTCAGCAGGGCTCGCCCAGGGCCGACCGTGGGTGCACATCGACCAGGAGGCGTGCGGGGCGATGCTGGCCTGGCGCTGGTTCCACGGCGAAGCGCCGCCGCCGCCCATCATTGCCTACGTGCAGGACATGGACCTGTGGCGCAACCTCTTGCCGGGAACGCACGCGATCCAGAGGCTGTTGCGCTCGATGCTGGCGCCCGAACAGGTCGCGGCGGTGGCGGACGCGCTGGCCCACGATCTTGCCGGGACGATCGAGCGCCTGGGTGCCACGCTGGAAACCGATCGTGCGACGATCCAGCAGTATCTGGGCAATGTTGCCGCCGGTCGCCTGGGTGAGATGCCTGTGCACGCGGTGCTTCTGCGGTCCCGGCACTCAGGGTTGGCGAGCGACATCGGCAATGCGGTGGCGGAGAAGTTCGGCGGCGTGGCGGTCATTTGGCGGCGCGAGGGCGGGACGTATCGCTACAGCCTGCGTTCAGTGCCGCAAGTAGGCCCGGACGTGGCGGAACTGGCGCAGTTGTACGGCGGTGGTGGGCATACCCACGCGGCGGGGTGCAAGGCCGCGAGGCAACTGATCTTGCCGCGGAGACCCTTCGACTCCGCCGCGACGTTGCCGCGGCTCGCTCAGGGTAGCTGACGGGTCCCGGGCAGTTGCGCAAACCTAGGAGACCCTTCGACTCGCCGCGACGTTGCCGCGGCTCGCTCAGGGTAGCTGACGGGTCCCGGCGCATTCGCGCCACCCGTCAGCTACTTGCAGAAAGCCTGGCCACTCGGAGCCAGCGGGCTCGTGTAACAGTGGTGGATGCACGGATCCCCTAGCGGTTGCCACATCTTGCCAGCCTTGGGGTCCTTGGCGTCCAGGCACGCGTCGCCCGTCTGCTGGCACGTCTCCACGGTCTGTAGCGAGCCGCCGCCTGCCGCCGAGTTCGGCCAGTTCAGCCTGCCGACGGTCCACATGTCCAAAGCCTTCATTTCCGGGCTCTTGAACTCGTTGGTCAACTTGCCCAGCACGTACACCCGCACGGTCGCGAACGACGTAGCCTTGCCGTAGTCATTCCAATAGTGCACGCCGATCGAGTACTTCAGCGGGTTCTGCACCGAGCCTTCGGGTTGCGCCAGGTTCATGTTCTCTGGGCCCTTGCCGTCGGTGTCGTCCAGGTCGAGGTGGGCGTCGTCCGGCACGTCCACCGAAGCGCTGCCCCACGACGGATTCTTGTTGAACCAGAAGCAGTCGAACGGGTCGTTGAACCACGGATCGCCCTCGCCGTCGCAGTCCAGGTCCAGGCCGTCAGGAGCCGAGGCCAGCGGATTGGCGAAGTGCAGGTCCATGTCCGAGCCCGCGCCCGGTCCCGTGTTGGTCTGGTCATCATCGCCCGGCGTGTCCCACAACAGCTCGATGTGCAACGCATCGGTCGGCGCCACGAACACTACGGTACACGCGTCGCTGCAGCCCGAGTCACTCGAGGATTGTCCACTGGAATCCGTGACCTTCAGGCAGAACACGTATTCACCGGCGGCGTTGGCGGTGAACGTCGTGGTCGGCGCGGTTTGCGAAGGCACGAAGTTGGCGGACGAGCCTTCAGGCTGCTTCTTCACCGTCCACAAGAACTTGCTGATGCCGGCGCCGCCTGGGGCCACGGACTGGGTGCCCGACAGGTGCAACACCGTCTGCGGCACGACCTCCTCGCCTTCGAGAATCTTGATCTTCGCCTCGGGGCAGGTCTGGTTCACGGCGATACCCAGACATTGCGCGGTCTTGGGCGTGGTGTTGGAGGTGACCTGCAGCGTGGCCGATTCGGGTGCCGGCGCGCCGGTCGCGGGATCGACCTTGCTCAACACCGAGGGCGTGTAGTGCCCCTTGAACTTCACGCATTCATTGACGTTGAGCACGATGGGCGCGGCATCGGTCGGAGTCGCCTGGGTGCCGAAATCCAAAGCGAAACTGTCACTGCCACCGGTCTGCAACGCAATCGAGGTGACGCTGAGCACTTCGCTGCCGCAACTGCAAGCGGTGATGTCGCGATCCTGCGAGTTGCCCAGCGTCGCCGCGCCGAAGTTGATTTGGGGCGCGGGGTTGATGGCCAGGCACGGCACGGCGGAATTGCCCAGCAACGGCACGATGACGCCCAAAGGCTTGGACACGTCGTTGGAAAGGATGGTCAGGCTGCCGGTCTTCTTCTTCTCGTCGCCGGGCGTGAACGTCACTTGCAGCACCACGGAACCGCCCGCATCCAGGCAAAGCTGAGGCTCGAACGTGATGGGCGAACCGGGCTTGTGCACCGGCGCAGCGGCCGGATAGGCGACGCCGAACGCGGGATCCGCCGTGAAGTTGATCGAAAAAACGCACAGTTGCACGTCACCTACGTTGGTCAGCGTCAGGGGCAGCGCCTTGGTCTCGTTGGCTGGGACGTACTTGAACTCGATGCCTTGCGGTTGGACCTGCAAGCGCGCCGAGCCCTTGAGGGTTCGCAACGTGAAGCACAGGTCGTCGGTTTGCCACTTCGGGTCGCCGCCCAGCTGCAGGCAGACTTCGGCCGTGCGGGCCTTGTCGTCGAAGTGCTTGTAGACGATACGGAAGTGTTCTTCGGTGGCCCAATTCTTGGCCACGTCCTCGGCGCCGGCTGGGACGACCTTGCGCCAGGCGCCCTTCATCTTGTCGCACGGGATCTTGCCGGTGCTGTCCAAGCAGGTAAAGGCGCGATCCGTAGCGGTTTCCTGCGGGGCCTGATTGTCGTAGCGGACCGTGATGCCGTCGATGCGCAAGGGCGAGCCGGTGGCCTTGGAGATCGTGTTGAGCAGGCTGAATTCAAAGGGGAGTTGATCGCCCACCTTCAGCGCGCCGACCGAGACGTCGACCTTGGAGCCCAGGCTGATCTGCTTGCCGGTGCTGGTGCGCAAGTCCGCTTGGGCTCTGCAGTCTAGACCCGAGGTCGCGCCGTTGAGGCAGGATTCGGCCGGACGCGCAGTCGTGGGTTTCTCATTTGGGGAAGAGCAGGCGGCTGCGAGCAAGCAGGCCAGGCCCAGGAGCGGGCCGGACAAGGCACGGCAACTCCTGGCAACGGCGCGGTGGCGAACCATGGACTCTCCTGTGACGGTCGCGGGAGGCACGGCAAGACGCCGGCGGCACGCGCAAAGGCCGCATGCTGCTGGACCCGGACGTCCGGCGCAAGAGGGCTGGTGCCGGATCGGCGCAACCAGAAGATTTCGCGGGATAACGGTTCAGCGCTGGCCCGGGCGCAACGGGGCCTTCACGCTCGCGACCAGTTCTTGCAGATTGCCGAACACGAGCACTTCGCCGGGCCGCGTGGCCCCGCCTTCCGCTTCGGCCGAAATCGCCACTGCTTCGGGCGCGGTGCTGGCCAGCAGGCTCGGCGCGATCTCACCCATCGCCATGCCGGCGATCGGCTCGGAAAGGAAGCCCGCGGAAGTCGTCAGGTTGTCGTGCATGATCCAGAGCTGCCAGGTCTGCCCGGCGCGCTCCGGCAACGAACTGGCAAACACGATGGCGCGGCCCTGGTCCGGGCTGAACACCACGCTGGCCCGGCCGGTCTTGCCTTCGAGCGCCTGCAACGGCACCACCTTGGTATTCGGACGCTCGAGCATGGCCAGAGCATCGCGCTGCAGGGCCAGTTGCGCGGCCTGGCGTTCACGCAAGACGGTGCATTGCCTGGCCGCGCTCTGATCAGCGAGTGTGGCCGTCAGCTTGCGCTGAATCTCCGTCTCGGCGAAGCGGGCTTCCTCCAGGCCGCGTCCGGTCACCTCGGCAAAGCCCCGCACCTTGACCAGGGCGTGATTGGTGCGCCGCAACTGTTCCTCGAGCCGCAAGGCATGGGAATGCGTGCGCAGCAGTAGCAGGGCCGCGATCGCCGCCAGGGACCAGGCGCCCAATTGGCGAATCAGGCGCGGGCGTGGCACGGAGTCCAAAGGTTGAATGCCTATCGCGCGTTCGACCGCGTGCCAGACGCGATCGGGCGGTCGGCTCGGCACCAGCGCAAAGCCCAGTTGGGCGGCGGTCGCCTTGGCATCGGCCAGCGCCTCCTGGCAGCCTTCGTGCGTCATCGGATCGGCGAGGTGCGCGCGACACGCCGCTTGCTCGGCGGGCTCGAGCGCTGCCATGGCGTATCCAGCGACTTGTTGCTTGAAGGTTTCGCAATTCATGCGGATTTCTCGGGCGCCTGCTGCAGCAGGACTGCCAGGCGCTCCATGCCCGCGCGCAAACGCGTCTGGACGACGTGGACTGGCTCACTGATGCGGAAGGCAATATCGACAAGGCTGAGACAAGAAAACCACGCCATTTCTATGACTTCACGTTGCTCGGCGGGCAGCTTGGACAGGACCGAGGCGATTCTGCGCCGTTCCCGCCGTCGCACCGCCGACTCCAGCGGCAAAGGCTGCGCCTCTGCGGTGACTTCGGTCGGCCGCTCGGCCTGCGCGGGCACCCGAGTGCCCAAGCGCTCCTTGGCGCGACGTCGGGCGATGCTGGCGACCCACAACGCCAAACCACCGCCTCGCGATTCTTCCTCGCGGGCGTGGCGCCAGACCTCGACGAAGGTATCCTGGACGATCGCTTCGGCGTCGGCCCGCGCCCCGAGGATGCGCAGGGCGACCGCCATCGCCATGCCTGCGTGATCGTTGTAGGCCGCCCGCAGCGCGCGCTGGTCGCCCTGGGCAAGGCGAGCCAGTAGCTCGTGCTGGTCCGCTGGCGAAGCGCTTGTCGAAGGGTGGCTGTGCATGGTGCGTTCAGCCTAGCGACCTTCGCGCAGCCTCAGCAAGCGGAGCTAGTGAACATGCGTAGTGTTGCTGGGTTGCGCGCGGGTGTGGGTTCCTCCTCGAGTGGAGGCGGGGCGCTGCATCGGCGGCCGATGGAACCGTGCCCGCAACCGATCGATGCCCCGCCGCACGCTCGCGAACGCCACCAGGCGACGTTCCAGCGCGCGCCGCCCCGGAAAGTCCAGCAGCATCAGGCCGAGCAGCGTCGTCAGCACGCCCTGCCCCGGCACGCCCGGCAGCGACAGGGCCACACCCAGCACCACGATAGCCAGACCTAACAGGTTCTTCGCCACCACGGCCAGGCCGCGCAACGGCTGCGGCAGGCTCGGGAAGTGCGGCGGCTGGTCGCGGGTGAAGTGGTCGCTCGGCAGCCGCACCAGCACGAACGTGGCGACGGCGACGCTCAGCAAGGCGCTCGCCAGGGCGATGAGGCAACCCGCGACTAAGCGATTCTGAAGGATCCAATCCGGCATTGCCCAGCGACTCCCACGGATACGCTCCGCTGCCCGTTAGACTCGCGTCCCCACCACGCTAGCCCGCGCACGCGTCCACGGCAAGGTCTCGGTCCGCAACCACTCGCAATGTCAGGGCACGTCGCGTCCATGGCCGGCGGGCAAGGTCCAAAATGGGTCCTGGTCCACGTCCCTGGGGCCAAAGTGCCGATCGAGGGCCACGGCCAGTTCGCGCAGCGGTTCGTCGTGGCCGTCGTCGGCCAGCCCGAAGGTTCCGTAATGAATCCCGAGGCTCGTCTTCGCACCTAGGACTCGATGGGCCTGGACCGCCTCGCCCGGATCCATGTGCACGTGGCCCAGGACGTGCCGAGGTCGGTAGGCGCCAATGGGCAGCAGCGCCAGGCGGGGCGCCCCCAGACGCTCGCGGATCTGCGCGAAATGCGGTGCGAAACCAGTATCGCCCGCGAAGAACACGTTGCCCGATGGGCCCTGGATGACGAAGCCGCCCCACAGGGCCCGGTCGCGATCCAGCAGACCTCGATTCGAGAAGTGCTGGGCCGGCACGCAAGTCACTCGCACCGTTGGCGAAAGTTCGAACGAATGCCACCAGTCCAGCTCGGTGACCCGACCGATGCGGTGGCGCGCGAGCAGCCGGCTGTGCCCCAAGGGCGCGACCACGTGCGGCAGGTGATCGCGTTCCAGGTGGCGCAGCGTGGCGATATCCAGGTGATCGTAGTGGTTGTGACTGATCAGCACGGCGTCGATCGGCGGCAGGTCCTGCAAGCGCAGTCCGGGCGGGCGACTGCGGCGCGGCCCGGCGAATTGCACAGGACTCACGCGGTCGGACCACACGGGATCAGTCAGGAAATTCAGACCGTCCATCTGCACGAGCACCGTCGCGTGGTTCACGAAGGTGACGCGCAGGCCGCCCTGGTCCACCCGCTGCGGCGGCGGCGGTCCGTGCGGCGTCGGCACGAAGCGGGGCCAGGCCGCGGGGCGACGGGTCAGCAGCCAACGGACGACATGCCGAGCGCCTGCAGCGTGTTGCACGTGGTTGTGGAAACGCCGACCGTCGCAATGGTCCGAAGGCGGCAGGGGCAGGTGTTTGCGAACGGGCATCGGCTTGGCGTCCATGGGGCGAAGGCCCGGCGCTGCTGCATCGCCCGCAACGGCTCCACGCGCAATGCCTTTGCCATCAAGGTCGCGTGGTGTCTCAGCAAGCGCGCGCGCACCTTCAGCCGGTCAGCCCTGATGCAGCCGCCACTCCGCCGCCCGCGCGTGCGCTTCCAAGCCTTCGATCCGCGCCAGGTGCGCTGCCGTTGCCGCAAGTCGTGTCGCCGCGCCCGGTTCGGCCGCCTGCACCGTCAGCACCCGCATGAAGGTCTGCACGCCCAGCCCACCGGTGTAGCGCCCTGCTCGCCCAGTCGGCAGCACGTGGCTCGGTCCCGCGCAGTAATCGCCAAGGACTTCAGCCGCTTCGCCACCGATGAACAGACCGCCGAACGAATGGCACAGCGCCGCCAGTTCCTCGGCGCGTTCCGTACAAATCTCGAGATGTTCCGGCGCACGCGCGTTCGCCATCGCCGCCATCGCCGCGCGGTCTGCCACCAGCGCCACCAGGCCGTGCGCCTGCAAGGACCGCTGCGCGACCGCACGGGTCGGCAGGTTGACGAGTTGCCGCTCGACCTCGGCCACGAGCGCTCGAGCCAGACCGCGATCCGTCGTCACCGCGATGGCTTCGGCGTCTGGATCGTGTTCGGCCTGAGCCAGCAAGTCCGCCGCCACCTTGCGCAGGTCCGCGCTGGCGTCGAACAGCACCATCACCTCGGACGGCCCCGCCAGTGCATCGATACCAACCAGGCCAAAAACCTGACGTTTCGCCTCGGTGACCCACGCGTTGCCGGGCCCGACGATGAGCGGCGCCGAGGCGATGCTTTGCGTACCGTGCGCGACCGCCCCGATGGCCTGCACGCCGCCGATGGGGTGCAGGGCGTGCGCCCCGGCCAGGTGCGCCGCGGCCAGGATGTAGCGATTCGGCAAGCCGGTCTCGCCCGGCGGAGTGAGCACTACGACCTCGCGCACGCCGGCCGCCAGCGCCGGAATCACCGTCATCAGCACGGTCGAAGGCAGCGGGTAGCGCCCGCCCGGCACGTAGCAGGCGACACGTCGGACCGGTTCCAAGCGCTGGCCGACGCGCACCCCCGGCTCGATCTCGAACTGGAACGCGTGCATATGGTCGCGCTGGGCCTCGGCGAAACGACGGATGTTGTCGGCAGCGTGGCTCAGAGCGCCGCGATCGGCCTCGGTCAGACCTGCCCAGGCGGCTAGCAGCACTTCGGGCGGCACCGTCAACGCCGGCAGCACGCAGCGATCCAGGCGCAGGGTCCAGTCGAGCACCGCCGCATCGCCGCGATCGCGCACGTCGGCCAGGATCTCAGCCACGCGCGCGGGATCGGCGCTTCCGGCGATGGGCTGGGGCGCAGGCAGGACGTCGACGATGCGCAAGGGCCGCTCCGGTAGCAAAAAGTCGCGCTATTGCAGGGTCATGCCGCCCGGATAGCTGTAGGCCGTCACGTTGCCGTAGCCGTAGACTTGCAGCCCGAACGCTTGCTTGGACTCGAAGGTGTGCTGGCCGGTCTTGAAGTCGACATAGGCGCGCTCCCAGACACCGTCGCCGAAAGTCTGGAAGGCACTGGCCGCGATGGGCGCGTTGTCCAGCAGCACCTCGACGCCGACCTTGCGGACTACCGAGGCGTGGTTGTTCTTGTAGCCCTGCGCCGTCAAGATTCCGTAATCCATGCGGTAATGTGAGATCGGCGGCACGATCGACATCGAGGGATCACCCGTGCCGTCATCGGTCTGGTGCCCCGAGACGATGAACTGCACGACCTGGACCTTGCCCGTCGCGTGCAACTGGAAGCTCTGATCGGACTTGACCTCGATCCAGTCGCCGCCCTTGGCGAACACGTGTCCGTCCAAGTCCTTGATCGAAGGCGTGGTCGTCACCGTCACGCCCGGTTCACCGGCCATCACGCGGTAGAAGTCCGACTCCCCGCCGCGCGGCTTGGTCTTCACGCACAGCACGTCCTTGCCCCATGATTCCAGAGGCATGAACTGCTCCTCGACGTGTTCCGCGCAACAACTGTCCTTGCCCTCGACCGGCTGAGCATCCTGGTTGCCCAACACCAGTTCCTCATGACCGCCGAAGACCGCGACTGGCTTGTCGGCCTGCACGAAAGTGCCCGTGAGGTCGAACATCGTGGGCGGAAACAGGATCGCCTCGGTCGCCTGCAGCGTCAGCACCTGGTACTGCAGCATGGTCGTGGTCCAAGGCACGCCCTTCTTGAGCGGCGGGATGCCGAACTGCGGATTGCCCTTGACGTCGCAGGCCGGCGTGATCGTCACCGTGGTCGTGCCCGTGCTCGCCGCGACCACCGAGAAGTAGCCGTGTTGCGCCTGATCGCTGAACGGGATTGGCACCGGACCGGAACCTGATGAAACTGCGTAGTATTGCTTGCCCAGGATGTTTTGCGGCAGCAACAGCGAACCGTCGTTGCTCGCCGCGCCCTCGGCGTTGAACGGGTTGAACTGCCACGCGATGATCGGTTGGTCCGACGTGATGTGCACGCCCTTGGGCGCCAGCGTGTCGCCTTCCGCGTTCAGCACCGGCATCTTGAACTCCTTGGACGCGCCGGCCTTGACGATCGGATCGACGATGGCGAGTTCATAGGCGATGTTCTTGCCGTTGGGCTTGTCGCAAACCGACTTGCCGTCCTTGCCGCACGCCATTTCCGGCTGGCAAGGGGTGCCGTCCGGACAGGTAGCGGCGACCTGGAACTTGACTTTCGCGTCGTAGATCCCAGGGTTGAAGATGACCACGCTGTGTGGGATGAAGTCCGGCGTCAGGCCTTTGGGGTTGAACAGCGCCGACGAGGTGTCGTGGTAGCTGTCCATGTCGACGCTCCAGTACTCGCAGCCGACGTTGCCGGAAACCTTGAGGTTCGTCTCGCACAAGCTCAAGCACTTGCCGCCCAGGCAGCTCGCGCCGCTCTTGCACGAAGAGTCCGCGCCCCACGCCGAGCCGTCCGGCAGGCAGGTGTGGAAGCTGTTGACGCCGGCGCATTCATTGACCGAAGGCGTGCACACCACGTCGCGACACTTGCCGGCGGCGCACTGCTGCTTGCCTGGACACTTGTTGGTCAGCCAGGAGTTGCCGTCGGGTGCGCAGGTCAGTTCGTACTGGTAGCCGTCGCACTTGGTCGCGCCCGGCGTGCAACCTTCGGCGGGCTTGGCGCACACGCCGAACTTGCAGGTCGCGTCGCCGGTGCATTCGTCGCCCTTGGCCCACTTGCCTTCGAAGCAGAACTTGGTGAACGCCTCGTTGTAGCAGGCGATCTGACCGTCGGTGCAGGTGGCGGTAGTGTCCTCGACGAAGTTGCTGTCCTTCAAGGGCTCGGTGACGCCGTCGGCGATGTCGCCGGAGCTATCGCTGATTTCCTTGGTGAAGCCGTCACCAGGGTCGATCTTGCTGTCGGTCAGGAAGCCGGCCCCGTCGGGCACGAACACCCCTGAGCTTTTGGGCGGATCGCTGCACGCGGCGAGCATCAGGACGGCGAGGCAGATCGAGGAGGAACGCATCATGGTGGGGACCTGACGACCGGCGCGGCCGTGACGGTCGAGCATCATCCACGTCCCGGCGCTTGGACACAACCCAATCGTGCGACGGGCCGACGATCTGGGGGATCCGGGGCCCTGGGCACGGTTGCGACGGCTACCGCCCCGGCGTGCCGACGAACGAGAACGGGTTCAAGGGATTGGCGAACACGCCGCCTGGGAACGGCGCGGTCATGCCGTTGCCCAGGTTGCCGAGGAAGCTCGCGGTGCCGGCGCCGATGCCGGTCAAGCCTCCGGACGAACCGAGATCGCTTGGCACGGTCAGGAACGTCGCGCCGGTGTTGAGGCCCGAGCCGCTGGCGGGGACGGCGAACGTGCCGGCTGGAAATGCCGGAAAGGTCGGGAAGTTGCCGGCGACGCCGCCCGAGGCGCCGATCGCGCCAGGCGTGCCGGACGTCGCCAGGTAGGTGCTGGCGCCGCCCAGGGCGAAGGGGCCGAGCGCCGCGCCACCGGAGGCGAATTCGTCGCCGCGCCAGGCGGGCAGGCCGCTGAAGTGCACGACCGCGTCATCAGAAGTTGGGGCCGTGCCGCCGCCGATGACGCCGCGACCGAAACCTCCGGAAACGCCGCCATTTTGTGCGCCAGCTGGCGGTGCCATCCGCGGCATGGCTTCGGCGGCGGGACCGGCCGGGTAGACGGAGCGTGGCTGAGTCCTGGTTGCTGCCAATGCAGGCGCGGAACCACTGACTGGTGCAGACGCTGCGGCAGGCGCTGCACTTACGCCCGAACCCGTACCCGAACCCGAACCCGAACCCGAGCCCGAGCCCGAACCCGCCACCGTGGCCGGAGCCGGAGCCGGAGCCGGGGCCGGGGCCGGAGCCGGGACCGGAAGCCAAACCACGACCTGCGGCCGATCCCCCGCTTCCCCAGTCGGCTTACCGAGGCCAGCCACCGGCTCGACCACCGGCAGCACCAGGCGACTCAACCCGACATCCGGATTGCTCGCCAGTTCGGCCGCGCCCGTATACAGCCGCGGATGCTGCAACCGCCGTTCGACCGCGTACGGGTCCAGGTCCTGTTCGTAGGCCCGGCGTTCACCGCCCAGCCAGGCCTGCTGAGCCTCGGGCGTTGCGCGCAGCGCCGGCTGGGTGTGCACCAGGATGCCCTCGTGCTTCTCGCGGCAACCCATCGCCAGCACGAGAGAGGCCAGGAGAAAAGCCGGCATCCACACGGGCCGCAAGCCTCGAGCCATGACAACCTCCGCCCGGGGCCGCGCTCGTCGCTGGACCCGGCTGACGTCAGATGTCTTCAGTCTCCGGCAGTCCAGTGCCGCGGTCATGCTCGGAAGTCGGAAGCCTGCGCGGATACTGGCCTAGTCACCCCGCCGTCGACCATGCCGACCGCGCAGTTCCTTCTCGACCTGGGCCCAAGTCAGCCCGCGTTTGGCCAGCAGCGCCAACGTGAAGAACACCACGTCCGCCGCCTCCCACACCGCGTCGCGATCGCTCGGCGCATCCACGAGTTCCTGGGCTTCTTCGAGGATCTTGGCCTTGATCAACGCCTCGTCCGCCAGCAGCCTGGCCGTGAAGGACCCCGCGTCGGCGTTGAGCATTCGCGCCTGCAGGACCTCCTCCAGCACAGGCAGCGAGAACCGCCGAGTCCCGAAACAGCTGTACTGGTCCACGTGGCACGCCCGCCCGGTCTGCTCCACGGTGTACAGCAGCGCGTCGCGATCGCAGTCCCAGCGCACGGCCTTCACCGCTTGGGTGTGCCCCGAGGTATCGCCCTTGCGCCACAGGCTGTTGCGACTGCGCGACCAGTACGTCGCCACGCCTTCGGTCAGCGTCTGGCGCAGCGCTTCGGGCGTCGCATGGGCCACCATCAGCACCTGACCCGCGACATCCTGGGTCACGACCGGCAGCATGCCGCCGACCTTTTGCCAATCCAGCAGCGCCAGGTACGCGTCGGCCAGGTCCAGGCGCCCCGTGTAGATGGCCATGCCGAGTTGGCAGGAGGCACCCATCTCGTCCAGAGCCACCACTTCGGCCACCGTGGTGATCCCGCCCGCCGCAACCACGTGATTATCGGTCGCTTGTACCACCTGCCGCACCGCTTCTAGATCCGTGCCGCCGAGCATCCCCTCGCGATCGACCACGGTGAACAGGAACTCGTCGCAGTAGGCGGCCAAGGCGCGGGCGCGCTGCACCGGCGTATCGTCGGTCGTTTGCATCCAACCCTGCGTGACGACACGGCCTTTCTTGGCGTCCAGGGCCACGGTCAGCACGTCGCGGGGATAGCGCCGCAAGAACTCGGGGGTCGCCACCGTGCCGATGATCAGCCGTTTGGCACCCGCACGCAGGAGCCGGTCGGCTTTGGCATGGTCGCGGATGCCGCCGCCGACCCGGGCTTCGACGCGCGCGGTGATGGCCTCGACGATCGCCTGGTTGTCGCCACGGCCGAGCGCGGCGTCCAGGTCGATGACCGCCACTTCCCCATAGCGGGCATAGCGATCGGCCAAGGCGATGGGGTCGTCGACGGTGAGCGCGCAGTCTTCGGGATTGCCGCGGCGGAGCTGGACGGCCTTGCCGCCGAGAAGATCGATGCTGGGGATGATCATGGCGGTGGGTGGCTCGATTCAGGGGGTGATGCAATCAGGCGGCAAAGGCTATCAGCCGCTCGGGAATTGTGCGGTGTGCGGAAGGCTTGGGCAAGGGTTCCCGCGGCCGGGCGTCGACCGCGGGATAGCCATGCGTCTAGTCTTGCATCTCATGGCGACGCGACCGGCGGCTGGGCGGGTTGCGGTCGCGCAGTTGCTGGTAGCGCAGCAGTTCGTCCATCGGGTGCTCGGCATCCTTGACGGTCGCCGCACCGCCCTGGAACGTCACCTCGTCATCGTACGCGACGATCAGGGTCTCCCGACGGTGCGCTTCCGGATGCTTGTCGACCAGTTCCACCGGCGGACGGTGCTTGTCATGACCGGGCTGGGGCGCGGCCGGCAGGCCCTCCGGTTGCATGTTGTCGTCCTGCTGTTGCGCGATGTCGTGATGACGCTTGCTCATGCTGTCCTCCAGCGCCCGTTCAGGGGCACGTGACAGCTTGATCCTTGCGAGAATTTGCCGACGCTGCGACGGCTACGCTGGCAACATCATAGAATCACGAACAAACGGGTCAGTACGCTTCAGGTGGGTCACGATCAAGCTTGGGCAACCGAACCGGAATCCCCCGCGCCGCCATCGCCGCCTTCACCTGGGCAATCGTCAGGCGACCGTCGTGCAGCACGCTCGCCGCCAGCACCGCGTCGGCGTGGCCCAGCAAGACCGCGTCTGCAAAGTGATCCACCGTGCCCGCGCCACCACTGGCGATGATCGGCGCTCGCACCGCCTGCGCCATTGCCCGGTTCAGTTCGTGGGCGAACCCCTGCTGCACGCCGTCGTGGTCCATGGCATTGATCAACAGTTCACCTGCGCCCAATGCCACGACTTCACATGCGAATTCTAGCGCCTCGATGCCGGTCGCCTCACGCCCGCCGTGGCTGGTCAACTGCCACTGCCCGGCCACGCGCTTGACGTCCAGGGACACGACGATGCACTGGTTGCCGAACTGATTGGCCGCCCGCGCCACCAGCTGCGGATCGCGCACCGCCGCCGTGCCGATGCAGACCTTGTCCGCGCCGGCCAGCAGCACCTGGCGCATGTCCTCGACGGTGCGCAAGCCGCCGCCGACCGTGAACGGGATGAACAGCGCGCGCGACACCCGTTGCACGAGATCGACCAGGATGTCACGGCCTTGGTCGCTCGCGCGGATGTCCAGGAAGGTCAGTTCGTCAGCGCCTTCGCGGTCATAGCGCGCCGCGAGTTCGACCGGGTCGCCGGCGTCGCGCAGCCCTTGGAACTGCACGCCTTTGACCACTCGCCCGGCTTGGATGTCGAGACAGGGGATGACGCGCCGGGTCAGCATCGCGGCCTACTCCTTGTCGTCCGACATGTCTTCGGGGAATGCCTCACTCAGCGGCGCCTGTTCGCCCGTGACCCGCAACATCCGCACCTTCTTGGTGGGTTGGTCGAACGTCTCGGGCCGGACCATGCGCACGCGTACCGTGGAAATGATCTTGCGCCAGGCCGGCTGCAGGCACGCGCGCAGGAGTTGCAGGCCGGCGACGCCGGACTTCTCCGGGTGGAATTGCACAGCGAATACACTGCCTTGGCGCACAGCCGCGGTGAACGGACCGTCGTAGTCGGCGATGGCCACGACCACGGTCGGATCGCTGGCGACTGCATGGTAACTGTGGACGAAATAGAAGAACTCACCCTGCACCGCGTCCATGGGCGAACCGTGGCGCACGAGTTGGGCCTCATTCCAGCCGATTTGCGGGACCTTGCGAGGCGGGGCAAACGCGTAGCAATGGCCCTTGAGCACGCCCAGCCCCGCCACGCCGGGCGCCTCGTCGCTGCCTTCGAACAAGAGCTGCAGACCCAGGCAGATGCCCAGGAACGGCGTTCCCGCGGCGATGACCTGCAGCAGCACGGCGTCCAAGCCCGTGGCGCGCAAGCGTTCCATCGCCTGACCGAAATGACCCTGACCTGGGAAGATGACCACCGGGGCGCGCAGGATCGTCTGTGGATCCGAGGTGATCTCGGTGCGTACGCCGATCGCCTCGAAGGCCTTGGCCACGCTCGCGACATTGCCCGCGCCGTAATCGACAATCGCCAAGGGGCGCGCGGCAAGTTCTTCCGGATCAACCATCGAGGGCCCCCTTGGTGCTCGGAACTTCTGCGAATGCGCGGGGATGGATGGCCACCGCCAGTTCGAGCGCGCGGGCAAACGCCTTGAACAGCGCCTCGATCTTGTGGTGGTCGTTGTGGCCGCGGATCAGTTCGAGGTGCAGGTTGCAGCCGAGCGAGATGGCCAGCGCCTGGAAGAACTCGACGACAAGATCTGTTTGCAATTCACCGACGTGCGGGCGAGTGAACTCAGCCAGGTAGACGAGGTGCGGGCGCCCGGCGATGTCGATCGCGCACTCGGCCAGCGTCTCGTCCATGGGAAAGCGGCAAAAACCGGTGCGCCAGATGCCCTTGCGATCGCCCAGCGCCTGGCGGATGGCCTGGCCGAGC
This sequence comes from uncultured Enterobacteriaceae bacterium, assembly GCA_964356325.1. Classification (GTDB taxonomy): domain Bacteria; phylum Myxococcota_A; class UBA9042; order UBA9042; family UBA9042; genus CAYHHL01. Next base: position 3,138 of record CAYHHL010000012.1, on the reverse strand, counting down.
ACGAGCGCAGTGTCCTCGACGGTGTGGTGCTGGTCGACGTGCAAGTCGCCGCGGATGTTCAGGTCGAGGTCGAGATGGGCGTGGCGGCCCAGCGCTTCGAGCATGTGGCCAAAAAAGCCGATCGGGCAGTCGATCCGCGTCGTTCCCACGCCGTCCAGGTCCACCCGGCAGGTGATCTGCGTTTCTCGGGTGATGCGTTCGACGCTGGCCGTTCGCGCCGTCAAGCCTTGAGCCACGTCAACACCTCTTGCACGCTCAGGAAAACTGCATGGGCACCGGCTTCGTACAGCCGCTCGGCCAGCCCGGTGCGCCA
>CAYHHL010000012.1:0-2725 GCA_964356325.1 uncultured Enterobacteriaceae bacterium | reverse complement strand
TGCGGCAGGCAGCACGCCAATCGCCAGGCAACCCGCCGCCCGCGCCGCGGTCATGTCGTCCACGCCGTCGCCGAGATACGCCGCGCGCTCCGGTGCCACGCCCAGGGCCGCCAGCGCTTGCAGGATGCCATCTGGCGCGGGCTTCTGCACGGCCATGTCTTCCATCGCGACCACGATCGGCCAGACGTCGGCGCAACCGCGCGCCTGCAGCGTCCACAGGGCCTCGCGCCGCGGTCGCCCGGTCACGATGGCGGCGCCGAACTCCTGGAGAGTCCGGCAAGTTTGCGCATCGACTCGCCACGGTTCGGCCGCAATCAGACCGTCGCCCCCGTCGCCCCAATACAGCGATTGGAAGGTCTCTATCACCTCGTCCATCGCCACGGCGCCGCCCAGTTCGGCAATCAACGCCGCGGTGCAGTCCCAGTCGTTGTTCAAGCCGCCCAGGCGCTTGAGCGCTTCCACCCGGTCCGGCCGACATTGCTCGAGCACTTGCGGCGGCGCGCCATCCCGCGACAGAAGTGCGCGTGCGGTATCCAGAATCGCCTTGCGGTAGCTGTGCGACACGTCCGCCAGCGGCCCATCGAAATCGAGTACGAGCGCGTCGAGCTGGGGCGGCGGCAAGACGACCTTGCGCATCGCCCCCACGGTCCGTTGCATCTGCGCCGACGAGCCAATGGCAATCCGACACCAGCCGTTCAACCGGGGATGGGTACCGGTGCGATTGCGGATCAGGATCGCTTCCTCGGCCAGACGTTGCGTCACCTCGTGGGCTCGTGGGCCGAATTCCGCCAGCACGAAGTTGGCCGTAGCAGGCCCGGTGCGCACGCCCATCTCCTGGAGATCGAACACGAACTTTTCGCGCGCCTCGGTCACGTCGGTCACATGGGCGGCACAATGCTCGGGTGCGCGCATGACCGCCAGCGACGCCGCGATCGCTGCCCGGTTGACGTTGAACGGATTGAGCACGCGCCGCAACGCCTCGATGTTTTGCGCCTGGGACAGGATCGCTCCCGCCCGCAAACCAGCAAGGCCATGGACTTTACTGAACGATCGCACGATGAAGAGGTGCGGATGCTCGGGGATGAGATCGGCCGCGGACCGACCCACGAACTCGGCGTAGGTCTCGTCGATCAGCACCGGGCAGGTCACGCGCTGCAGCGTCGCCTCGATGAGCGCGCGATCCACCAACGTTCCCGTGGGGTTGTTCGGCGTCACCAGCGCCACCAGACCGATGTCCGGGCTCAGCGCGGCCAGCCACTCGTCCGGATCGAGCGCGAAGCTTTGGTCGAGCGACACGCCCCGGAGCGGATTGCCGTACAACTGCGCCCAGACGCGGAACATGTCATAGCCCGGCTCGACCGTCAGCAGCGCCTTGCCCGCGAGCAAGTGGGCTTCGCACAAGGCCTTGATCGCTTCGTCGCCCCCCGCCGTGCAGGTCAACTGGTCAGGCTGCACCGCGAAGAAGCGCGCGGCCTCGGCATGCCACTCCGCGTAAACCGGGTAGGTCGCAAGGGAATCCGCGGTCAGGGCCGCGTGCACCGCTTCGACCACGTGGGCAGGCGCACCGCCCGGATGCTCGTTGATGTCCAGGCGCAGGAAGCCGGTGCGCTCGAACTGGGGGATTCGATAGGGTTGCACGGCGTCGAGATGCACTCGGGAGGGCAGGAAGGCTGGCATCGTTCAGACCATGACCTTGCGGATCTCGGTCTCGAGGATGTCCGTCGCGCCCAGCCGCTTGAGTTCGGGGATCAGCCGCGCCACCGTGTTCTTGCGCACCGCCACCTTCACCGCGTAACCGCTCTGGCCGTACAACTGCGCGACCGTAGGCGACTTCATCGCCGGCAGGGCCGCGACCAGGGTGGGCAGGCGGGCGTCGTCGATGTTCATTTCCAGCAGCACGCGGTCGCGGCCATCGAGCACGGCCTTCATCAACAACACCAGTTCGTCAATCACCTGGCGCCGCTCGGGATCCTGCATTGCCTCGCGGTTGGCCACCACGCGCGTCGTCGAGTGCAAGAGCGTTTCGATGATGCGCAGCCGGTTTTCCACCAACGTCTTGCCCGTCGAGGTGTTGTCCACGATCAGGTCGGCGTCCTCGGGCGGAAACACTTCGGTGGCGCCGTAACTGCGCATGAAGTGATAGCGCGCCTCCTGCTTGCCGGCGAACTGGCGGTCGACCCAGCTTCGCGCCAGATGCTCGTATTCACTGACGATGATGAGAGGTTTCTCGCTCGCCGATCGGGCAAACAGCGCGTCGACGTCGGTGGACTCGGGCGCGGCGGCGACGATGCGCACTGGATCGAACCCGAGATCCAACAGTTCCACCACGTCGGCGTCGGTCTCGCGTACCCAGTCGTGGCCGGTGAAGCCGAGGTCGTGCGAGCCCAGGCCGACCAACGCCGCGACGTTTTGGGCCTTGAGGATCTTGATGACGAGGCGATCGTCGCTGCACGTCGGCCGGTAGCCGCGTTCGGGCAAGCGCAGGCCGAGGCCGCAATCGTCCAACAGGGTGCGTACGCGGTCGAAAATACGGCCTTTGGGCAGGGCGAGCTTGAGCATGGGCAGGATCCCGGGCCGAATGGGGCGGCGTGCGGTGTGGCAAGGCCGCGCAGTTTCGGCAAGGGGAGGGCTGGCGTCAACGTGGCGGAACGACGGGGCGCATCCGCGCAATGATCCTCGGCTTGATTTCCAAGACTTCCAAACAACATCTCGGCAAGGTGGCGTG
>CAYHHL010000011.1:0-58252 GCA_964356325.1 uncultured Enterobacteriaceae bacterium | reverse complement strand
CGGACCCCCAGCGGGCAGGTGACGACCGGGACTCCCGGGTCGTCCACCAACCGGTTGCGTCCGCCGCGGTCCACGGGGCGATCGGGCTGCACGCGTCGAGCATCCGGCCGACCTCGTCGGCGTCGGCTGGTCGGTTTGCGGGCAGCTTTTCCAAACATTTCAGTAAAATGGCCTCCAGATCGGCCGGCACGTCCAGGCCCAGGCGCTGCGACGGCGCCACGGGCGTCTCGTTCAAGTGCGCCGCGACCATCTCCCACGGCGTGCCAGCGGGAAACGGCACTTCGCCGGTCAAGAGCCACAGGCCCACGCCGCCGAGCGCGTACACGTCTGCGCGCGCGTCCACCTGACCACCCGCAAGTACCTGTTCTGGTGCGAGAAATGCCGGCGAACCCGTGATCGCCCCGGCCGCGGTCAACTGGCCGACGTGCCCGGGCAGGTCGCCGGCAATCGCGCGCACCAGGCCGAAGTCCAGCACCTTCAGCATGTCCCAATCGAGACCCTGCCGACACACGAACAGATTCGCCGCCTTCACGTCGCGGTGTACCAGCCCGTGCCGATGCGCCTCGGCCAGCGATCGACACGCCTGGCGCAGCAGGTACACCACGCGGCTCGCCGACAGCGGACCGAACCGGCGCACCAGGGCGTCCAGATCCAGGCCGTGCAAGTACTCCATCGCATAGAAGAATCGTCCGTCCGGAGCGCGACCGTAATCATAGATCGCAATCGTGTGCGGCGAGGTCAGGGCCGCAGCCGCCCGGGCCTCGCGGCTGAAGCGCGCCTCGATTTGGGCAGAGTCCACACCCATGGTATTCAAAGGCGAAATCAGCTTCACGGCCGCGGGTCGTCCCAACGCGACGTGCTCCGCCCGCCACACTTCGCCCATGCCGCCGCGACCGATCGGCGCGATGAGCCTGTAGCCGCCAAAGACTTCGCCTGGATGTGCCATGGTTTGCAGGGTAGCGGCGCCGAGGCTGGGACTCAAGCAGCCGCGGTGGCGGCAACGGCTTTGACGAGACCGGCGCGCGGTGAGAGAGTTCGGCCCGCCCGTGCATGCCGCGCCCCGGGAACGTTCGACCATCCTGCATAATCAGAGGAAAAACACCATGCTGCACCCTGCCCTGACCGCTACGGATGGTGAGATTGCCGACCTGGTTGCCGCCGAGGAAGCGCGCCAGTTCTATACCGCCAAGCTGATCCCGTCGGAGAACTATGCGTCGACCGCGGTCCTCGAAGCTTCGGGCACGGTCCTGACCAACAAGTACAGCGAAGGCTATGCCGGCAAGCGCTATTACGAGGGCCAGCAGTTCATCGATCGCATCGAGCAACTGGCGATCTCCCGTGCTCTCGCGCTGTTCGGCGCCGAGCATGCGAACGTGCAGCCTTACTCGGGCAGTCCGGCCAATCTCGCGGCGTACACGGCGTTGATTCCCAAGGGCTCGGAAAACCAGCGTATCCTCGGTCTCGGGCTGCCGGCCGGTGGCCACCTGACGCACGGTTGGAAGGTCTCAGCGACGAGCCGGTTTTTCCAGGCGCACCAGTACGGCGTCGATCCGCAGACGCATCTGTTGGATTACGCGGCGATTCTGGCGATTGCCCGCGAGGTGAAGCCGGCAATCCTGATCTGCGGGGCGACGGCGTATCCGCGGCTGATCGACTTCGAGAAGTTCGGTGAGATTGCCCGTGAAGTCGGGGCGTTGCTGGTGGCGGACATGGCACACATCGCCGGTCTGGTGGCGGGCGGCGCGCACCCGAGCCCGGTGCCCCACGCCGACGCGGTGACGACGACGACGCACAAGACCCTGCGCGGTCCTCGCGGTGGCATGATCCTGTGCAAGGCCCAGCACGCCCAAGCGGTGGACAAAGCGGTGTTTCCGGGTCTGCAAGGCGGGCCGCACAACCACACCACGGCGGGCATCGCCGTGGCCTTGCACGAGGCGCAACAGCCTGAGTTTCGCGGCTATGCGCACCAGATCGTGGCGAACAGCCGCGCGCTGGCCGAAGGGCTGTTGCAGGCGGGCGCGGCGCTGGCGACCGGTGGGACGGACAACCACCTGATCCTGTTCGATGCCACGACTCTGGGCGCGACCGGCAAGCAGGCGGCGAAGGCGATGGATATCGCTGGGTTGGAGGCGAACTTCAACAGCATTCCGTTCGACACGCGGTCGCCTTTCGATCCGTCGGGCGTGCGCATCGGCACTCCGTCGCTGACCTCGCGCGGGCTGACCGAGGTGCACATGGCCCACCTGGCGCGCTGGATTGCCCAGGCGATTCGCGGTCGGGAAGATCCCGAGGTGCTGGCGCGCATCCGCGGTGAAGTCTACGAACTGATGGGACAATTTCCGCCTCCTGGATTCGTGGCGCCGTATCCGCAGCGTCCGGTGCCGGGCGTGCAGACGGCCTTGCCCAGGTGACCCGCACGCGCCACCACGGACACGCGTTGGTGCTGGCGTGGCTCGCGCTTGCATGCGGAGCGCCACGAGCCCGTCAGGTGGCCACGCAACCGTGGATTTCGACGCACGATAATGACCACGAGTTGGTGGGCCGGATCTGGCACACCGCCACGGCGCGGTTCGTTGCGCCGGCAGAGTTGAGCCTCGCTCTAGCGGGCGCCGACTTCGTGGTGCTGGGCGAAATGCACGAGCAACCGGATCACCATCGGTTGCAGGCCGAAGCGTTGCGGGATCTGGTGGCGCGCGGGCGGCGGCCGGCGTTGCTGCTCGAGATGTTGACGCCCGACCAGGAGCCCAAGCTCGCCGCGTTCCTGGCGACAAAGCCACGCGATGCCCTGGGCTTGGGACCGGCAGTCGATTGGCTGGCAGGCGGTTGGCCAGACTGGGCGATGTATGCGCCCATCGCCCAGGTGGCGCTCGACGCGAACTTGCCGATGGCGGCGGCCAACCTGCCGCGACCGCTGGCACGGGCGATCGCCAAGGGCGGCCTGACCGCGCTGGATCCGGCGACCCGAGAACGGCTGGGCCTGGACCTGGCATTCGACGTGACAATCGCCGACGCGATGGCTGAGGAGGTCATCGCTAGCCATTGCGGGCAGTTGCCCAAGGCCGCAGCGGCGCCGATGGCCTTGGCCCAGCGTGCCCGCGATGCGGCGATGGCCGATGCCCTGCTGCGCGCGGCGACGACGTCCGGGGCCGTACTCATCGCCGGCAACGGCCACGCGCGCTCCGACCGTGGCGTACCGTACTGGCTGCGACTGCGCGCGCCGGGCCGCGGTGCAGTGTCCCTAGGCTTTGTCGAGGTGCAGCCGGGGATGGACGCGGCCACGGCGGCGCAGGCGCTCGCCACGGACTACCTGTACTTCACGCCACGTCTGGACGACACCGACCCGTGCGTGGAGTTTCGCAAGCAGCTCGAGGAGTTGCGCCGCAAGTCAGGCCCGGCGCCGACAGGTAGCTGAGACCCTCAGCGAATCCGCGCCACGCGCACACGGGCATTGGCCTTCACGGGCACCTGCAGCGTGAACGCGAGCTCGGCCGCGGCCGCGTCGGCTTCGAGCACCAAGTAGTCGACGCCGCCGCCGCGCAGGCTCTTGTCGGCCTTGGCCGCGTCTTGCAGCTTCGGGCCCTGCATCGTCTGGCCGTGGAAGGTCGCGAACACGTCGGCGCCGCGCTGCTTCTTGGTGACCGGATCGATCAGGCTGGGCAGGTAGCGAAAGCACGGGTTGGTCGCCACCACGCCGCCGACGTTCTCGCGGTTGCTGACCGCCAGCGTGGTGAAGAAATCCATACCGATGTCATCGATCTTCGCCTTGCCGAGCGCGGGCAGCGCCGCACCGACGCCCAGCTTGTCGTCCAAGAGCGCGCGGATGAACGCCGGTCCGCCGAGATTGCCGATCGAGCCGTCGGCGTTGGCCAGGTCGCCGCCGCCACGGTCGTACAGCCAGCGCACGAACAGGTAGGAGCCGCCGCGCAAGGCGCCGTCGCGCTTGGTATCGTAGGCGGTGTTGTCGCGCAGCGTGTCGCCCAGGGAGAAGTCGTTGATCTTGTCCAGCCCGGCCAAGGTCACGTACAGGTTGCCGGATTGAAAGCCGATGGTGTCCTGCGCCAGGGCGCCGAAGCCCTCGATCATGTACGAGCTGTCGTGCCACTCGGTCAGGTTGTTGCGCAACACCGTGCGATTGAAGTGGATCAGGTGGCCCAGTTCGTGCGCCAGGATCTCCTTCATGGCAGCGGCGGTATTGTACGGCGGCTTGATCGCCGCGGGTGGCGTCAAGTACAGGAATTCACCCTGGTTGCCCGCGCCACAGCCGGCCAGCTGCTTCAGATCGCAACCGGTGAAAAACGCCACGGCGGTCTTGTAGGTCAGCGGCGTGAACACCAGCGAGATGCGCCCGTCCTTGTCCAGGTCTGACTCCGTGCCGAACACCGTGCGCTCGCGGGGCAGGATCAGCGCGTCGAAATCGGTCAGGAATTCAGTGACGAACGCGGGATCCAACTCCGCCGGATGGCCTGGGCTGACGTCCGCCCAGACCACCGCGCGCGCGCCGACCGCGACCACTTTGGCCGAAATGGTCTCGACGCCAGCGCCCGAGCTCATCTTCAGGTCGCGCAAAGTGCCGATGGCCGGCGCCGTGCCCTCCGGTGCCGGCTCGATGGCCAACGGCGTGTCGTGCCAGGGCTGATTGCTCAACGAGCATCCCGAGATCGGCGCTGGTGCCGAGGTCGCCGACGGGGCGTCGCCCAGCGTCAGGGTGTAGGCGAACTTGAGCGTCGGGTTGTCGAAGCGCGTCGATCCCAGGATCACGACGAATTTCTCGTCACCGAGCGGGGTTGCCAGGCGCACGCCGGCCAAGCCATCAGCCATCGGCAGTTCGGCCACCTGACCGGGCGCCAGCAGTAGCGGTCCCGCGGGCGCCGCCACGTCAGCACTTTCGCCAGCCTCGACGGAACCATCCGCTGCGCTGGAATCGACGCCAGCATCTGCTTGCACATCGGGCGGTTTCGGGTCGGTTCCGGCGGCGCTGGCGCAACCGGTGACGGCGAACAGCGCCCACAGCGCGACGGTGGATCTCATGATTGGACTTCCTCGGCAGAGCGCCTGCGCGCGGCTCGTACGCCGGCCAGCACACTGAGCAACAGCACCGCGATCCCGGCTCCGGGTGTCATCGGTCGGCCCGCACTTGCGGCGCAACCACTCACGACCGGTGCCACATGGGCCGCGCCCGCATCGCTTTGGCTCGATCCCGCATCCGAAGTGGACACTTCCGCCCCGACCGCCACGCCGGCATCCGGTTGGGCTTCGGCGACCGTGGGCGTGACTGGGACCGCGGGCAGACACTCGGCGACTTCATCGGGCGCGCCGATGCACAGCGTACCGCGCAAGCTCTCGCCGGACGTCGCGGTATTGATGACCATGGCGATCACTTCGTCGGCGTCGGTCGTGTCGAGCACCGGCGGCGGACCGACGGGCGGCAGCGGCATCGTCACCGGGTCGCTCAGCACCTTGCCGTGGCGCACGACCAACGCCAGCCGCATCGTCTTGAGATCGAACTTGGACATCACCGTCGCAGTCATCTGCTTGCGGCCGTCGGGCGCCACGCCCACGTATTGCGTCGAGGCATAGTACAGGCGCAACTCCTCGTCGAAATACGGCGCGTCGCCGCTGGTCATCGCCACGAGTGGATAGCCCTTGCCGTGGGCATAGCTGCGCATGGGGTCGGCGCGGACATTCGTAAAGAGGTTCCAGGTCGCAAAGATCACGAATTGGCTAGCAAACGTCGTGTCATGCTCACGAACGAGCAGCGCGTCCAACGCCGGAAACCACTGGGGATCGGCGACCCCGTGCGCGCCGTTCACGCAGTCCGTCCACAGTTCGAGCATGACGTTCGGACTGATGTGCTCGGCGAGAAACTGGAAGAACAGCGCGGCGCCGTAGCTGAACGAAGCGACCGGGCCCAGCATCGCCTTGTCCAGCGGCCGGTCGGGATGCTCGAGGTAACCCGGCACCAGGTTTTCGAAATCGCTCAACGTCGGGTCGAAGTTCTCGGTCGCCCAAACCGCCGTGCCTTCGGAAAAGATGCTGCCCTGGTCGGCATCGTAGGCGGCCTGCACGGCGTGGAAGAACTCGTGACTGGCCAGGACGCGGTTGGCGTAACTGACCGATGGATAGCCATAACCCTCGAAATCGTTCTCCTGCACCATGTAGCCGTTGCACACGCCGCCCGAGCACTTGTCGTGAACGAAGTTGCCGTCGGCCTTGAGCGCAAAGTCGACCAGGTACACGTCGAATCGGGCGTCGCCGCCGTTGTTGCCCGCGATGGCGCCATCGTCCTTGGGCTTCAGGAAGCCGAGCCCGACGTAATGGCTGAGCACCTGTTCGTACACCTCGGCGAGGCTCTGCACGTGATCCGGTACGCCATCGGCATCGGCGTCGTCGGGCGGCACGGCGTTGACCCCGTTACGCGTGAAATGAATACGGAAGTTGCCGCCCAGCGAGGCCAGGCTCTCCACCTTGTCGCCTGGCGCGTAGTGCCACAGTTCGCCGAATCCGGGGGTATCCGGACGCGCCTGCGCCGTGGACGCCAGCGCGACCATGGCCAGCACGACGCAAGACGCGGCAACCTTGGCCGAAAATACGTCGCGCATCAGCAGCCTCAGGACCATCAGCGGCCTCAGTACACCGAGTGGACGCCTCATGGCTTCAGGAACGCCCAGCGAAAGCGCACTTGGCCCCCAACCGTGCCAGCCGGGACCGCTCCCGCCGAGTCGCACTTGGTCTGCGCGGCGACCGGGTAGAACGACGTCACGGTGAGCTTGACGCGGCGGCCGTCGGCGAGTTGCACGACGTAGACATTGCCTGACATCTGCACGCAGTTGGCGTACGTCCAGAAGCTGGAAAGCAGCGTGCCGGGACCGTCCAAGCCAGACCCGTCCTTCACCAGTTGGCACTTCTTGTCGTAGTACGCCTCGCTGGTCAGCGAGAGCTTGGCCGGCGCCGCAGTGACCGCGTCATAGTCGGTGCCGGACGCCAGGGTAGCGCCCATCACGCACGACGACCCGGAGACACCGCTGTTCAACCGTATGACATAGCGACGAAAGGCGATGTCCCAGCTCAATTCGTCGAACGCCGCTTCGTCGCCGACGTCGACGCGTTCGAGCCCCGTGTCCGTGAAGCGGGCGTAAACATAGGATTCCGAAGGCGTCATCCCGCCGCCGGTGGCGTCGACATGGCTGAGAAAACCGTCTCCGTCCGCCTCGTTCTCGACGATCCGCTTGCTCGCCTTCTTGAACAGCGACAGGTCCAGGATCTGCGAGTCCGTGCAGGGCGCGGCCTTCGGTTCGCAGGCCACGGCAATTGAATCCGGCTGGGCATCCGCCTGTGCCGCTGCGTCCGAGCCGGCGTCTGAGCCGATGTCGGCCGCGGTGCCGTCTGAACTGGCCGTGTCGGCGCTGGCCCCATCGGCGGGCGCAACATCGGCGGGCGCGGTGCCGATTGTCCCGGCACTGCCGCAACCCAGGAGGAGAAATCCAATGAACCAGAGAGTGTAGGAGCGCGTGGCAGCCATCGAAGAACCTCGAGCCAAGTCGGTGCATCCCGACCGGTGCCGCGGAGCATCGCCCCGCACGCCACCGACCGTCAACGCGGCCGCATCAAGCCGCCTCTCGCGTTCGGGCGCAACAAAAATATCGCTTGGCGATCTGCTTATCCAGGCGCGGCCCGGTTATACTGCGCGCCGCCATGAGCGATGCCCTGCCCCAAAATTTCGGCCGCTACATCCTGCGGGAACGCGTGGGCCAAGGCGGCATGGCCGAGGTCTTCCGCGCGTCGTTGCCCGGCTTCGGCGGTTTCGACAAGGTCGTGGCCGTCAAGCGGATGTTCCACGAGTACGCCTCGGACGCCAGCTTCATCGAGATGCTGACCGACGAGGCGAAGATCGTCAGTCAACTCGCGCACCCCAACATCGTCCAGATCCTCGATGTCGGGCAGATCGACGGCGATTACTTCATTGCTTTCGAGTATGTGGAGGGTGTCGACCTGTTCCGCCTGCTGCAGCGCCATCACGAACTGTCGCGCGATCTGCCGGTGGGCATGGCCTGCTACGCGATCGCGGAGTTGTGCTCGGCACTCGACTACGCGCACTCGCGCCGGGCCATGGACGGCACCGCGCTCGCCATCGTGCACCGCGACGTCAGCCCGCAAAACGTCCTGCTGTCGCTGATCGGCGAAGTCAAGCTGACGGATTTCGGCATCGCCAAGGCGGCGTACCGCTACACCCACACGCAAGCGGGCATGGTCAAAGGCAAGATCTACTACATGAGCCCGGAGCAGGTGCTGGGCCGCGAGATCGATCACCGCTCCGACCTGTTCGCCGCCGGCATCCTGCTTTACGAAACGCTGTGCACACGCCCACTTTACGACGAGGTCGACCAGAAGGCCCTGTACGACAAGGTGGCAGCGGCGAGCTACGCGTGGCCGGCGGACAAGGTCGGGCGCGTGCCGCCCGGGCTGCGGGCCGTGGTGGATCAGGCGCTGAATCCGAATCCGGACGCGCGCTTCCAGACCGGTCGAGTGATGCGGGACGCCATCCTGCAAGCCGCGCGAGAAGCCCGGCAGGTCACCGATCGCGAGGAAGCCGGGCGCTATCTGCGCGCCATGTACGACGTCGCGGAGAACCGACCGACTTCGGTGGTGGCCCTTGCGCCCCGCCTGGCTCCGCTCGGCCCTGGGGGACGCGCCTCCGCAGAGCAACAGACTGCCGCAGGATCACTGTCGCAGGAGCGTTGGCACAGCAAGATCGAGCAGATGCCGCAGGAACCGCCGCCGATGCCGGTCCATGCCCGCGCCAGCCGAGCCACGTGGCAGGCAGATCAGGCGGAAAAGCCGGCTGCCGCGGGAGCGCCGCCGCCCATCCCCGGGCAATCACGGCAGGAACCCGATCCGGCTGCGACACAGATGGCCGCTGCGGGTATGCCGCCCCTGCCGGTGTCGGCGCCGCAAGAGGTGGCCGCGCCCCAAGAAACCCAGGTCCCCGAGATCACCTCCCGGCCACAGACCCGGCGACCGGAACTGGCGCGATCTGGGCGGGTTCCACTGCCGCAGCCCGGGGCGATGGTGCGGCCCCCGGAGCCGATTGCCGAGCCAGCAGCCACGGCGGCGGCTTGGAACAGCGAAGACCAGGCAACGCGAGCCGGACTGCCTCCGCCGGTTTCGCCAGCCCGACCGACGCCGCGCCCGAACCTGCCGCAACCGGGCGCCCCGGCCGCCTCGCCGCGGCCCATGCCGGTGAATCCGCTGCCGAACCAGCCTGCGCAGCCTCGACCGATGGCAGCCGTCGCGCGTGCACCGACCCAGGCGAACAGCGCGCCGGTGCTCGCGCAGTCCGCTGGGACACCCGGTCCGCGGCCCCGGCCGATGCCAGGGTCGGCGCCCCTGGCGCGGCCGGCGATTGAAGCGCGACCGGGCCAGGACGCGCGGCCACCGGTGCGATCGCCGAGTCCCGCGCCAGCCGGCCACGACGACGCGACTTCCATGCTGGACCAGTCCGAACTCGATCGCCGGCTCGCCGAGGCACGCCAGTCCGCGGCGCCATCTTCAAGTCACGAAGCTGCCACGCGTTTCGTCGATGTGGCCGGCGCCGAACTGGAGGACACGACCCGACCGCGCCGACGTCCGGCGCCGACGGCGGCACCTGAGCCCGCGCCGCAGCCCGCGGTTGCCCAGCCGGTCCTTCAACTGCAGGAACGCGCGCCACCAGCCCAACTGGAACTCGATCCAGACGACGCTCCGTCGGGTTGGCTGTTGCTCGGCCTGACTGCGTTGGTGTGGACCGGCGTACTGGTGGTCGGCTTGTATGCGACGCTGATTACTGTACGCCACTAGGCAAACCGTCCGCTAACCCTCTGAGTCAGAACGACTTTCTGTTGGCAGGCAGCTCTGCACCCGCGCCGCCGTGAAGTAGCGCCCCGGCAGCATGTGGTCGAGTTCGGCGGCGATCACGCCCGAAGCCTGCACCAGTTTCGCGAGGTCTATGCCCGTGTCGAAGCCCATGCCGTGCAACGCATAGACCAGATCCTCAGTGGCGAGATTGCCGCTGGCTCCCGGCGCGTAGGGACAGCCGCCCAGGCCGCCTGCCGATGAATCGAACACGCGCACGCCCAGTTCCGCGCCGGCCATCACATTGGCAAGCGCGGTGCCGCGCGTGTCGTGGAAGTGCAGGGCCAGGCGTTCCAAGCCCAGACGGGGCACCGCGACCGCGAGCCAGCGCCGCACGTCGCCCGGGGTCGCCACGCCGATGGTATCGCCGATCGAGACTTCGCCACAGCCCATGTCCAAAAGCTGTTCCGCGACGACGATCCCCTGTTCCGGCGTGACCTTGCCCTCGTACGGACAGCCGAACACCGTGGAGACATAGCCGCGCACCCGCACGCCCGCCAAGCGCGCCTGTTCGGCCACGGGACGGAAATGCGCGAGCGATTCCTGTAGAGACATCCGGATGTTGTGGCGCACGAAGGTGTCCGTGGCCGCCGTGAACACCGCGATCTCGTTGACCCCCGCCGCCAAGGCACGCTGCAAGCCGCGCATGTTGGGCACCAGGGCACTGTAGCGCACCCCCGGCACGCGGTGCAGGCGCTTGAAGACCTGTTCAGCATCAGCCAGTTGCGGAATCGCCATCGGGTGCACGAAGGAAGTGACTTCGACCCGGCGGATACCGGCCCTCACCAAGGCTTCGATGAAGCGGACCTTGGTTCCCGTGCCGATGCGGACGCGTTCGTTCTGCAGGCCGTCGCGAGGACCGACTTCCACTATTTGTATTGATCGCTCGTCTATTCGCATTGATCGCTCGTCTATTCGTATTGATCGCTCGGCGATAGATTGTTGCTGCCGCTCGTCTTGCATAGGAATGCTCATAAAGTCACACCGGGTTGGAGTCCGCCAAGGGGTCCAGGACCACCAGTTCCACTCCGCCTTCGACCAACTGCCCCGGCTTGCACGCGATCTTGGCCACCACGCCCGCGCTGGGCGCCTTCAGCGTGTGCTCCATCTTCATCGCTTCGACCACCACCAGCGCCTGGCCCTTCTCGACCGCCTGGCCTTCGCTCACGTGCACGACGACCACGCGCCCCGTCATCGGCGAGCGGACTTCCGCGACTCCCGCGTGCTGCCCGCCGCGCCGCGCTTCCACCCGGGTCCAACGCGTCGTCAGGCTCGCATACTCCACGCCGGCCGCGCTCACCCATACCGTTTCGCCTTGCCCGCGCGCGTCGTGGGTCCGACTCACCTGCACGGTACGGGTCACGCCATCTCGTTCGACCAACCAGTCGCCGTTCGGGGCCTGCCGCAGCGTCACTTCCGCCGCGATTTCATGAACCAGCGTGCGCACGCCACCGGTCGCCACCGCCTGGGCGGACACTTCGATCGCGGCGCCTTGCACGGTCTCGAACTGGCGCTTCATGATCGGCTCCGTTGCGACAGGCGCAGTCCCGTCAAGTCCCGCCACGGATCAGCAACTCCCTGTGCCTTCGCGGTGTTGCGCCCGGCCTGCGCCATCGCCAACGGCCCACCCGGACCGACCGCCGCCAACACCTGCAGCGCCGCATCCGCCGGTCGGTCGCCCAACCCTGGCGCGCTCGACCCGTACGTCGCGTCCAGCCAGCCGGTGTGCACTTCGGCGGCCTGGAACGACGCGTGCTGCAACACTTCGATCAGCATCGGAATGTTCGTCACCACGCCGTGCACCACGGTCTCTCGCAAGGCCGCGATCAGCCGCAGCCGCGCCTCTTGCCGGTCGCGACCCCAGGCGATGATCTTCGCCAGCATCGGATCGTAGAACATCGGCACCACGTCGCCCGTCTCGAAGCCCGCGTCCACACGCACGAATGGCGCATCGGGCCAGATCACGCGCTGCAAAGTCCCGGCCTGGGGCACGTAGCCGGCCGCCGGATCCTCCGCGTAGATGCGCACTTCGATGCCGTGCCCACGTTGGCTCAGGCCGCCCGCCAGCACATTCGCAAGGTGTTCACCATTGGCCACACGTAGTTGCGCGACAACCAGGTCCAGGCCCAGCACCACCTCGGTCACCGGATGCTCGACCTGCAACCGCGTGTTCATTTCCAAGAAGTAGTGCGCCCGCGTCTGCGCGTCGAACAGGAACTCGACCGTGCCCGCGCCCTGGTAGCCGACCTGCAGCGCAAACGCCCGCCCGCTCTCGGCAATCGCGTGGCGCTCGGCTTCGGTCAGGATGGCACAGGGCGATTCCTCGACGACCTTCTGATGGCGGCGCTGCAGGCTGCACTCGCGCTCGAAACAATGCGCCACCGCGCCGTGGCTGTCGCCCAGGACCTGGACCTCGACGTGGCGGGCATTTTCGACGTAACGTTCGAGAAACAGGCGATCACTGGCGAAAGCCGACGCCGCGATCCGCCGCGCCGCCGCCACCGCTTGGGGCAGGTCCTGGGGCCTGTCGACGCGCTGCATGCCCTTGCCGCCGCCGCCATCCTGAGGCTTGACCAGCAGTGGGTATCCCACGCTTTCGCCGGCTTGCAGTACGGCATGGTCGCTCAAGTCATCCAGCACCGCCGAGGGCGCGGTCGGCACGCCCGCCGCCTGGGCCACCAGCTTGGCCGCCGTCTTGGACTGGATGGGCGCGATCACGTCGGCCGGCGGCCCGATCCAGGTCAGGCCTGCCTCCGCAACCGCCCGCGCAAATGCCACGTTTTCGCTCAGGAATCCGTAACCCGGATGCACCGCGTCCGCGCCCGTCTTCCGGCACGCCGCCAACACCGCCTCGATGTTCAGGTACGAGTGCGCGGATTCGGCCGAGCCCACGCACACCGCTTCGTCGGCCTTGCGCACATGCCGGGCGAGCGCATCAGCCTCGGAGTAGATGGCCACCGTCTGCAGGCCCAACACCTTACAACCGCGGGCGATTCGAATGGCGATCTCACCGCGATTGGCGATCAGGACCTTGCGCATCGGTCAGGACTCCTTGTCGGGCGAGGGCACCGGCGCGGTCACTGGCTCGGTGACTGTCTCAGCCGCTGACTCGGCGTGCGGGACCCAGCTCGCGGGGCGGCGTTCGAGGAAGGCGCGCATGCCCTCGGTCGCTTCCTCCGAGGCCCGCCGTTGCGCGATGAGATCCGCGGTAAATTCCAGCATGTCCAGAGGATTACGGTATTGCACTGCGGCCACCAGCTGCTTGCAAGCGACCTGGGCTTGCGGACCACCGAGCAAAAGCGACCGCACCACGCTCGTCACCCGATCGGTCAGCGCTTCGGGCGCAACGAGGTGGTGGACCAGGCCCAGACGGTAGGCGTCCTGGGCGGAAACCGTGTCGCCGGTCAGGAACAGGGCGCGCGCTTGGCTTGGCCCCAAACGCTCGACCAGGAAAGGTGAAATCACCGCCGGAACCAGGCCCAGGCGAACTTCGGTCAGGGCGAAGCTCGCGTCGGTCGAGGCCACCGTGATGTCGCACGCGGCCAGCAAGCCCACGCCACCGCCGCGCGCCGCCCCGTGCACCCGCGCCACGACCGGCTTCTTGGACGTCGCGATGCGGTGGAACACGCGACCGAGTTGCACGGCGTTTGCGCGGTTGGCGTCCGGCCCAGCTTTGCCCTGTTGCGCCATCCACTTCAAGTCCGCGCCGGAGCAGAAGCTGGCCCCTTCGGAACCCAACACGATCACGCGCAGTTGTGGATCGTCCTGCCATTCCGCGAAGGTGCTGTCGATCGCCTCGAGCATGTCGCCGTCGAACGCGTTGTGCTTGTCGGGGCGGGCCAACCACACGAAGCCGACGCCTGAGTGCTTCTCGATCTGGATCACGGTGTCCCTCCGAATGGCTATTCGCGCGACAGATCCTGGTATTACATACAATTATGCACGATTACATACGAATGACGCCCGGGTGCCAGTCCGGAAACGGCGCGTTGTGGCAGGCTGACAAGGCCAGGGCCAACACTTCGCGCGTCTGGGTCATCTCGATGATGCCGTCGTCCCACAGCCTGGCGGTCGCGAAGTAAGGGTTGCCTTCGGCCTCGTAGCGGGCCAGCACCGGAGCGCGGATCGCCTCTTCTTCCTCGGGCGACAACACCTTGGCATCCTTGGCCATCTGGTCACGCTTGACCGTGGTCATGACGCTGGCCGCCTGCTCGCCGCCCATGACGCTGATGCGCGAGTTGGGCCAGCTGAACAGGAAGCGCGGTTGGTAGGCCCGGCCACACATGCCGTAGTTGCCCGCGCCGTAGCTGCCGCCGATGATCAGCGTGATCTTGGGGACATTGGCGACAGCGACGGCGTGGACCATCTTGGCGCCGTCCTTGGCGATGCCGCCGTGCTCGGCCTTGCTGCCGACCATGAAGCCGGTGACATTCTGGAGGAAAAGCAAGGGGATCTTGCGGGTGCAGGCCAGTTCGATGAAGTGAGTGGCCTTGAGCGCGCTCTCGGAAAACAGCACGCCGTTGTTGGCCAGGATCGCCACCGGCATGCCGTGGATGTGCGCGAAACCGCAGACGATGGTTGTGCCGTAGCGCGGCTTGAACTCGTGCATCCGCGAGCCGTCGACGATGCGCGCAATCACCTCGCGGACGTCATACGGAATGCGCAGATCCGCGGGCACCACGCCCGGCAATTCCGCTGGATCATAGCGCGGTGGCTCGGGATCCTGGAACACGCCGGTCGGCTGCTTGGTCGTGTTCAGCAGGCTGACTACGGTGCGGGCGATGTGCAGCGCGTGCTGGTCGTCGTCGGCGAGATGATCAGCCACGCCCGAGATGCGCGTGTGGACGTCGCCGCCGCCCAGCGCTTCGGCGGAAATCACTTCGCCCGTCGCGGCTTTCACCAGCGGCGGGCCGGCCAGGTAGATGGTGCCGCGGTTGCGGACGATGATCGCTTCATCGCTCATGGCCGGGACGTACGCGCCACCCGCCGTGCACATGCCCAGAACTACGGCAATCTGCGGAATGCCAGCCGCCGAAAGGCGCGCCTCGTTGTAGAAGATCCGACCGAAGTGATCGCGATCGGGGAAGACGTCGCTTTGCAACGGCAAGAATGCGCCACCCGAATCCACGAGGTACACGCACGGCAGCCGGTTCTCCGCGGCAATCTCTTGAGCGCGCAGGTGTTTCTTGACCGTCAGCGGGTAGTACGTGCCGCCCTTGACCGTTGCATCGTTGGCGACGATCAAGCACTCGCGCCCGGCGATGCGGCCGATGCCGGTGACCACGCCCGCCGATGGTGCGTCGCCATCGTAGAGATCCCAGGCGGCGAGCGGGGATAGTTCGAGGAACGGACTGCCGGGGTCGAGCAGGAGGTCGATGCGATCGCGCACCAGCAACGCGCCCCGCTCGGTATGACGCGTCCGGGCCGAGGCTGGGCCACCGAGGCGAATTAGTGCAAGGCGGTCGCGCAGTTCTGCCGTCAGGCGCTCGTGGTGCGCGCGGTTGAGGGCGAAGGCGTCCGCGTCCCGGTCGATGATGCTCTCGAGAATGTCCATGGCCGCGGGCTTGTAGCATCCAGAACGACTCTGGGATAGGTAAGCGCATCTACCCACGAGGTCCCATGACGCATCTGGCCCACCCCATCGGCGAACAGGTCCCGCAACAGCGCCACGCACCCACATTTCCCTTGCAGGTCGAGATGATAGCCTCGCCGATGGGCCCGCTGCGCATCTGGACGTCGGACCTTGGGCTGTGCGCCGTGGCCATCGACGCTGCCGACGACGATCAGGTGCAACGGCGTTTCCCTCGCGCGGCCGTGACACAGCGCCCGGTTCCTTCGGAGGCAGCCCAACAGATCACAGCCTACTTCGCTGGCGAGCGGGCCGACTTCGACCTGGCTGTGGATCTTCGCAACATCACGCCGTTTCGACAGATCGTGCTGCAAGCGCTCTGCGACGTGGCCGCGGGTCAGGTGTGCTCCTACGGTGATCTGGCGGCGCGTATCGGCACGCCGCGTGGGGCGCGGGCAGTGGGCAACGCCTTGGGGCGCAACCCGATTCCGATCGTGGTGCCTTGTCATCGCGTGCTGGCGGCGGGTGGCGGACTCGGCGGGTACACGGGCGGACTGCATCGCAAGACCTTGCTTTTGCGGCTGGAAAAGCCCGCCGGCGTGGTGATTCCCAAGTTCTGATGCGGTCATCGCCCGCACTCGCAGTGCCGTTCGCGAAGTGGTTGCCTGTTTCCGGCGGACCTGCCAACCTCCGCCGTATGCGATGGATTCCGCTCTTTCCCCTGCTTATCGCCGCCCTGAGCCTGCCCGCCTGGGCCGATTCACCCGTCTTGCCGCCGCCGGCCGCCACCTCGCCTGCGTGGGTGGTGCCGCCCGGCCAGGAAGCGTTGGTCCAGCGTCTCGTGCAAGCACCGGGCCTGCCTGCCGCGACCACGATCCGCATCAGCGGCGAGCACATCGAGGCGAGTTGGCCCGACGGGCGCACCTTGACCTTGTCCCACCCGGACACGGGTTCGGGAGGCCGGACGACCGCGCGGTTTCGCATGCAACTTGCCGGACCCTGGCCAGAAACCGTGGCCACGGCGCTCGTCGCGCACGTGCGTTCCCTGGAGGACGGCTTCCGTTGGCTCAAGACCAGCACGACCGACGCGGCCAAGCCCCGGCAAGCGAGCCGTTTGGATTCGCGCGCGCTGGACCTCGCGCTGCAAGAAGCCGGGAAAAGCCTGCGCATCGGTGAGAAGGACAAAGCGATTAGGAAGTTGCGAGAGGGTTTGCGCGCGCCCGAGCCGTCGCCGCTCGGCCTCGCCAGGGTCGGCGCGATGTTGCGGCAGTTGGCTGAGCCCGATGGCAAGGCCCTGTATGAAAAGGCTTTAGCCGAGTTGAACGCGCGCGCCGTTGCCCCGGATGCCCGCGCAGAGGATCGCGTCGCCGCGGCGTCCGCCCTGGCGCTCAGCGACGCAGCCGCCGCGCTGCAGGCCGCCAAGACCCGGATCGCCGCCTTGCCCGCGGACTCCACAGAAACATGCAGTTGGGCAGAAGTCGCGCGCTCGCTCGAACAGGAGCAACACGTCGCTGCCGCGGCGGAACTATCTGAAACCGTGCGGAATCGAGCGCCCGGTTGCCGGCTGGCGTGGCTGCAGTCGATCGGCTGTCTACCTGGCGGCGTGGCAGGTTGGCAGCGTCGGCTGGCCTCGGTCGAAGCGGCGCTGAAGCGCTTTCCGGACGACCTCGACCTGATGTTCGCGCGCGGTTCCGCCTTGCACGACGGCTGGAAGAACCGCGAGGCGGCGGCGGCCTGGGAACTGGTGGCGGCAAAAAACCTGCAGTATCCCGGGATCCTGGGCATGACGGCCACGGCTTATACGCAACTGCCGGAAGTGCACGACGACGCCTTCCTGGCCACGTTCGAGGAGCGAATCCGCAAGAATCCCAAGGATGTCGTGGCGCGCTACGTCAAGGGCACGATCCACTACTACCGCGGCGAATATCAGGCCGTGGTCGACGCCTTGGATCCGCTGCTGAAGGAAGTACCCGACGAGCCTCGGATCTACCTCTACACTTCGATGAGCCTGTTCAACCTGGGCAGGGTCGCGGAGGCCGACGCGCGGTTCGCTCTGCTCGGCCAAAAAGCCCACGATGACGCGGACTACTACTACTGTCGGTCGGTCATGCTGCGCCAGCGCGACTTCGAGCAGAGCCTGCGCGATCTCGAGACCTTCGAACGCCTGTCGCGCAACCGCCAGAACAGCGACGCGAAGAACGCCAAGATCGCGCGTGAACTCGAGGTGATGCGCAGCGGTCGGGCACCAAACGCCTTCGATGTGTTGCCCACGCCCGTGCGCTATGGCATCGGCTTGGGCGGCGCCGCGCTGGTGCTGGGCCTCGGCATCTGGTTCGCCCGGCGGCGCAAGTCAGCGTGAATAGGAGCGATACTGGCGTCGTTGTGGTGATCGCCAGCCTCTGCTGGATCGGTCTGGCCGCCACCTTGCCGCGCATCGCCGCCTTGGCAGTCGGTCAGCTTGGCAAGCTGACGCGTCGCGAGCAACGCCTGTTCGCGATCCTCTTGCTGGCAGCGCTAGCCCTCAGGCTGCTGACACCAGGAACCTTCGTTGAGGTATTCACTGGTTATGGACTGATCGGTGACGTGATGGTTGGCGCACCGCCGCCGAAGTACGGGGCCGGTCACGCTGCCCTGCTGGCGCCGCTGTTCGCGCTGGTGGGGCCCGACGATCGCACGGTGTTCCTCCTGCACGAAGTCCTCGGAACCGCGACGATTGCGCTCGTGGCGCTGTGGGCGGGAGCCTGGCTTGCAGGGACCGGAACGACGACCGCGATCCTGGCAGTGCTGGCTAGCCTGCCCCTGCTGGTGCGCCATCACGGCAGCGAGGCGGCGACCGTGGCCGCTACGTTTCCCTTCGTGTGCGGGGTGTTCCTGGCCTGGCAGGCCCGGCGCCAAGGCCTGGTGCGCGATCACCTGGGGGCGGCCATCGCGCTGGCCTGCGCCGCCCACGTCCGGCCGGAGTTCGTGCCGGCAAGTGTAGCCGTGCTTTGGGCTTTCGATCACTGGCCAGAACCCGATCGAGCGGCGCAGCCCAGGTTCGGACGTGGCGCGGCGTGGACACTCTGGGGCCTGCTCGTCGCGCCGCAAGTGCTCCACCTCGCACAGGCTTTGCAGGCCGGGCTCGATCGCGGCGATCTGCCGACGACGCGCGGCCTGTTCGTGCTCAAGCTGCCGATCATGCTGGTGACGCACAATCTGGCGCTGTGGCCCCACGCATTTCCGCTCGCGGTGACACTGGCGGGGCTGTGGGTGCTGTGGCGCGAACGGCCGGGGCGGACCACGATCCAGGGGCGA
Source organism: uncultured Enterobacteriaceae bacterium (assembly GCA_964356325.1). Lineage (GTDB taxonomy): Bacteria > Myxococcota_A > UBA9042 > UBA9042 > UBA9042 > CAYHHL01. The sequence continues at coordinate 39,501 of CAYHHL010000011.1, read as the reverse complement.
TTCCTCCGTTGGTTCGCTGTGGTGGCGCTGGCGCAGGTAGCGCCCGCGCTGACGGACGCGGTGGTCGTCTCCTTGCCGCGGCTGGAGGCGCCGGCCCTGCTGTTGTGGGCCGCGCTGGCCACCGGCCTGGCCTGGCAACGCTGGGGCAACCGGCTGGATCCGAAGCGATTGGTGCTCGTGGCCAGCCTGGTCCTGCTCAGCGAAGCGGCGACCCTGCCGTGGCTGTATGCCCGCGACAATGCGGACGAAGAGGCGCTGCTGTGGGATCGCGCGGCCCTGGTCTTGGCCGGTCAGCGCGGCACCCTGCACGTGCTGGGCTACGACGATCCGGGCGCGGACAAGGTCAGCCGGCACACGCCGTTCTGGCGTTTCGGACCTCCTCACGGGCACATCCGCGTGCGCCCCCTGCGAGAGTTGCCGCCTGCCGATGCGCCGGATGGCGAGCCGCGCTGGATCCTATTGAACCAACGCTGTTTTGCCCGCCAGCGCGAGCCGGGCACGTCACCGCCGGCGTCGTTCGAGCACGAGGCCTGTCGTCTGGCGCGCCAACGCCCCGATCTGACGCCGGTCTTGGAGCTACAGGCGCCCAACCGCGGCGACGTGCACTTTCCGTGGTGGCCCGCCCAGGCGACGCTTCCGGTCGGCCTGTACCGCCTGCAACCGCGTCAGGTGCTCTAGTCCGAGTCCAGCGGACCCGTTGCATCGCCGCGCAGGTTCTGCCACGGTTCGCGCCGACCGGGCCGGTGGTCCGCGTCCACCCTTTCGATCCCAAGGAACTACCATGGAAATCCAACGTGTTGTCGCGCTCGTGACCGGCGCCGCTTCGGGCCTGGGTCGCGCTACCGCTGAACGTCTCGTGCGCCAGGGAGCCCGCGTGGTCCTGTGCGATCTGCCGACCAGCGCCGGAGCCGAAGTGGCCGCCGCGCTTGGTGATCGCGCCTTGTTCGCGGCGTGCGACGTCACTTCCGAGGCCGATGTCGTCGCCGCCTTGGACGCCGCCCGCGCGAAGTTCGGCGTGCCCGTCAACGTCGCGGTCAATTGCGCTGGCATCGCCGTCGCAGCCCGCACGGTTTCCAAGAAGGGCCCGCACGATCTCGGCGGCTTCCTCAGGGTCCTGAACGTCAACGTCGGCGGCAGCTTCAACGTCATCCGCCTGTGCGCGGCCCGCATCGCCGAACAGGAAGCCGACGAGGGCGGCGAGCGTGGCGTCTTCGTCAACACGGCCAGCGTCGCGGCGTACGACGGCCAGATCGGCCAGGCTGCCTACTCCGCCTCCAAGGGCGCGATCGTCGGCATGACCTTGCCGATCGCCCGCGATCTCTCCGGGTTCGGTATCCGCGTCATGACGATCGCGCCCGGCCTGTTCAAGACGCCGATGCTGGCCGGTTTGCCCGATCAGGTGCAGAACGAACTCGCCAAGAACGTGCCGTTTCCCAACCGTTTGGGCGATCCGGACGAATACGCGCAGTTGGTCCAGAGCATCATCGAGAACCGCATGCTCAATGGCGAAGTCATCCGCCTGGACGGGGCCTTGCGCATGCCGCCGCGTTGATCGATGCCGTGCCGGCCGCCCGCTTCGGCCAGGCGACAAACTGCTTTCCAACGCAGCGCGCGCCGTGCTAAGCTGTTTGATAACTTCGTGCAAATAGGCTTGCACGTGGGCAAATCCAGCGCCTCAGCCAGTCAAGGTCGGGAATTCGGCGGGATCGGCGGGCGCGCTTCGAGCATGGAAGAGAGCGGGCGATGGCAAAGAAGCTTTTTGTGGGTGGCTTGAGTTGGGGTACGGTGGATGCGTCCCTTCGTCAGGCGTTCGAGCGCTACGGCGAGGTCTCGGATGCCAAGGTCATCATGGATCGGGAGACCGGCCGCTCGCGCGGATTCGGCTTCGTGACCATGACCGACGACGTGGCGGCCACCACAGCCATCAGCGACATGGACGGCAACGCGATCGACGGACGCTCGGTCAAGGTCAGCGAAGCCCAGGAGCGCGCACCTCGTCCGGGCGGTGGCGGCGGCGGCGGTGGTGGCTACGGCGCCCCGCGTCCAAGCGGCGATCGCGAGTACGGCAACCGCGACTTCGGCGGCGGTGGTGGCGCGCCCAGCGGTGGCGGCTACGGCGGCGGCGGTCGTGACTTCGGCGGCGGCGGCGGTGACTTCGGCGGCGGTGCGCCCAGCGGTGGCGGCGGCGCCCGAGACCGCGGTTCGCGCGGTCGCAGCCGGGACAACGGCGACGGCGGCGGCCGCGACTGGTAGCTGAGCTCTGCAAATTCGGAAGCCTACCCTGGTAGCAGCCCGATGAGCATCCGCGCTGGCAAGCCCGAGGCTGCTGCCGTGATCTGGGCGCCTGACGCCGCGGGTCGACGCAACTTGGGTGAGGCCGTGCGTTCGGCGCGCAAGCGTGGGCTGACCCGCAGCGCGATGAGCCTGGTGGCGGGCGCGGGGCTCACTTACATCGGCTGGAAGTTTGCCGGTGCGTTCGCGATGGCATTGGGCGCCCTGACGCTGGTCGCCGTGCTCGCATCGCCACTGGGTGCCTACGGGCGTCTGGAACGGGCCGGGGCCGAGATTGCCCGCCTGGTGTCGGCGGCGATGACGTGGCTGGTGATGACCAGCGTATACCTTCTGTTCTTCACGCCTTTTGGCCGGGCCACTCGCCACGGCAAGCGCGATCCGCTGCAGCGCGGCTTCGATCCGCAAGCGCCTAGTTACTGGATCGATCGCCCGCCCACCAAGCGCGACTACGAACGACAGTTCTGACGGCGGCATCACCGGTTTGCGGGATTCCTCATGCGCATCCTAGGCATCAGCTGCTACTACCACGACGCCGCCGCGTGTCTGGTCCAACACGGTCGCATCGTCGCCGCGGCACAGGAGGAACGCTTCACGCGCATCAAGCACGACGCCCAATTTCCAACGAATGCCGTGAAGTACTGCCTGGCAGAAGCCGGCATCATGGCGGGCAAGGGCGGCCGCGTCGACGCGATCGCGTTCTACGACAAGCCGATCCTGAAGTTCCACCGCATCTTGGAGACTTACCTGGCGACCGCGCCCAAAGGACTGACTTCGGCTGTGCAGGCCGTACCCCTGTGGCTGCGCGAGAAGCTGTGGATCGAGCCGGAAATTCGCCGTCGCGTGGCCGAATGCGGCATCGAATCGCCCGAAAGCATCTTGTTCACGGAGCACCACGAGTCGCACGCGGCCAGCGCCTTCTACCCGTCGCCGTTTCAAGAAGCGGCCGTGCTGACGCTGGACGGTGTCGGTGAATGGGCCACGGCGTCGCTGGGCGTCGGTGAAGGCAATCGCCTGGAGCTCGTCCAGACACTGAACTTCCCGCACTCGCTAGGTCTCTTGTACTCGGCGTTCACGTACTACACGGGCTTTCGCGTCAATTCCGGCGAGTACAAGCTGATGGGCTTGGCCCCGTACGGCGAGCCCACCTACAAGCAGATCATCCTCGACGAGCTGATGGATCTGCGCCCGGACGGTTCGTTCCGCTTGAACATGGAGTACTTCGGCTACCTCGACGGGCTGCGCATGACGAACGCCAGGTTCGACGCGCTCTTCGGTGGACCGCCGCGCCTACCGGAAGCGCCGATTACCCGGCGTGAAATGGATCTGGCCAAGTCGATTCAGGAAGTGACCGAAGAAGTCGTCTTGCGCATGGCCCGCCACGCCCGCGAGCGCACCGGCATGCGCAACTTGTGTCTCGCAGGCGGCGTCGCGCTCAACTGCGTGGCCAATGGTGTGCTGTTGCGCTCCGGCCTCTTCGACGACGTGTGGATCCAACCGGCGGCAGGCGACGCGGGCGGGGCGTTGGGAGCCGCGCTGGCGGTCTGGTACAACCATTTCGGCAACCCGCGCCAGACCGACGGGGTACACGACGCCATGCAGGGCGCCTACCTGGGCCCCGAGTTTTCGCCTGAACAAATCGCCACTTACTTGGATGCACGCGGCTATCCGTACGAGCGCCTGCAACCGGACGAAGTGGCGCCACGCATTGCGCAGATCCTGGCCGACGAAAAGATCGTGGCCCTGTGCCAAGGACGGATGGAATTCGGCCCGCGCGCGCTTGGCAATCGCAGTATCATTGCGGATCCGCGATCGGCGAAGATGCAGTCGATCCTGAATCTCAAGGTGAAGTTCCGCGAAAGTTTTCGCCCCTTTGCGCCTTCGGTGCTGGAGGAGCGCATCGGCGACTACTTCGAGCTCGACCGTCCTTCGCCCTACATGCTGTTGGTGGCCAACGTCGTGCAAGAACGGCGAATCGCCAAGCAGGGCGACGAACGCGAGCTCGACATCATCGAGTGGGTCAACCGCCCGCGTTCGGACATTCCCGGCGTGACCCACGTCGACTATTCGGCGCGCATCCAGTCGGTCAGCAAGGAGACAAATCCCCGTTACCACGCCCTGATCAGCGCCTTCGAGCGACTGACTGGCTACGGGGTGGTCATCAACACGAGCTTCAACGTGCGCGGCGAACCCATCGTTTGCACGCCCGAAGACGCATACCGGTGCTTCATGCGCTCGGAGGTCGACTGCCTGCTGGTCGGCGACTTCCTGTTGCACAAGCAGGCGCAGCCACACTGGCAGGACAGGGAAGGCTGGCGCGAAGGATTCAAACTGGATTGACAGCGGGGAAGCCATGGGCAAACTGAGCTATAGCGGCAAACTCTTTGGCGAATTCGTACGTTTCGCGCGAGCCAACAAGGCTTGGTGGATGATCCCGATGATCGTGATCCTGGCCATCGTCGGCCTCCTGGTCGCGGCCAGCCAGACGGCGGTCCCGTTCATCTACACGCTGTTCTAGCGGTCCGCTACAAGTTCCAAGGCCTTCGCGCCGACGTCGCCATCAGATCGAGCCGCAGGGCGCCTTCCTCGTGAACCAGCACCCAGTCCCGCGTCACGCCCGCCGCCCGCACGCTGAGCACGGTGCCGCCTTCGCCCGCCTGGACCTTCACGATCGCACTGGGCGCGCGCACCGGTCCCAGCGAGAACGGGCCGCCCTTGCGCGACGAACTCGCCACCATGGCACGGAAATGTGGACGCGACGCTTGAGTCAGCAGCGGCTCGATTGCCGTGGGCGAACCGGAAGCCAACGCGCGTTCCAGACGCTGCGGAAAGGTCGACGCTTCGTCCTGGCAGGCGCTGAGGCTCAGCAGGGCCGCGAGAACCACCAGCATGGTCACGTGGCCGAACCAACGCGACACTGGGGCCTCACTCGTTTGGCTCGTAAGCCTGGGTAGATATAGAGAGAACAGGGTCAGTGCGAAGGACGGGACTTGAACCCGTATGCCCTTGCGGGCGTTAGCACCTCAAGCTAGTGCGTCTACCAATTTCGCCACCTGCGCATGTCCGCAAAACGGTGGGTCCGCCCGCGAGCCGCGATAAGATGTCGTGAGCCCGCTTCAGTGTCAAGGCCCCGCCTGGCAGTTCACGTCGGTCGAGGAAAAGCGCTGTTCGCAGGCCATGGCCCGGTGTATCTTCGGCGCGCTGCCGCCTTCCGGCTGCTGGCTGGAGGACCGCATGAACACGACGGATCGCCTGAATCCCGGCCTGGTGACCTGGTTTCGCGAGTACGACGACTACCACCGCCACCCGCTGAATCGCCTGACGCACAAGCTCGCCATCCCGCTCATCGTGTTCCACACCGTGGTCATGTTCGGCTGGCTGCACCTCTTCCAGGTCGGCGGCTTCCAGGTCAACGCCGGGCACCTGCTCCTGCTCGCCACGATGGCCTTCTACCTGCCGCTGAGCCCGCTGTACGCCGCGCTCATGGCCGGCATGGGCCTGGGCTGCCTGGCGATCGGTCAATGGATGGAAGTCAGCTTGGGCACTCAGCAAGCCCGCGTCGTCATCATCGGCATCGCCGTATTCGCGTGGATCGTCCAGCTAGCGGGCCACGTGCTGTGGGAGAAGCGCTCGCCGGCGTTCGCCAAGAACCTGCTGCAGGCGCTGGTCGGGCCGATCTACTTCATCGCGCTGGCCCTGGGGCACTGGCAGGCGCCAGCGTGGCGTGAAAGCAACGTGACGACGCCCTGAAGCCACGCGGCCTTACTTCGGCTCGTCTGGACGCCACGACGTCACCAGCGGCCCCTGCGTCACGTGCTGCACGCAAGTCGCGCCCGGCTGGGTCGTCACGGTCGCGCGCAGCTTTTCGGTGTGCGCCAACAACGCCTCGATGACCGCGACCGGCGCCCCTTGCGCCACCAATGCGTCCCGAAGCAGCACCTTGCGCCGCGAGAACTGGCCGCCGAGGATCGGATGCTGGGCGTGGGCTTCGCGAATCGGCCTGCCTTCGTAGGGCACGTCGGCCCCGAGTGCCCGGGCGGTGAACTGGTATTCGTGGCGCTTCAGCCGATCCTTGTCGAAGTTCTTGAACAGAAACCCTATCATCACATCGGCGTAGACGCTTTCCACGAACGTGTCGATGACGGCGCGCAGCACAGGCTCGCCCCCCAACTGATCGAACAGGGACTGGCTGTCGGCTTCGGAACGATTTTGCATCGGCGCAGGATACCTCGAACGCACGAAGCCGGCCTCCCCTTTCGGCAAGACCGGCTTCATGTCGCGTTCATGACTGACGAAACGAGCTAGGCGAACCGGCGCCGCGCGAAGATCGCCGCGCACAGCATGCCCAGGGCGAGCCACAAGCCCGCGCCCTGGCCGCCGCTCGCGCTGGTCGTGCAGCCCGAGCTCTTCCCTGGGGCGGGCAACGGAACGATCACGCTGGTGCCGGCGTCCTTCACGGTGCTCGCGTCGCCAGCGGGCGCGGCGGAGTCGGCTGTGCCGCCCACGGTGTCACTCGAGCCCGAACCGGCGATGCACTTGCCCAGCGGGCTGCACAGGCCGTCGCCCGGGCACTTGCCCTGGTTGGCGCCGCACGGCTTGCCGCAGCCGTCGTCACCGCACTGCTTGGCGCCGCACGAGCACGAACTGCTGCCGTCCTTGCCAGTCGAGCCGCCGTCGGCGTCCACCGGGTCGACCGGGCACTTCTCCTCGAAATCCTTGCAGCAGTCGCCGTTGTCCATGCACTGGTCGTCGCACTGGCAGGTCTTGGCCTTGTCGTACTCGCCGCACTTGTCGGCGCAGGTGTCATCCTTGCACACCTCGGCCATGTCCGCGCAGCAGTCATTGTATTGCTTGCAGGCGTCATCGCAGTTGCACGGCGCGTTGTCGCCCAGGAACTTGCCGCAGTTGCCCTTGCAGGTGCCCTTGGTCGGATCGTTGCACGCCTTGTAGCCGCAGTTCGCGATCGCGATGGCCATGTCGACCGCCGCCTTGTCGGCCTTGACCACTGCGTCCTGGCACGCCTTGTCCTTGCATTCGTGGTATTTCACGCAGTTGGCGTTGGCGATGCAAGCCGCGGTCTCCTTGGCGCACTTCACGTCCCAGCAAGGGTTGCTGTTGAACGGCTTGGTGGTCGAGGTCGTGTCCGCGGGCGCCGGCACGTCCATGGGCGCCGGCACGTCCACGGTACTCACGTCGGGTACGCTGACGGTGTCCGCAGTCGTCGCCGAACCTGCGTCGGAAATCGGCACCGCCGTGGCGTCCCCGGAAGAACTGGCGTCCTCTTCCGCGAAGGCAGCCCCTGGCAACGCCAACAGGGCACTCAAGCCGAGCGTGAGGGAACAGCGGCGCAACGAGAAGGACATGCGAATCATCAGGCGCTCCTAGAGTTCAACGGGGTTCGGTGGGGGCTTCCGTGCGCGCGTCGCCGGATCAGCGCGTCGGGCACGGTAACGGATCTTGCGCACCGCTGGCAAGCAAACCGTCGCGATTCGGTCACGTATCGTCGCCCCCTCGCGCGGTCAGGCCTTCGTTCAAGGTCCTTTCGCCTTCATGATGTCGCGCAGGTGCTGCAGGACCAGCAACGCGTCGCCCAGCGCGTGATCATAGTCCGCAATCCCGAGGGCGTTGGCCTCCTCGTCCGCGAAAGTCATCAAAGCATCCAGGGCTTCCAACGCGCCCTTGTGGTCGCCCGCGTGCCATTTCGTCAACAACGCCAAGGTCTTCTCGCCGACGTGCAGGATGCCGTACGATCTGCGCACGATCACGTCCTCGAAATAGCCCAGCCCCTGATCGGGAATCTGCGCCAGTCCGGGCACCTGCACCAGTCGCGTGCCGGTGTGCAGCGGCCCCGCGCTTCCCTCTTTGGTCAAGCGATACTCCCACTTGACGGTCGCCAGGGTCAGCCCCGCGATGTTCGCCAGCGACGGATTGTTCACGTTGGTGAGTCGGGCCAGCACGATGCCGTCGTCCTGCGAAGCGTACAGCACGTCGAGCGGCGGCCCGTCGTTGTCGGTCTTGGTGCCCTGGCCCGCCGTATCGGTCACCGGCATCGGCGCGCCGATCTCGCCCACGCCGTCGTTCTTGGTCGCCTGGAAGCCGAACATCTGCAGCATCCAGCCGGCGGGCAGGTCCACGGTCACCTTCAAGTCCTTGGCCAGGGGCACGAGTACGCTGTGCAGACGGCCCAGCACCGCCGCGTCCAGCAGCGTCGGGTCCGGGGCCGCCAGCCAGGATCCCTGCGTCGCCGCCGCCAGCTTGGCCAACAGGGCCGTGGCCGCATTGGCCCCAACCGCTACCGAGGAAATATGAACACCTGCATGGGTTTGCGCGAGCGCCAGGATCTCGTTGGGCCCCTTGCCCACGGTCGGCCCACCATCGGTCACGAGCAGCAGGACGCGCGTAGAGTTCGTCGGCGCCCCGTCCAACTGAATCAGCGCCGCTTCCAGGCCGCCGTACAGGTCCGAGCCGCCGATGGCCTCCAGACCCTCCAGCTTCTCCTCGATTTCGTTGCGCAATTCAGGCTTCACCACGGTCAGTTCGAGGCACGGGCACACAGTCTGCGCAAAGCCGACCAGCCCAAAGCTCGACCCTGGCGGCAACGTGTCGAACACCCGCAACACTGAACGCCGCACCTGCTCGATCGAGGGTCCAGCCATCGAACCCGAGTGATCGACTGCCACGACGACCGCGAGATGAGGCTGCAGTTCCAGAAGGGTTTTCCCTGTATTGAAACCCAGTTGCAGCACAACGTCAGCCTGACCGCTGACCCCCAGGTTCTTCACCCCGGCCAGTGCATGCAGGTCGATCGGCTGGTTGGGGTCAGCGGTGGGCAGGTGCGTGCCGTGCTCGTTCAGCCACCCTTGCAGGTCGAACTGTTGCGGCATCGGCACTTCGCCCTGGGCAAGCACCGCATGGAATACCGCGGCGTTTTGCGCGCCACCGGGTTTGAGGCCGACGCCGACGCCATCCATGGCGCCTACCCCATCCGGGTTGGCGCTGGCCGACATGGCGTCGATGTCCTTGTTGATGCCGCCCGGTGTGCCGTCCGCGAAGCCCGTGGTCTTGCTGCTGGCGGCATCGGTGACCACCCACGCGTCGTCGTCGAGCGCGGCCAAAGCGCCCTGAGAGTTGTCCGCCTGCCCCGCGCAGCCCGCTGCGAGCAGACTGAACGCTAGGGACAGGCCCAGTTGACCTTGACGTTGTCGAGCCATGCGCCCTGCCCGTTGTTCTGGTTCAAGTTGCTGATGAACGAGAACGAAATCGCGACTGTCTGACCCACTTGCGCCGTCAGAGGCACACTGATGGCCACAAACCCACCTGTGTTCTTGCAGGTTTGCGAGACGATCTGATTGCCGATCTGCACCGAGAAGCTGTCGGCGAAGCCGCCGCAACCGGCCGGCTCGTTCTTGTCGCGGTCGTAGTTCAAATCGAACGTCAGCACGGCATTGGCCACGCCCGCGGGAATTGCGATGCCCGGCAAGGTCGCGGTCGCCACCGTCGGTCCCGCGTTGTAGGTGTGCGTGCCATTGGGCAGGATCCGTCCGACATACAATGCGTTGGGCTTGGTCATCACCTGCTGCGAGTCGAGGCTCCACTTGATCTGCGGGTTGAGCGATTGCGTCGCGATGCCGCCCAGCGTGCCGTCGTCGAAGTCCGCGGCAAAGCCGGGCAAAGGCTGGTGCACGCAACCGGTTTGTGGATTGCAGCTGTCCGTCGTGCAGGCCAGCTTGTCGTCGCAGGTATCCGCCTTGCCCGCGCTGCAGACGCCGCTGCCGCTGCAGAGGTCGCCGAGCGTACACAGGTTGCCGTCGCTGCACGAGCCGGCATTCGGCGTCAACACGCAACCGCCGTTGATCGGGTTGCAACTGTCCGAAGTGCAAACGTTGCCGTCGTTGCAGACGGTGTTGGTACCAGCCTTGCAGACCCCGCCGTTGCACGCGTCGTTCTGCGTGCACAGGTTGTTGTCTGAGCAAAGCGTGCCGTTCGCCGCGGCATGCGCGCACTTGGCGTTCACGCATGTATCGGTGGTGCACACCTGCGAGTCGTCGCAGTCGGCGGCCGCGTTGCAGCAGGTGGGATCGCCGCTGGCCACGAACACGCACTGGTTCGCTGTGCAACTATCGACCGTACAAGCGTTTCCGTCGCTGCAATCGGCCGCACTCGCGCAGCAACCGACTGCCTTGACGTGGCTGCACTGCCCGGTGGCCAAACTGCAACTATCGGAGGTACAAACGTTTTTGTCGTCGCAGTTGATTTGGGTGCCGCCGAAGCACTTGGGCCCGTTCGGACCGAGGCCGCACTGCTCGCCTTGGGTGCACGAGTTCGCGTCGTCGCAGGGAACTCCGGTCTTGGCCTGATGGATGCAGCCGCCGATCGGGTCGCACACATCGTCGGTGCAAGCGTCGTTGTCCCCGCAGGCGCCGACGTTGGCGACGTTCACGCAACCGGCCTTGGGATCACAAGAGTCGAGTGTACACGCCACGTTGTCCTGGCAATCGAGCGGCACGCCGAAGCACACGCCGCCCGAGCACACGTCGCCGCCCGTGCACGCGCTCGCATCGTCGCAACTGGTGCCCGGAGGCGCGGGGGCTTTCAGGCACAAGCCGGTCGCCGGGAAGCAAGTGTTCTTGGCGCAAGCAGTATCGCCCACGGTGCTGCAGACCACGATCGAGCCGGCCTTGAGCTTGCACGTGCCACCCTGGCAGCTGTTGAAACCGTTGCACAAGTTGGCGTCGTCCTTGCAGTCGGTGTCGCTCTTGCACTGGCAGGTATTGAACAATCCCTGGCACTTACCCCCCACGCACGCGTCGATGTTGGTGCACGGGTTGCCGTCGTTGCAGGTCGTCGGCGGGAAAGTCGGCAGGCCCTTGTTCGCACAGCCAGTCGTCGCACTGCAACTGTCCGCCGTGCAAGGGTTCGCGTCGTCACAGCTGATCGGCTTGACCAGGCAGTTGCCCACGAAGCATTGCCCCGCGGTCGTGCAAGCGTTGCCGTCGTCGCACACCGCGCCGTTGGGCGCTGCCAGGGTGATGCACTTGCCTTGGCCGGGGTCGCAGGCGCTGAGCGTGCAGCCGTCGGGCGCGGGCGGGCACGTCACGATGGTGCTGGCATCCGGCTTGCATTGCCCGGCGTTGCACGAGTACGTGCCGTTGCACAGGTTGCCGTCGTCGAACTTGGCGCAGTCCGCGTTCTTGCTGCAATTGCACTGGTTCGCGCCTGCAATGCACTGGCCGCCCTGGCACTGATCGCCCAACGTGCAGTTGTTGCCGTCGCTGCACAGGCCGCCATTGGCGTTCACGTGCTGGCAACCGAGCTTGGCGTCACAGCTATCCGTCGTACACGGGTTCAAGTCGTCGCAGCCGATGGCGTTGCCCACGCATTTGCCGGCTGTGCACGCGTCGCCCGTCGTGCACAGGCTGGCGTCGTCGCAAGGCTTGGCCGCGCTGGCCACCCCGGCGCAAGTCCCTGACTTCGGGTCGCAAGTATTGACCAGGCAAGGGGTGTCGCCCGAGGCGTCGCACACCACGACCGTTCCCGGCTTGGTCACGCACTGGTTGGCCTGGCAACTCAACACGCCGTTGCACGCGTCGGCATCCTGTTTACAATCGCCGTCTTGCACGCAGTTGCACACGTTGGCGCCGCTGCCGCACTTGCCGCTGGCGTTGCACGAATCGCCTTGCGTGCACGGGTTGCCGTCGTCGCAACCGCCCACCGTCGCGCTGTGCAGGCAACCGGCCTTGGCGTCGCAACTATCCGTCGTGCATGGCTCTTTGTCGTCGCAGCCAACGGTCTGGCCGCTGGTGCACGAACCGCCCTTGCAGGTGTCGCCGCTCGTGCAAGCGTTGCCGTCGTCGCAAGGCGCGCTGTTCGCGACGATGACGCACCCGGCCTTCACGTCGCAAGCCTCGCTGGTGCAAGGGTTCTTGTCGTCACAGCTCAGCACGGTACCCACGCACTTGCCCTGCGCGCACTTGTCTTGCGTGGTGCAGGCGTCGGCATCGTTGCAGCCGGTGCCTTCGGGAACGGGGCTGGGTCCGCAAGTGCCGGTCTTGGGGTCGCACAGCGGCACGGTGCAGGCGGTGACCTGGCTGGGATCGCAGGTGACCACGGTCGCGACGTCCAACTGGCACTTGCCCGTCTTGCATTTCAGGAAGCCGTTGCATGAGTTGCCGTCGTCCTTGGCCGCGCAGTCGCCGTCGGTCGCGCAGTCGCAGCCGCCCTGCCCCACGCATGCGCCGGCCTGGCACTGGTCGCCCAACGTGCACGGATTGCCGTCGTCGCACGCCGAGTTGCTTTGCAAGTGGTAGCAACCGCTGGCCGGATTGCAGCCGTCGCTGGTGCAGAACACGCCGTCGTCACAAGAGATCGTGCCGCCACCCGCGCACTTGCCGCCCGCGCACGCGTCGCCCTGGGTACAGGCGTCGCCGTCGCTGCATGCGCCGCCCGCGGGGGTCACGCTGACCACGCATTGCCCTGATTTCTTGTCGCAAGCCGTCTTCTGGCAGGCGTCGTCCTTGGACACGTCGCAAGTCACCACCGAGTTGGCCTTGGGCTGACACGTGCCGCCGTTGCACTCGAACTTGCCGTTGCACAGGTCGCCATCGTCCGGGCAATCGCCGTCCACCTTGCAATTGCAGCCGTTCTGGCCGCCGCCGCACTGGCCGATCGCGTCGCACTTCTCGCCCGTGCTGCAGCTGTTGCCGTCGTCGCATGGTGTGCCGACATTGACCGTGTGGGTGCAAGCCTGCGCCACACAAGTGTCGTTGGTGCAAGGGTTCTGGTCGTTGCAGCCCTGGATCACCGCGCCGACGCACGAACCGGCCTGGCATTGGCCGCCGCTGGCGCAACTGGCCGGTGCGTCGCACAAAGTGCCATCGGGAATCGCCAACGTCAGGCACTTGCCGCTGCCCGGGTCGCACTGGCTTTGCACGCACGGTCCGCTGGCCGCCGCGCAGGTGACGCTCTTGCCGTCGCTGACGCAGGTGCCGCTCTTGCACAACAGTCCGCCGTTGCATGCGTCGGCGTCGTCATAAGGCCCGCAATCGACGTCGCTTTGGCATTGGCACGCGTTCTTGCCCGGCGCGCAACCGCCAGCGTCGCAGACGTCGCCGAAAGTGCACGGGTTGGCGTCGTCGCAAGGCACGCCCGCCGCCTTGCCCCACGGCGCAAACACGCACCCCTGCACGGGATCGCACTGGTCGCCGGTGCAAGCGAGGCCGTCGTCGCACGCCACCGGTTTGCCGGCCCCGCACACGCCGCCCGGCAAGCACGCGTCGCCTACGGTGCAAGCGTTGTTGTCGGTGCACGCGACAGAGCCCGAGCCGGTCAGCGCAACGTCAACACAAACACCCGTATTCGCTTGGCATTGCACGGTCACGCAGGGATTGTTCGAGGCGGGGCACGTGACCACGCTGGTGGCAGCGACGACACAGGCGTGGTCCAGGCACACCAACGTGCCGTTGCACAAGTTGCCGTCCTCGAAGCCCGCGCAATCCTTGGTCGCCTGGCATTGGCAACTGCCCGGCAGGCCCTTGCACGCGCCGGCGACGCAGGTGTCCTCGCTGGTGCAGGAGTCGCCGTCGTCGCACGCCACAGGTTCGGACTGCTTGACCGCATTGTGCGTGCAACCGCCTATGCCATCGCAGGAATCTTCGGTGCAAGGGTTGCCGTCGTCACACGTTTGCACCACCGCGAACACGCAAGATCCGCTGTTGCACAGGCCGCCAATCGTGCAGGCGTCACCGTCGTCGCACGCTGCGCCCTCGGGCAACTTCTTGTGGATGCAAGCGAACTTTCCACCGGGGCCGACCGCGAGCGCCGTTGGGTCGCACAGGTCGGCTGTGCAAGGGTCGCCGTCGTTGCAAGCGGACTTGCCGCCCTGACACGTCGTTTTTACGCAGCTTTCCCCAGTCGTACACGGGTTGCCGTCGTCGCAGGCCTTGCCGTTCGCAGCCTGGTCGGGCGCGTGCTGGCAAGTCACCTTGGCGAGATTGCAGGTGTCCACGGTGCAGGCATCGCCGTCGTCGCATTGCAGCGTCACGCCCGACTTGCACTGGCCCTGGGCGTCGCAACGATCCCCGTACGTGCAATAACCAGCCGATTCACAGGAGGTGTCGATCGGCTTCTGGCTGGCAAGGCAGCCCGCCGGCGTGCAGATCTGCACCGAGCAACCGCCGAACTCGTGGCCGCTGGCGCCCGCTTGCTTGCACGGCTCGGCCAGGTCGGCGTCGAGCACGCACTTGCCGGCACTGCACGCAGCCTTGCCCATGCACGCCGGGCCGACGACCTTGCCCGTGCAGTCGCTGTCGACCTGGCACTCGCAAGCCAGCGTGCCGACACAAGCTCCGGCGTGGCAGGCGTCGCTCTTGGTACACGGGTTGCCATCGTCGCAGCCCGGTTCGCCGCCCATCGCCGCCACGCAGCCCAGCTTGGCATCACAAGTCATCGCGCAGCCGCTGCCATTGATCGTACAGGGTAATACGCCACCGCTCGCACATTTTCCGCTCAGGCAACGGTCGTGCAGCGTGCAGGCGTCGCCGTCGTCGCACACGCTGCCCTCAGTGACCGGGCTGTGCGTGCAAGCGCCGGTCTTGCCTTCGCAACCGTCTTTCGTGCATGGATTGCCGTCGTCGCATTGCGGTTGGCTGGTCGGGTCGGGGACACACACGCCTTCGGAACACAGCAATTGTCCCGCGCACTTGTCACCGTCGGCAAAGCCCGCGCAATCCGCGGCGCCGGCGCAGGCGCAGGCATTCTGGCTCGCCTGGCACGCGCCCAACTCGCAATGGTCGTCGGTCGTGCACGGGTTGCCGTCGCTGCACAACGCGAAAGGCGAGCCAACGTGCGTACATCCGCCCTTGTTGTCCTGGCATTGGTCCTGCGTACAGGGGTTGCCGTCGTCGCAATCGCCCGCGTCCAGGTGGTCGACCGCGATGCATGCCCCGGCCAGGCACGCGCCGACGTCACAGGCGAGGCCCGTGCTGCAAGTGGTGAAATCCGCGCGAGGAACCACGACGCAGCGATGGGTCGAGACTTCGCACGCGGCCAGGGCACAGGGTTGCGAGGCGAGCGCGCTGCAGTCGCTGTCGGCCAGGCAGACGGGCGCGACCGGCACGGCCACGGGATTCAGTTCCGGTTGCGGATCTGCCACGGCAGGCTTCGGCGCCTTGCGCACGCCCAACTCCACATCGGCACCGTTGCAGGCGAGCGATGTCAGCGCCAGCACAGCCAACATCATGAAAGTCTGGACGATCCGAGGCTCGACGTTGCAAGCCCGGGCGATTCGAGTCGGCGACTGGCGAAGGCGACTACTGGTCATGGGTCGCTCCGCAGGCCGCTTGGGCGCGTTCGATCTGGCAATCGATCTGGCACGTGTATCGTTTCCCGGTGCCTGCGCGCAATTCGCCTACTTCAGGAAGGTTGAGATCGCCGCGACCGTCTCCGCCGGATTGTCCAACAGCGGGAAGGCCTTGCAGCCGCCGATCTTCACCACCCGCACATACTTCTTCGCAGTGCTGCCGGCGTTGCCCAGGTCCAATGCTGTCGAGGCCAGCCACGGCGCCTTGTCCCCCAGCAGGATCAGCGTAGGTACAGCCACTTGCCGCGGATCCGTAGTGCCCGCCTCGCCGATCGCGCGCTGCTGGGCCTCGAGGGTGAACGCGTCGTCGAACAGGTTGTCAGCCTTGACCCGGCGCGCCATCTCCACCTCGCCGACCAGCGCCGTCAGCACGCCGCGCATCACCGTGCGGCGCTGCAAATCCGCTGCCAGCATCGCGTGTTGACGCAAGGCCCAGATCGCGTCGTCGCGCCACGGCGGCAGGATCGCCCCGGCCACTTCGCCGGGCATCCGTTCGATCGCCGCTTGCGTCGGCCACGGCCCACCGTGCAGGATCACGTGCGACACCCGCTTGCCCCGCAACGCCGCGTAGGTCATCGCGAAGTGGGCGCCCGCAGGATCGGCCAGCAGCACGACTTCTTTCGCTTCGGCCTTGTCCAGCAGCTTGTCCAGGTCCGCCGTGCGCTCGGCTTCGGTCTGCCCAGCCGCGGTGCCGTCGCCAACACCTCGCCTTTGCACGAGAATACGATAATCCCCGGCAAGCCGATAGACATGCGGGGTCAAGTGCGTCGCGTCCCGGAACGGCGGCCCGCTGAGCACCACCAGCGTCCGATCGTCGTCCTCGGCCACTTCCAGGTACGCCCGCTCGCTGCCATCGACCAGATACTTGTGCAGGGCCGCCGGAGTCTGCTCGAATTTCTCGAGTTCCCGCGCCCTTTCCGCGGCCAGCCACGCCAGCCATTCGTTCTCGCGCCGCGGTCCGGTGTGGAACGTCAGCCGCTTCAGGGCCGAAAGCGCAGTGCGGAACACGACATCGCTCGGATCGCCCAGCAACCGGGCCAGCGCCGCGACCGCGCCCATGTTGTCGACCCGCGCCAGCAGTTCGAGCACCGCCACGCGCTCCTGGGTATCTTGCACCTCGATCATGCGGCGCAGGAATTCCGATGCCTTGGGATCGCCCGTGCCCGCCACGGCGCGCGCCGCCGCCATACGCACGTTCACGTCCGGGTCCCGCGCCGCCGTGGCGCGAAGTTGCAGCGCCGCCTCGGTATCTTGCAGGTTCCACAGTTGGTCCACCACCAGCAGGCGCACGCTCGGGTCCTTGTCCGCCAACAGGTCGATGAGCATCAAGCGCACGGACTCGTCGTACATCGTCAGCGCCAGTTCGATGCCCTGCCGCATGTCCACGAATCGCTTGGCCTTCACCATGCGGATGATCTCGGGCCGCACTTCCGGCACGGCGATGTGGGCCAGCACGTCCATGGCCAGACCGCGCGTCCGCTCGTCGCCGACCTGAAGCAACGGCAAGAGTTCCGGCGCGGCTTGCAGGCGCAGGTGACTCAGCACGATCAAAGCCGTTTCCACCCGTCCGCGATCGGCAGTCCGCAGCAGGAAGATCGCCGCGCGCACCGCCGGTGGGCCGATGAGCGTCAGGCCGTCCAGGGCCGCCTCGCGCTGGTCCGGCACCTCGACCGCGGCGATCAGCGGATCCACGCCGGTGTCGGTGCCCTTGCCCAACCGCGCGATCGCGTTGATGAGCTTGATACGCAAGTTCAGGTTGTCCGACGTCGCCTTGACCTGTTCGATGCCCAACAACCGCGTCATCGGCTGCAGGCCCGGCTGATAGTGCTGGGCCACGAGCGAGTCGATGGCATAGCTTCGCAAGTTCGCGCGCTTGTCGTCGACGAGCTGCACCAGCCTTGCCAGGGCCACCGTCGGGTTGCGCGCCAGCACTTCGGGCAGCACCAGCAGCAGCAGTTCGTCGTCCTCGCGCGAGGCCATGCCGGTCAGACACTGCAACTGCCGATCATCCTTGGGGTAGTGTCCGGACAGCAGTTGCCTTGCCACGCGCCGCGCCGCCGAGTCCGAAAGCTTGCCGGCGCGCGCCGCCAACTCCTCGAAGCTGGTCAGCCCGAAGCCGAGCAGCAGGTCGACGACCACGTCCTCGCCTTCCTTCACCGTCGCCAACACGTCGAGATGACTGCGCACTTCGGGCCAGGCCGCATCGCCGTGGTCGATCAGGCCATCGACGGTGTCGTCGCGCTCCTTGCCCGGCGGCAACTTCTGGATGCGCTGGATCAAGGCGGCCGGCGTGTCCTTGGGCGCCCGGGCGGCATGCGCGCTGCTGGGCCAGAGCGTTGTCAACGCGGGCGCCTGCACCGCCAGGAGGGCCAGAAGCATCCGCAAGATCAGGCGACTACCGGTACTGACGAAGGCGTTTCTGCTGCAGGGGGGCGTCACGCGCATCTGGCCTCGGGTAGCACGGCCCAAATGGACCGGCAGTGCGCGATGCTACACGGCAATTCGCGGCTGTGCGAGCGTTTGGCGCGCGGGCGTCGAAGCTTTGGCACTCAAAGTTCGAAACGTTTTTGCGCCTTGCGATCGTCGCGCACCATCCGGTACCGCAATACGTCTTCGCGCGAAAGCACCCACAGTTTGCCGTGTTGCTCGCCGCGCACCCGACCGGTCCGCACCGAGTTGATCACGGCTTGCCGAGTAATCCCCAGCATGTCCATCGCTTCTCCGACGGTGACGATGGCTTCCGTGGTCAATCCGCTAGGTTCTCGCGTCTCACCCGGCCCCGTGTGCAACAGCGCGGTTGCTGAGCGAAGTCCAGCGGGTAGCGGTGCCGTGCCCGCCTCGGCCGGTCCCGGCTCGATGGCCCCTTCGGCCACGCCAGCGCGGTAAACCAGATCGCGAGCCGCCCGCACGGCCGGCAGGTCCTGGGCCGCTGGAGCCAGCGGACTCAGCCCGTCGTAGATGGGCACTTCGGCGCGCAGGACGCGTTGCAATAGCTCAGCATAGCCCTGCCCTTGGGCCAGGCGCAGGGCCAGATCCATCAGGTACAGGCGCGCCGACACCGAGGCTTCGCGCAGGTCGACCACGCCGCCTGAAAGCAGTCGATAATTATCAAGCAGGTCAAGTCGCTCGATGTCCACCTGGCTCCGAGCGTCCCATGGAAGGACGCGCATTCGCACTCGCATCGGACTTCCAGCGATCTACCGCGGCATTGACGTATGTCAAGGAAACGCCGAGGAGACAGGTAATCGCGATGGGTTCTGCGAGGTTGATGGACAGCTAGCTACCGGGGAGATGGCCAAGCGGCTGAAGCCGCCGGCAACAACTACGAAGCCCGGCCTTCGCCGGGCTCAGTTTGCCGCCAATTTTCCTAGGGCCCGGTACGCCACCCAGCCCGGCGTAGGCCGGGCTTTGTAAATGTAGCCGCGGCTTTAGCCGCCGGGTCCTCATCCCGCCGAGCAGGTTTCGCCGCGCACCCAGGAGCGCTACACTCCTGCGCCTTCCACGAGGTGACGCATGGCTCAGGACGACCAAGGAAGTTCCGTATTTGCCGAAGGGCGCGGCCACCTCGCGGACTGGGAGCGCAGCCGTCCCAGCAACTGGTTCACCGACAACAGCCTGCTCGGCGACCTCGTGGCCCGTTACGCCGACCCAGGCGCGCTCGCGGGGATTCGCAGCCGTCTCGCGGACTTCGGTGGCAAGATCGCTGCGTTGGAGCCGCTCGTTCACCGCGCCGGCACCGAACCGTGGACGCCGGTGCTCGAACGCTGGGACGCGATTGGCCGCCGGCAGGAGCGCGTGCGGTTCGACGGCGCCTACCACGACGTCGGTGCTATCATCTATGGTTCCGGGGTCATGGCCATCACGGGCCAGAAGGACCGCGCCATCGAGCAGGCCGCGCTCATGCTGCTGTCTTCGCACCACGGCGAGGCGGGGCACAACTGTCCGCTGGCGTGTACCGCTGGCATGATCAAGGCGATTCAGCGCGTGGGCCATCCGGCACTGCAGAAGGCCTTGCTGCCGCGCTTGCTCGATACACGTTACGGCGAGCGGCTTTACGGATCGCAGTTCCTGACCGAGGTGCAAGGCGGATCCGATGTCGGCGCCAACGCGTGCGAGGCCGAACCGCTCCAACCCGAGACCGCGGCTGGTCCGGCAACATGGCGCATCCATGGGGAGAAATGGTTCTGCTCGGTGGTGGACGCGCCTCTGCACCTGCTGACCGCGCGACCGCTCGGCGCTCCGGCTGGCACCAAGGGTCTGGGCCTGTTCCTGGTGCCGCACGACCTGCCGCCCGCCGATCGGGTCCAGGTCGAGCCGCTGCGCGCGTTCGGACAGGAACCTCGCGATGCCAATCACTTCAGCATCCGCCGGCTCAAGCAGAAGCTCGGCACCAGGGCGATGGCGTCCGGCGAGGTAGACTGGCAGGGCGCGCACGCCTGGCAGTTGGGTCGCCTGGACCAAGGATTCCAGAACGTGATCGAACTCGTTCTCGATACCTCTCGTCTGTTCAATGCCTTGGCGACCACGGGCTCGATGTGGCGGGCATTCTGGGAGGCTTCGACCTTCGCCCGGCACCGCCACGCATTCGGTCAGCCGATAGCCCGGTTCGCGGCGATCGATCGCGCGGTGGCGCAGTTGTACGCGGAGGCGGCGGCGGCCACGGCAAGCACGTTGGACCTCATCGCGCTGGAGGCGGCCGGCACCCATCCCGAAGCGCTGCGACTCGCCCTGAATGCCAACAAGTACTGGACTTCGATACGCAATACCCAGATGGTGCGCCTGGCTATCGAAGTGCTGGGCGGCAATGGCACCATCGAGGACTTCTCGCCCCTGCCGCGCCTGTTTCGCGATTCGATCGTGACCGAAAGCTGGGAAGGCACGCACAACGTCCTGGCAGCGCAGACCTTGCGCGACATGCAGCGCCTGAAGCTACACGTGCCGTTCCTGGACTGGCTGGGCGCGCGGGTCGAATTGCTGCCGGAGCCGGAACTGCACGGACGCATGGAGAGGCTGCGGCTCGAAGCGCAAGCGCTGGCGGGCAGCGCACAGGATCCCGAAGCGCCGATCGCGGTGCGAACGTGGATGGAGAACGCGATGGTGCTGTTGCAGGCCGTCGCGCTCATCGAACTGGGCAAGTCCCAGGAAGCACAAGGCAAACCGGCGCTCGATCGCAAGGTCGTGGCGCAGTTGCTGGCGTTGCATCCGTGGCGCGAGGCGGTGACGGTCGCGGGCTGGTGGCCGGGCCAAGCCTAGGCGCCATCCTTGTGTTCTTCCTGACTCTTCTGCAACGCGTGCAGCAACGCGATGCCGGGCACGCCGTCCAGCCGGCTGCGCAAGTCCTGCAACGCCTGCTCGACCATGGCGCGCCGGCTCGGATGGTAGCTGATCGCGAGCGTCGACAACTCGATGCGGTGCACCAACGGCAGTTCGGCCGCCAACTGCAGGAATTGCATCG
Source organism: uncultured Enterobacteriaceae bacterium (assembly GCA_964356325.1). GTDB lineage: Bacteria > Myxococcota_A > UBA9042 > UBA9042 > UBA9042 > CAYHHL01. The sequence goes on along the minus strand of CAYHHL010000011.1, from coordinate 18,400 downwards.
CCTCCTTGCAGGTCGCGTAGCGGTCCTCGGGCTGCTTGGCCGTGGCCTTCATGATGAATTCGACCAGATCGTCAGGCACGTCCGCCACCACCGCGCGTGGATCCGGCGTGGGCGACTGGATATGCTGCGCCAACAGTTGCTCGATCGTATCGGCGTCGAACGGCACCTCGTGCGTCACCAGCTCGTACGCGAGGATACCCAGCGAATACAGATCGCTACGCCCATCGAGGTGTTTGCCCAGGATCTGTTCCGGGCTCATGTAGTACGGCGTGCCCAGCAGGTGGCCCTGGTCGGACGAGGCCGCGCCCGCCGCCGCCGCGATGCCGAAGTCGAGCAGCTTGACGCGCCGATCCTCCTGGGTCAGGAACACGTTGGAAGGCTTGATGTCCCGGTGCAGCAGCCCCTTGTTGTGCGAATACTCGAGCGCCGAGGCGATCTCGCGGATGATGCGCCGGGTCGCGCCCCACGCCAGCTTGGTGCCCGTGCGGATCATGTCGTCCAGCGTCATGCCGGACAGCTTTTCCATGACGATGAAGTGCGTGCCGTAAGCCTTTTCGGTATCGAACACGCGCACGATGTGGTCGTGGCTGAACTGCGCCACCAGCTTGGCTTCCTGGTTGAATTGCTGGGCGAACTTGGCGTGGTAGATCAGCGCGTGCGACAGCATCTTGAGCGCCACGGATCGGTCCAGATCCGGGTGCATCGCCTCGAACACCGTGGCCACCGCGCCCGCGCCCAGCCGGCCAACGACCTCGTACTTGCCGACGTGGTGGATCGAATCCGCCTCGAGCAGTCGTTCACCGACCGCTTGGGTCAGGAACGCGCCGACCTGGGGATTGCGCCGCACCAGTTCCTCGAATGATTTCGATGAGACGCGCAGGCAGCGCACCGACTCCTCGGCCGTCACCGTGGCGGTCCGCGGCACCCGCGTCACCAGCGCCATCTCGCCGAACAACGCCGGCGCAGTCAGCACCCGTTCGAATGCCGTGTCGCGCAACGCGCCGTGCACGCTTACACGCACAGCCCCTTGATCCAACAGGTACATCGCGTCGCCGTCGTCACCCTGGCGCAAGATGACGTCGCCCTTCTTGTAGTTCAGCGGTTCCATGGCCGTGCGCAATTCATCCAGCGCAGCCGGGGTCATGCCCTTGAACAGGTCCAGGCCCGCCCAAGTCGGCTGACCTGCAGCATCCAGTGTCGTTTCGCGGGCTTTATTACGGCGTGACAGCAGCGGCGGCAGCGATGGCGCGGCACCGGGCGGCATCGGCGGAATGAAGGGCGGCGGCGCGTCGATCATGGCAGATCCTGTGCGCCCGATGGCGATTCGCTGGCGGTGGCGTCGCCGAGATAAGTGGCTGACGTCTGGTACTTCTCCATCGCTTCGAGCACCAGGATCCGCCCCGTCGCCAGCACAGGGATGGCCAACAGCACGCCGATGAGCCCGAAGAGCTCGCCGAACGCGATGATGCCGAGCAGCACCACGACGGGACGCAACCCGACGCGATTGCCGATGAGCCTTGGGGTCAAATACAGGAGGTCGGTCACGTAGAACGCCGCAAACAGCCCGACGACACCGAGCACGTGAAGGAAAGTGTGCCCCGCCAGCGCCGAAAGCGACAGGCACAAAACGACGCCCGCGACCACGCCGACATAGGGCACCAGGTACATCAGCGCCGCCATCGGCCCGACCACGAGGAAGAACGGCACTTGCAGCGCACCCAGGCCGACCGTGAACGCGCACGTCGCCGCCGCGAACAGGAGCAATTCGCCGCGCAGGAATCCGGCCAGCACCGAGTCGATGCGCACCACGATGCGGGTGACGTTGCGCAGGCGGCCGAGCGGCACGAGATCGGCCGAAGCCCGGATGATCTTTTCGTAATCCTCGAGCAGGAAGAACGCGACGACCACCACCAGCACGACGTTGCCGACCGTGACCAGCATGTCGCGCGCGCTCGACAGCACCCAACTCACGGCGGACCGCGCCGGCCCGAACAGTTCGGCGGCGATCGACTGGGTGAGCCCCGAGAGGTTGCGGTAGTCGACGACCGACGACAGAGGTTCACCCAAGTGCGCTTGGAACCAGGGATCCGCGCGCAACACGACGTTGTACAGTTGCTGGGGCGCGTGCTGACTGGCGAAGACGAGTTCGTGGGCCATCGTCGGCAGCACCACGGTGATGAAAACGACGGCCAGGGCGACCACTGCGAGCACCGGGACGCCCAGCGCGAGAATCGGCGGCACGTTCCAGCGGCGCAGGCGGACCACGACCGGGTTGAGGGCATAGGCGATGAAGAAGCCGATGAGGATGGGCGCCGTGACGATCTTGAGCCGCATCAGCAGCCACATGATCAGGGCCGCCGTGCCGCCCAAGACCAGGATCTGAAAGAATAACGTCTGCCATGGCGTTGGCGGCGCGACGCCGAGCGCGGACGGCTGCGGGGTCTTCAGGTCCAACGCCAGCGGCGGTTTCAGGTCCAGCAAGCGCGGCGCGTCCAGGTCAGCAGGCGTCAGCACGCCCGAACTGCGGACACCGCTGACGCGACGGACGCGGATGGCCTCCAACCCCTCGGCGGTCTCTGGCGAATTCGGTGGAGAAGGCCTCGTCACGCGTCCAACCTGCCGGGCTGGCGACCGGCGCGGCGATGATAGCGGCGAGCGAGGGGCAATGCTAGTTTACAAGCGACGTCCTGGCCGGCGGGCCCGATTCACCAGGGGACACCTCCCATGCAAGTTCGCGATATAACGAAAGTACTGAGCATCGCCGCCGGGCTGTTCGCCCTGGCTGGACATGCGCAACCGCCTGCCCCGGTGCGAGCGCCGGTGTCGCTGCAGGTGGGCCTGCGCACGCCGATGAGGTCGAGCCCAACCGCGCCGGCAAGTCGCCTGCCCTGGTGCGATTTCGGCAACCAGGCCAAGGTCTTCATCGCGACGCCGCCCAGCGCGGACCCGGTGTTCCGCAATCCGACCGACCTGACGAAGGCGAAGTTGGGCGTGCTCCGCAAGAACCTGATGCTCGGCACGCTGGACCGCCACGCCGCTGTGGTTCAACTGCGTACTTTATTTGCCCTTCCTGACGGTCCCAGCCTGGCGCGCCTGGCCGTGATGGACGCTGACCCGAAGTGGGCGGTCGCCGCCCTGGACGCCGCGCAGTCGATCGCCCCGCAGCATCCGCGCCTGTTCGCTCTGGTCACGGAGAAGTTCGCCCATCCGGACGCCGCGGTGGCTGAGGCCGCAATACGACTTGCGTTCTCAACGGCTTGTGACGTGCCAGCGCTGTACGCGTTGGATGGTTTGCACCACCCAGATGCGCGGGTGCAAGCGGCGACGGTGGCGCTGTTGGCCGAGGCCGCGCGACGGCGCACCGATCTCGGCCTGGTGGGCAAGCTATTGGAATGGTTGGAGTCTGGCGATGGCGCGGCGCAGGCCCGGCTAGCGGCGATCCGAGCGCTGGGCGAATTGGCCTGGTTGCCGGCGACGGGCGTGCTGGACCGGCTCGCGCGCACCGGCAAGCCAAACGAAGCCGCCGAAGCGTTCGTGGCGCTGGCGGCCGTGTCGCCCTGGACCGTGACGGGACGCCTGGAGACCTGGCTGCGTGACAAAGCCCCGGTCAAACGCGCGGCTGGAGCGAGAGCGGCGGCCCAGGCGCTGGCCCTGGAACAGGCCAAGGTGGAGAAGTGGCTGACCGCGCTGCTGGAGGACCGGGCGACGGGCGCGGACCCGCTGGCGCCGGCGACGACGGTAGGCCAGGTGGCGCAAAAGGCGATGCGTTACGTGCGGATGGAGGAGTAGGCGGTTCCGGCTTCGGCTCAGGGCAGGGACGTCCGCTCCCTGCGGTCGCTACACGCCCTGCCCGTTTTCGAGGAATCGGAGCTATCCGCTCCTCGCCCCTCGAAAACGGCTCCGGCTCCGGCTTCGGCTCCGGCCGCCTTCACCAAAACTTCATGATCAAGCGCACACCGGCCTGCGCCGCGTTCGCCGCCCGCGTGTTCTTGCCCGGCACCCACTCCTGATTGCGGTAGTTCGCGTACAGGTTGAGCGGCACGCCCACGCGCAACAGGCTGATTTCCGCGCCGAGCCGTACCGTGTGCTTGTCGCCGGGCAGCCACTCCTTCTCGCGCTGCCAGTCCCACCACTGCGATTGCGACGTCCAGTTGCTTTGCGCCACCGCCACGTGCGTCATGCCGGCCCAGAGCATCAGCATCGCGGGAAACTTGGCTGAATTCGCTCGATTGCGCCCCGAGAGCCACGTCGCCCAGGTCGGCCCGATGAACGGCATCACCTGCACGAGGCCGGTCACGCCCGTCAGGTTGCCCGGATCGAGCTTGAAGGTGTCGCCCACGTACGGCGCATAGGTCAGCAGCAACGGCGAGCGTTCACCGCGTGGCGTCGTGAATTCCCGCTCGAACAGCCACGAGTGGTACACGTCCAGGCCGATGCGCAAGCGGGTGTTTTCCTGCCATTTGAAGGGCTTCTCCAACGCCAAGTGGATTTCCGCATCGCCGTAGTCGTGCAGATCCCAGACGCGAGTGCCGCCCGCCACCAGGTCTTCCGGATCCGCCGTGCTCCCGGTCGGCAGGGCGAATTGGCCGGTCATCGCCATTTCCAGACCCAACGCCTTGGGCAGCCAGGCGTCCGGCACGCGCCAGCGCATCGCCACCACCATGTCGGCCGGCGTGTTGCGATTGCCCACGAAATCACCGGGCTTCGGTTGGCCCATCGACTTCGCCCACTGCCAGAAGTCCTGCTCGGTGAACGCCCGCCCGAGCTGCGGCTGGTACACGCCCGGCGTCCAGCCCAGGTTCGGTTGGATGCGCGTCTCGGTGATGAGCGGCAGCGCCAACGCCAGCGTCAAAGCGTCGGTGAGACCGTACTGCAATTGCGAAACCAGGATCTTGTATTCGACATAGGGCTTTGCGGTGATCGTGCCCTGCAGGCCACCACCCGGTTCATAGCGCTGGATGCCGGTGATGAGCGTTTGCGCGCTGCGGTTGTCATCCCAGCGCACGTCGGTGGTCGAGAACGCCCACGATTCGTCCAGCAGGAACACGCCCTTGGGCAGCGTCGTGGTGTTGGAGGCCGCCCAAGCCGACGTCGCCAGCAGGATCTGCGCCGTCGCGGTCCACCACGCCAGGCACTTGTTCCGCGGAAGACGCATCACGGCGACTCCTGCATCGGCGCGAGTTGGAAGGCATCGAAGGGCGCGTCCGTCGCCGGCATCTGGCCCAACGCGGCGTAGAATTTGCCGGTCGCGGGCTGAAAGATCGTCGCCGTCATCGAATCGTTGCGATCCACCATGGCCGGTTCGCGCAACACCGCCATCGCCCGGGTTACGTCGAACTTGCCGTAGTCCTTCTGGATCGCCCGGGCCATGCCGGCCATGACGCGCACCGAGGGGAAGAAGTAGGAGCTCCAGAACCGCTGCGGGCGCAAGTCGAACGCAATCGAGAGCTCCAAGTCGTCGGCGTTCTTACGAAAATGCGCAGCAATCTCGAGATCGTCGACACCGACGCTGGACCAGGGCTGGCCGTGCCGATCGACGTTGCCGGGCAGCTTCGGGTCGGCCGAATACACCGCTGGCGGCTGTTGCTTCAGGATGTCGCTGTGCGCTTCCACCGCCGCCATGCCACCTTGCGCGTCGGTCAGCAAGACGATCCAGCCAAACGTCTGCGGCAGTTTCGCCAGAATCTGCGCGGCTTCGGCGACCGTGCCTGCCTGTTCGAGCACGACGCGGCCGGTGAGACCCACTGGCATGCCCGCGGACACCAGCTTGGCCTGGAACAGCTCGAGACGAAAGCGATCCGTCAGCGGATTGTTGAGCGTGTCCGAGTGGTCGATGGCCAGGGCCAGGCCGCGACCGTTCATGCCCGAGAGGCCGTAGATGAGCCCCGCCCAGCCTATCATCGCGAATTCCGGTCCTTGGGACGGATGGTGGATTTGCACGACCGCGTGATCGTGGGCCACGCCGGCGTCCAGAAGCGAAAAGTGGTGCGCGAGCAAGGGCTTGCCGTCCAGGGTCGCGGTGCCACGCAGGGCGAACGCGTGCGCCGGAGGTTGACTGTTGCCATCCGCGATCCCGTGGTTGGAGACCTGCCAGCGGTGCAACCCCGCGCCTGCGATGGTCATCGCCAGCTGCTCGGGGCGCATCGCGTGCGGATGCGGCGGCGCCGGATCCTGCACCATCTTGAGATCGCTGGCCTGCACCAGGAAGCTGACCGTATGTCCCTGTTGCAGCGGTGTAATCGGCTTCCAGGCGACGCGCAGATCGGTGGTGGAAGGACCGTTCTTGTTCGGCCACGGCACCACCGTCAACCCTGGCGTTTCCCGTGTGAAGACCTGGCCATCCACGAGAACGCGCACCGTCGCCGGGTCCACGCCGTCCTCATCGCTCAGGCGCAGGACTACCGTGGCATCGGCCGCCACTTCGATGAGCGTCGCCGTCGCCGAAGCCGCGTATTCCACGGTGCCTTCGTTGGCCTCGTCGGTCTGGCCGTCGTCGTCGTTGTCCGCGCCATCCTGCGCTGCACCTTCCACAGCGACCGTCAGCAGTTGCGGCGACTGGATCGACTGCAGGAAGTAGGTGATGGCGCGCGCGGCCAGCGTCGTGTCCAAGAAGGTGTTCAGGACCAGCACGTCCTCGTAGGGAATCTCCGCGCCCTCGGCGATCCCGTGCATCTCCTCCAAGTGCTCGGGAGCAATGAACTTCTCCAGCGACAGGGCACTTTCCCGCAGCAGCCGGTCGGAGAACTTGCCGTTGGCATACTCCGGCCCGTCATAGACCTTGAGCACCGCGGCGATGTCCTTCTGGTTGCGATTGAGGTACGGCAACAGCGAGATCTTCAGCATCCGCGTGTAGAACGACCTGATTTCACTACGTAACTGCTGACCGTGCTGGCGCCCGCGCTCCTTGGGCGTGCCGGTCAGGTGCAGCACCCGATAGCGCGGCGGCGGCTGCGCGGTCTGGCACCCGGACAGCGCGAGGATGCACGCAACCACCTGAAAATACAGCATGATTGCGCGATGGACGGGGCGAGGTCGCAAGCCAGGTCCTGTTCGATGGGCAAGTGTGCTAATCGATGTGCAAGGGATGGATGCGCGAATCGTCGGGCAGCCCCTTCAGGTTGACGACGCGCACGGGCTCGAACGCGAAGGAACCGGAGACCTTTTTGGCCACGTCGTCCGAAACGATGACTTCCAGCGCCTTGGCCACGCCACACAGGCGGGCGGCGATGTTGACGGTGGCGCCGATGACCGTGTGCTCGAGCTGGTCCTCGCCGCCGAGATCGCCGCGCAGGAAGCGGCCGTGGTGGATGCCCAGACCGATGGGCGGCGGCTGCCAGAACGAGATGCCTGCGAACTGGCGGGCCCAACGCACGATGGCTGACGCGGCGCGGCATGCTGCGGCGGCGCAATCGGGGCCTTCGAACACGGCCAACATTCCGTCACCACTGAACTTGTCGACGTAGCCACCTTCGGCCAGCACCGCGGTGGTCTGTTGCGCCTGCACGTCGCTGATCGCCCGGAACACGCGCGCCGGATCCTCGTGCACGCTCGTCGCCGTGAAGCCGCGCAGGTCGCTGAACAGAATCGTCGCCTCGACTTCCTCCACGCTACCAAGACCTTTCGCCTCGCGGACCGGCTTGCTGACGTAACGCTTCACCAGGGCCAGCAGACGCTTGACCTCCTGCTCGGCGCGGTGGCGTTGCACCATGTTGGCGATGCGGGCCAGCAGGATGGGCGCCGTGAACGGCTTGGCGATGAAGTCGTCCCCGCCCGAGAGCAAGGCCTCCATGTGCCGATCGTCGTCGTCGCGTCCGGTCAGGAAGATCACGGGAATGCTGGCAGTTCTCGCGTCGGCACGCAGCAGGCGGCATGCGGCCATGCCGTCGAGCACTGGCATGTCGACGTCCATCAGGATCAGATCGGGCAGGTGCTCCAGCGCCATGTTGACAGCCTGCTGGCCATCCTCGGCTTCCATGATTTCGGCATGACAACGCTGCAGATACCGCCGCACGACGTAGCGGATCGGATGGTTGTCATCCACGACCAGGACGCGCGCGCCCTCGATCGCAAGGTACGTCTGGACAGGTTCCGTCACGGTCTCGGTCTGTTCCAAATCAGGACCCCCACTTGCCGCGCGACGTTGCCCAGCGAGATTGTCGTCAGTACAGCAGAGTCCAAGCCCGCTGCCAACCACAACGCTTGTGCTTGCCGCCCGCCTGCGTGAGTGTTAGGAGCGCACTCGACGCGGGGCGGGCTTCCAACCCAGAACTTGCGTCGCTTTCTGCCAACCCAGGAATTTCCATGCGTAAGCCCTGGTTCCTCGTCGCTCTCGGCGTCCTCGTGCTCGCCATCGTGGTCGCCATCGTCCTGTGGCGGCACGGCGTTGGCGCGGCACCCCAGGTCTCCGCGGCCTTGAGCGCGCGCGACACCGTCGGCCTGGTCAGCCTCGAAGGCCTCGACGACATCGTGCGCAATGCCGACGCGATGGCCGCTCAGTTGCCGGCCAACGTCAAGCAGATGGCTGGCCCGTTGCTCGATCCCGCGCAACGCAAGGCCGCGCTCGGCTTCGATCCGGCGACCGCGGCGGGCTGGACCGGCATCGGCCTCGATCCGCAGGCGGGCCTCGCCTTGGCCCTGGATGCCCGCGTCCACCCCAACGAGGGCGCGCCGACGCCGATGTTGCTGTTGCGGGTGACCGATCGTGTGGCCTTGGGCAAGTGGCTGGGCGCCCGTCTGGGCAAGCCCGTCAACCTGGGCGCGGCCGATGAGGGCGTGCGCGACGTGGCGCTGGGAGATCGCAAGGTGCGCGCCGGCCGACTGCACGGCTGGACGACGCTGCTGTTGGACGAAAGCCCGCAACCGACCGACCTGCAACTCAACGGATTCAAGCAGGTACTGACGGGAGCTGGGCCGGTGTTGGGCGAGGATTCCGCGTTTCGCGCGGCGGTGGCCGAAGCCCCGGCGGGCACGCGCGCAGTGGCCTGGGGCGGTCTGGACGGCACCGCGGCTCTGCTCAAGGCGCAGAAGTTGCCCGCGGAACAACTGGCGATTGTCGATCACCTCGGGCACCTGTTTCGCGGCCTGGCGGTCTACGGCGGGCCGGCGGGCGGTGGCGCGCGGTTGGTGGCTTCGGCCGATGGAGTGCATGCGTTGCGTCAGGTCCTGGTGCCGGCTCGGGACGCTCCGGACTTCGCGGCGCACGTGCCGGGCAAGGGCTGGGCGGCCCTGCGTATCTCCCTGAACCTGAAGGAAGTGTTCGATGGCGCGATGGCGTTCCTGCCCGCCAGTCTCGGTCAGGCGCGGGGTGCGGTCGGCGCGGCGCGGATGTTCATGCCGATGGCGGTCGGCTTTGGTTGGGATGACTTGACCAAGGCGTTGTCGGGCCACGCGGTGATCGCTGTTTCGCTGAGTTCACTGAATTCGGCGGGTTCACTGACGCCTGCGGGCGATGCCGCCAAGGGCCCCGTGGATTGGCGCGCGTTCCTGGCGGTCGAGGACGAGAAGGCGGCCGACGCGCTGTTGGTCCAAGTCATCGCGGCGATTCGCAAACGCGGGCTGACCGTGCAAGACGTGACGGTCGCGGCGGCCAAAGGTTGGAAGCTCGAAGCGGCGGGGCTGCAGGCGGTGCTGGTGCGTCACGGCGATCTGGTGATCCTGGCGCCGAGCGTCGAGGCTGTGCAGAAGTGCATGGAACTCAATAAGTCCGATAGTCTGGCGGCGGGGACTGCGGCTGACGTGCTCGATGGCAATGCGGCGCTCGCCGTGGTGTTCGACGGGGCCGGAGCGGCGTTGCTCGCTGGTGTCGCGCCTGCCGCCGAGGCCGCGGGGCCGATCTCGTTGAAGCTGCTGGTGGATGATCACGGCTTGTTGGTCTCGACCACGGGCAATTCGGCGGACGCGTCGCGGTTGGTGGGCTCGCTGGCAGGTCTGGCCGCCGGGCAATTCCAAAGCTACGTGGACAGGAGCAAGGCGATCGAAGTCAAAAAGCCCAGCACTGCCGAAGAGGTACCGAGCGAATGAGCCAGTCCAAGCCTGTCGCCGTGGTGCCGATCCCGCCGCCGCCGCCCGAGCAGCGGGTGCGTCGCCAGGCGGACTTTCCCGAACCGGGGCAGAAGCCTACGCGCTACACGCTGCCCGTGAGCCTGGACACGACCTCGCCGGTGGGCTACCGCGTGCGGGTGGCGCTGACCCAGGCGCAAACCGAGGCGGCGGTTGGACTTTTGTCCATGGATCGGCCGACCGCGTTCGTGCCTTCGACTGACCTGCCGACCGAGCAGCAACTGTTCGAGGAGTGCAGCCTGGGCATCCTGACCTCGCGGCAATCGACCAACTTCCGCGGCCATCGGGAAGCGCTTTTCGGCCCCGAGGATTCCGTGCGCATCGGCCACCTGTTGCGCTCCCTGCAACACCGCGAGGCTGAAGTCCTGGAAAATGTGCAGTATACTCACGTGGTGCTGGCCCGGCCGTACCGCACGCCGTTCACGCTGCTGCTGACGTTCGTGGGCCACAAGCCGGTGCTTTCGGCGGCGACGGTGCCGGTGCGGGCCTGGCGCAAGCGCTTCCGCCACGACGATGACATCCCGAGCATCGGTTATCTTCAGCACTTGCACGTGGGCATCCTGGCCGATGCGATGGAGCGGGCGGCGGTGCTGGCCTCGGGTGGCAAGAGGCGGGCCCAGGTGTTCATGGCGCCGTTCTGCGGGCAGGGACGCCAGGACAATCGGCCAGTTGCGCACGCGCTGGAGGAGTTGTGCGGGCTGACGCGGCAGGAGCGCTCGCTGGGCTGGAAGGTCGCGCTGGTGGTCCAGGTCGGCGAGGTGGCGCCGGCACAGCAAGTGGCGATCGATCCGCAGACGTGTCGCAAGATCGCTGCGAACTTCATGGCTTTTCGCAGTGAACGGATCATGCCGGGTGTCAATGGCGAGGAGAAGGCGCCGCCGCAATACCAGAAACGTCAGGACATGGACGTGCCGGACGACCTGGTCACCCAGGCGGGGCGCGCTGCCTACAACGCCTTTGCGCACTGGACCGGCGTGGATCGCGAGCGGGCCAAGGAATTGATGCTGTTCGAACGCATCGACACGCTGACCGACGGTGGCAAGGAGCGGCTGCGGTTCGTGCGCAAAATGCTGAACGACATCACGGATCGCCTGGTCGCCAACCTGCCACTGTGGGCGGACCTGCCGACCGGGAAGTCGTTTTCGAAGAATGCGCAGAAGGGCCGCAAAGCCTTCGCGCTGGTCGGGCAGCGGGTCTACATCAGCGGGTTGTCGCCGCCGGAGGTCCAGAGCGAAGGCGTGGACTGGGAACTGGCGGTGCGGGCGATGGGCGCAGCGGCGGCGCGAGGGGCGCTGGTGTGCGAACTGATGGGCGTGCGCGAATTGCCGAGCGATTGCGACCTGCTGGGCGGCTGCTGCCTGATGGCGGGACCGGTGAACCAGAACGACATCGGCAAGCAGTTCTACGGCGTGCCCGACCTGCTGGAGCACGCGCATCCAGGGCGGCAGGCGACTTCGCTGCTGGTGTGGACGCTCAAGGCCAAGACCGTCGCGGACCCGATCGGCAACGAAGAGCAGTTGATGAACGCGGCGCGGCAGGGCGCGCTGGTGGATCTGCGCACGGGGCCTCACGAAATCGTGCGCATCAAGCAGGGGCGGACGCTGGTGCCGATGCGTCAGCGCGAAGGTCGGGTCAATGCCGAGCGGGCGTTCGGCGATGTGGGCAACTTCGTGACTTCGGCTTCGGGGCGCGACATTGCCGGCAACCGTGGCTCGGCTTGGCCGGTGGCTTGGTCGCGTGAGTTGTTGTGGCAGGTCCCGGTAGCTGGGTGACGCAAGGCAGCGTTGCCGTAGCCAGGCGATCCGGTTAGCATCCCGGGTGTTTCGAGCATCCGTTCCAGCCTGTCGCACCGCTACGTGGAGGTTCCCATGACCCAGACCAATCCCTACGCACCGCCCCAGTTCAACGAGACAGGCAGCCCGTCCACCGCGATCTCGGGCGTACAGGCGCACTTCCCGGTGTCGCCGACCAAGTTCGTGGTGATGTTCATCGGCACGTTCGGCCTGTACGGCATCCACTGGTTCGAGCGTCAGTGGCGGTTCCAGCAGCAGGCCACGGGCGAATCGATGATGCCGCTGGCCCGCGGCCTGTTCAGCATCTTCTTTGCCCACAAGCTGTTTCGCCTGATCGCGGCCCGGGCGCAGGCACTCGCCATGCCAATGGCCTGGAATCCCGAAAGCCAGGCCACCACCTACGTCGTGCTGGCGCTGGTGGCCAATCTCGGCGGCCGCGTGGTGCCGGCGATGGGCCTTTTGTGGCTCGGCTGCATCTTTCCGCTGCTGACGGTCCAGCGCACGGTCAACGAAATCCTCCACCACGATTGCCCGGGCCTGGACATGAACGAGCGCTTCACCCCTGCCAACATCGTGTGGTTGGTCATCGCTGGACTTCTTTGGTTTTTTGCGATCACGGGCTTTGTCGGCAACGCTTGATCTGTAGTCTATTCGGGGATCGCAAAGCTGGCGAACGGCCCAGGCGGTTGACTCGTACAAGATGTCATGCATTCTGTACAACAAGGTCGTACAAACGCGGCCGCTGCGAGAGCCCCGATGCGCTGGACCGTCTCCGAAGCCCGCGAGCACCTGGCGGCAGTGTTGGAAGCTGCCCGCGCGCAACCCCAGGCCCTGTACCGGCGCGACGAACTCGTGGGCGGTGTGGTCGATGCCGAGACCTTGGCCGCCCTGAGCCACGCCCAGCGCCCGCAGCCGAGTCTAGGCGACGCTTTTGCCGCCCTGCGCGCGTTGACCGAGTCCGACGGCCCGCCGTGGACGTTGCCGGCGAGGGAGAACCGGGCCAACGCCTTCGCGCCGGAGGACGATGCGCCTGCTGTGTGACACGAACATCCTGGCGGAACTGGCGCGACCGGCCCCCAATCAGGGCGTTCTGGACTGGGCGGCGGCGGTGGCCCAAGTGCACCTTTCGGTCGTGACGCTGGAGGAAATCGAGTTCGGCCTGGCGTGGCACCCCAAGCCGCAGATCCGCATCTGGTTCGAGGCCTTTCTCGATCGCCATTGCACGATCCTGCCGGTGGACGCCGTGGTGGCCCGGCACGCGGGGCTGCTGCGAGGTCAACTGCAGGCGCAGGGGCAGTCGCGGACGCAGGCGGACCTGCTGATTGCGGCCACGGCGGCGGTGAACGGCATGGTGCTGGTGACGCGCAACGAGCGGGATTTCGAGGGCTGCGGCGTGGCGGTACTGAATCCGTTCCGGTAACTCACTTGGAGATCACCCATGACTACCCGCACCTGGCAAGACCCACCGCCCGCGCTGCCGTCCTGGCTGCGCGCGCTCACCGGTCGAGGCAAGCGCCTGAAACCCGGGGCGACCGTGCCCGAGCTGTCGATGGCGCTGGCGCCGCGGCGGGCGGATCCGGAGCACCTGGCGAAGTACCGACAACTGTGCGGCTTCACCGAAAGCGCGTGGCTGCCCCTGCCCTACCCACAGGTGCTCGCCGGCCCGCTGCACGTGGCGATGCTGACCGACCCGAGCTTTCCGTTGTCGGCGCTGGGCATCGTGCACCTGCGCAACCGCATCGAGCAGGCGGCCCCGATCGGTGTGGACGACCTGTTCGACCTGACTGCGTCGATCCAGGGCCATCGCGAGGTGGCCAACGGCGTGGAGATCGACGTGGTGACGGTGGCGACGGTGCACGGCCAGGAGGTGTGGCGCAGCGTGATCACGGCCTTGAGCAAGACGCGGGCGCGACCGGAAGGCAAGCCCATGGAAAAGAAGGAAAAGCCACCGGTGGAGGAAATGGGGCCGCCGGATCGGTCGCTGCTTCTGCGCGTGCCGGAGGACATCGGCCGGCGGTATGCCAAGGTGGCGAGCGACTGGAATCCGATCCATCAGTATGCGACGACCGCGAAGTTGTTCGGCTTTCCGAGGGCGATTGCGCACGGCATGTGGTCGCTGGGGCGCTGTCTGGCCGAAGTGCAGGACGACGTGCCACAGGGGGCGGTCGTGTGCGACGTGGCGTTTCGCAAGCCGGTGCTGCTGCCTTCGACGGTGGCGCTGCAGGCTTGGCGGACGGCGGAAGGCGTGAGATTTGCGCTGGAAGGGGTGAGCGGCGGGAAGGTGCATCTCGTGGGCAGCGTGGTGCGGGCGTAGGTTCGGGCGCGGGTTCGGGTTCGGGTACGGGTTCGGGTACGGGTTCGGGTTCGAGTTCGGGTTCGGGCGTAAGTTCGGGTCCTTCAGCGGCTCCCGGCTCCGGCCACGGCTCCGGCCACGGCTACGGCAACGCCACGCACGGCGCCACACCCAGCGCATCGGTCCGCGCCGTCCACCCCACTTCTGAAGTCAGGAGCCAGCCACCGGCCGTCGACGCCGCGATCGCCTGCGCATCCGCCTGCAACGACGTGAAGGTGTGCTCGCTCAATAGGTTGCCCGACAGGTCAACTCGCCCGAGCCACTGATGGCCGGCAGCGTCCGTCCCGGCCAGGCCGACCGCCGGGCCCGCCACCGCCAGCGCCTGAACCGAGTGCACCGGCAGTGTCTTCGTCCACAGCGTCTGCCCACTCGCCGAGATCCGCGCCAGCCAGCCCGTGTCCGCCAGCCGACCACCGACCAGCATGCCTCCATCTGTCATCGCTATTAGCCCGCGGATACTGTTGGAGTTCTTTGTCGTCCAGGTCAGCGTCCACAGCGGCAGGCCCTGAGCATCTGCACGCACCAGACTGTCCGCCAGCACTTGCTGGCCGAGCGCCGCAATGCCACCGTCTTGCAGCCACGCGACAGCGAACAGTGGCCCTGGCGTCAGGGTCTGGCTCGAGACCAGCACATCGTCCTGCATCACGCCCAGCCAAGGATTCGTATCGGACAAACCAACTCGACCAGCCAAGACCACGCGACCGACAGGCGACACCGCGAGGCAATGGACCCAACCTTGCTGGATCGCCTTCGCGTGCTCGCAGGCCCGGTCGGCACTCGCACTTCTCGCGAGAACAGGCGGCCGGCGCCGCATGATTACAGGAAGTTCCCTCGGCCCGGCGTGCATGGCGGGAAACGCCACCGACGCGCGGATCGGCGACACCGTCAACAAGAATTCAACCGCGGAAGCACCGCTTGTGTCTCGAAGCGGGAAGGGCGAATAAATTGAGACTAGGGCGCAGCGCCCTCTTTGTCACAAGACACAAATGAGGCCGCCAACTCTTGCACAACCTCTACCCAGTCGACCGGCTTGCGCTGCGTGAATCGAACTTTAGTCAAATCTGACGAACTACTTACGCTGAGAAGCCAGGGCGCAACGGAACTCACTGCTGAGCTTCGTGCTTCGTATTTGGCGCACTTTAGGAAAGGGAGTTTTGTGTCGAGTGCAGAGCCGGTCGTCGGGGCGACCACCAGCTCCCAAGTCGTATCATACGAGAACCCACCCACGTTGCAATAAAATACGCCCTGGATTGTATGCGATACCGCGCCTTTTTCAAAGACCAAACGTGTACCGTCTATATTGCTGCAGATGGTAGGCGAGAGTAAGGACTTATCGAGGACCTCAGCCACGCCCGGCAACTCAGTGGTTGACACTTGACGCCAGCAGGGTTGGCCATGAGCTTTCACCAACTGTTCCATCTGCGCAGGTGAGCACGGCACGGGTTTGTAGCCGCTCTGGTTTGAATACAAGCCGACGAATTCGCTGTCCGCATTGTAGCAGTAGTAGCGAATCCACGGGCAATAATCGTCGAAACGGCACGCGGCAAGTTCAAGTACGTCGCACTCAGGGGAATCCGCTTTGGTCGACTCCGAATCTCCTCCGGTCGAGTCCGACGTCGTGGCGTCTACAAACTCACCTACTGCGTCGTCATGTATTTCATCCAGGTCCGCGGAAGCGTCAGGCGTCGGGATTACATCTGTAGCAAAAACTAAGCCGTCCCTTGGCGTTGGGGGGGGTGGAACACGCGCCTGTCCCGGCCACGGAGAACAGTAGAAGCAGCGCAGCGCCAACCCGTTCGACCGGCGTCTCGATGGGCCATTCCCCAATAGCCGACCATGTGCGCATAAAACCTCGGCGTTCAGACCGGGAAGGTTGCGAACCATTCAGCATCGTGGACCGCAACCCCACCAAAACCGAGCTGACCGTAGAACTTGCTCGACATCGCCAACAAGTCGGACTTAAGAAGCTTCTTCCGCTCTCCCCAGGAATAAGAGATGAAGGCCTCTTCACTTACCTGAACAGCTTGCGGGTCGGGTACTGCAAGAAGGTGCGGGTCAGGTACTGTAAGGTCCTTTGTCTCAAAACCGATGGCCGCAGTCCTCCCAAGTGACGCAGCGAGAGCAACCCACGGCGTCGCGCTAATCATTGCTGACTCAAGCGAGTTGCGATAATTCATCACCGCCACGTCCACCCCCAACTTCATAATTTCCTTCCCGAAATCCTGCCCCGCCCACATTGGCACCTCGGCAGAAGTTGGCTCGGTCTTAATGTACCAAAAGGCCACAGCAGATACAAGTCCGATGTTGGTGCCCTGTGATTTGTTGAATGCCTGGAGCTTTAGCTTGATTACGACTAGCGTCACTAAGTATGCATAGACCGCATTCGGGTTCTCCACTTTCGGATCTATCACGTTCTTCTTGGGAAAATAGAAGTCGCTGTTTCGGTGCGGCTCCAAATCAATCTGAAGCGCAAGTGGCCACAGCTTCACATCCAGCTTTAGTTTCTTCAGCTCCAGGAGAAGAACTAGGAGGTTGTCGACCTGGGCGGTCAGTAGCCACGTCTTATACAGGAGGTCCGGGTCATTCCCAAATAGAAATTGAGTAGTCATGCCCTGTTCCGCACTGGCAACTAGAAAATCCTTCAGCTTGGAAATTAGAGCAGCATTGCCAAAAATGTTAGTGGGATCGAGCCAAGTGCTATTGATCCCCCACTTCTTCGCCCAGTCCAAGTAGATCTTCGGATTCTGGATAACATAGCTGGTCAGGAAAAAGCCGGGCTTTTTACCGACACCATCGTCCCACAACCACACAGAACGTCTTGATGAAGTAAATGCGACACGCGCGTCCCTGAGGGTTTGCGTCGTTGCCATCGCTGATCGAGCCTTCAACTCGGCCGGCGGCATGGTGACATAAGGCTTGTTGCTCATCGAAGTACCTCTGGACGCACAACTGACCGCTGAGCCTGTAAACCGTGCTGCTGGAGGCTGTCCCCGTGCACTAGCTCTGCATATACAACAGCAGGCTGATCGTCAACGTGGCGTTCAACGTCACCGCACCACCACCAGGCTGCACGCCCTCGACGGAGATGCGGAGCGCCGGCGCGGCGAAGTTGTTGGCTTCCGCGGTTTCCAGCGCACCCGTGGTGGCATTGAGGGTCGACGTGAGCGGAATGTTTGCAGCATTCGTACTCTCAACGAACTGAACCTGCGGAGCACCTTCGTATGGCCACGCAGCGTTTGCCTTGACGTTGATCGTGCCGTTGGTGCCAATGCCCGCCGAATGGATTCGGACTGCGATGCCGACCGCACGCGCGCCCAGGGTGTCGAACGTACCAAGATCGATCATCGAGGTGCCGCCCGCGACGGTGTTTGCGAAATCGAAAACACGAGGAATGTCAATAACGCGGATTTCCATCGTCGGGCTCCAGTTCAAGTAGTTACCGGTTAGGTTGTGGCGGCGCGCGGCAGCGCACCGTGGCTCGTCCAAAGTGAGCAAGCACCGTGCGAACGACCGCTAAAAATCGACCACGGCCACGCAGTCGCACGATTAGACCCTCGGCACACGGGTTGAACGACCAATGGTGAAGCCGGACGTCGCATCGAAAATCGACGGCGAATGGGGCGTGTGCACCCGGTATGTATAGGCCCCACTGGGGCATCAATGCCCCGACACGTGACGCCGCCGCTAACCTGCTCCCACGTCGGAACAGTGGCTGGTTCCGCTGACGGTATAGAACGCCGCGCCACCCCGGGAGCAACCCATGTTCAACGACTCTCCTTCCCTAATCGCCGGACGCCCCGAGGGGAACGGCTACGCGCTCATCGGCAGCCACGAAGCACACCGTTACGCGTGGCTCGCCAACAGACCGATACCAGAAGGCAAACAAGTCGGGGTCATAGAAGTCCATCCAAACGCCATCCCGCCATCGTCCAGCACCGCCACCGACCTGATCGCACGCCACGCAGGCGGGCAACACAGGCGGGCACGCGCACGGCAACGCCGCATCCGGTCCGGCATCCGCACCGCCGAACGTCACCGGCTGCGCGTTGGACTGCGGCTCCGGCAAGGCCTCGTCCGGCGGGGCACTCGAGCCCATGGAGTCGTGCAGGCCGGCGACGCGCGCGTCATGGGCGAAAGCCGCTGCGATTTGCGTAGATCCAGCCAGCGGCGCCGGTTAGAACCCGCAACCGATTGC
>CAYHHL010000010.1:54109-60517 GCA_964356325.1 uncultured Enterobacteriaceae bacterium | reverse complement strand
CGTCGTCCTGTAAAGAGATCCTTCGGGGGCTTCGAGCGCTATGCGCTCGAAATTCTCAGGATGACACTGGAGGGAGGGCGGCGCCCGCACCACACCCGCGGCTGGAGCCGGACCGACAGCCGCAGCCGCGGCTGGAGCCGGACCGACAGCCGGAGCCGTGGCCGGGGCCGGAATCGCGAGCAGGAGCAGTAACCTACGCCCGAACCCGAACCCGAACCCGAACCCGAACCTGAACCCACGTCTGGCACGTCGGCAAGCACGGCAACTGCTCGCGGCTTCACCCATTCGCGGGAACCGGGCCCGCGCTTCGAGACCCCCTGGTTGCCGTCCCGCCCCGGTTGTGCTTTCCTCCGAACCCGGCGAGGACTACACAGGCCCGCCGACCTGTCCCGACTGGACCCCCGAGACTGCAAGGAGCTGAGGATGGCCTTCAAGACCGAGTTCGAGTTCACGCTGCCGCGCGGCTTCGTCGACAAGGATGGCAACGTCCACAAGAAAGGCGTGATGCGCCTGGCCACCGCCAAGGACGAGATCCTGCCGCTGCAGGACTACCGCGTGCAGAACAACCGCGCGTATCTCGTGATCATCCTGCTGTCGCGCGTCATCGAGTCCCTGGGCTCGCTGAAGTCGATCAACCCGTCGATCATCGAGGCGATGTTCTCGGCGGACCTTGCGTACTTGCAGGATTTCTACCGCCGCATCAACGAGGAAGGCACCGCGCTCATCAAGGCCAAGTGCCCGGAATGCGGCCACTCGTTCGAAGTCGATACCGGAGGTGATCTGGGGGAATCGTGAGCTACCCCCTGGACCGGCTGAACCAGGAGGTAGCGTACATCGCCTATCACTTCCACTGGCCGCTCGACGAGATCCTCGACCTCGAGCACAAAGAACGCCAGGGCTGGGTGAAGGAAATCTCCGAGATCAACAAGGAGATCAACAAGTCGCGGAAGTAGAAGCAGCTCGACACGCCGGTGTTCGCGCGTCTTCGCCGTTGCCGCCGACGTCGGTTTGCGGCAGAACAGGGCCTGCCCGAGAGTGCGAAGGGCCGATGAGCTTGGCCCCGAGTTGACGAGATGCCTGCCATGGCGCCCGGGTGAATTGCCGAAACGCCGAGGATGATTGCATGGTGAGCTCATGGTGATGCTGCGACCGCCAGGCATCGTGATGGAGCGCGGCCCAGGCCGGACCGCTCCGCTCGGGCTGCTCGAAAGCGGCGTGCCGGTCTTTCTGGGACTGGCCGAGCGTGGGCCGACCAACGAACCCGTGCACGTCACCAGCACTGCGGAATTCGAGAGTGTTTTTGGACGCCTGGACGTCGGCACCCATCTCGCTCCCTCGGTGGATGGTTTCTTCCTGAACGGCGGCACCGAATGCTACGTCGTGCGCATCGCCCACTTGTTCGAGCGCGGCCGCAAGGAAATCGCCACCAAGGCCAGCACCCGCCTGCGCGACGCCGATAAGCAGAATACCTTGCTGGTCCAGTCAGTTTCCGAGGGCATGTGGGGCAACCACGTGCGCGTGTCGGTCAGCCATCCGCCCGCCGCGATGCAGACCTTCATCACGGTCGATGCGCATCCGGACGATCGCGGCGTGCTGGTCAAGAGCACCTACGGCTTCTCGCGCGGCACGCTGGTCAAGATCTACGACGACGAGAAGGCTGAGTACCGGGTGTTGACGGCGATCGACGGTAGGACCCTGCAATGGAACGAGAAGGAGCCCCTGGGCCAGTCGTTCCGCTCCTCGGCGCCGACGATGGTGGAGCCGGTCGGTTTCGACATGACCGTGCAGACCCACAGCGGGCGCGAGACGTTTCGCGGCCTGAACCTCGCGCGCCAGTCGCCGCAGTTCGCCGAGCGCATCGTCAACGGCACGTCCCGGCTCATCACGGTCACGAGTCTCGACACGCAGACCGCGCCTCCCGGCAACTTTCCCAGTGAAGTCCAGACGGTGGTGTTGGAAGGCGGCACGGACGGACTCTACACGGTGGCGGCCGAGGACTTCATCGGCGCGGACCTCGGTCCCGGGCAGCGCTTCGGTCTGGCCGGCGTGGCCGAACTGGAGGCGGTCGACCTCATCGTGATGCCGGACCTGCCGTGGTGCCTGCAGCAGTCGAGTGGCTTCAAGTCCGTCAAGGACATGGAGATCGTCCAGCAAGCCGCCGTCACCCTGTGCGAGGAGAAGCGCGACCGGTTTTGCATTCTGGACTTCCCGCCCGAGACGACGCCGACCGGCGCGATGCAGTGGCGACGGCTTTTCGACACGAGTTACGCGGCGTTCTACTATCCGTACCTCGTGCCTTCGACCAGCCAGAACGGCAAGGCGATCCCGCCCAGTGGCTATGTCGCCGGCATCTACGCGCGTTGCGATCGGACCCAAGGGGTGTACCGGGCGCCGGCGAACGAGCCGCTCGAAGGCGTGGTCGACCTCGAGTTGTTCCTGCAACAGGCGGATATCGGCACCCTGAACAGCGAAGGCATCAATTGCCTGCAGATCTTCGCCCAGCGAGGAATCCGCATCTGGGGCGCGCGCACCGCGGCTTCGGATCCGATGCTGCGCTTCGTCAACGTGCGGCGGACGATTTCGGCGATTGCCCGCACGCTGCAGCAGGGCCTGCAGTGGGTGGTGTTCGAGAACAATGGCCCCGAACTGTGGTCGACGATCTCGCGCGACGTTGCATTCTTCCTCGAACAACTGTGGCGCACCGGCTATCTGAACGGCGCCTCGGCCGATCAAGCTTTCTTCGTGAAGTGCGACGACGAAATCAACACCATGGAAACCCGCGAGAAAGGCCAATTGGTCATGGACGTGGGCTTGGCTCCGTTCCGCCCCGCCGAGTTCATCGGCCTGCGCGTCGTGCAAGAAGTCGACGTCCTGTCTCGCGAAGATGGGGCGTGATGGCACGGTCCATGCAACAGGTTTTGAAGCCAGGAAAGTGAACCGAACAGCGGACCCGGAAGGAGCTCGACATGGCGACGACTGCGACACGCAAGCGGACCGCGAAGATGGTGGCGCCCGAGGCCTCGCGCGCTCAGGGAAGCCTGCAGGTGCTGCCCGCCGGTGCGCCAGAAGTGGTGGCTCCCGGTGACGACGAGCACCTCGCTGTAGCGGCCATGGCCATGAAGATCAAGGCGAAAGCCTCGGTCAAGGCCTCCGCCAAGATCAGCGCGGGCAAGGGCGGCGCCAAGGTCAGCGCCAAGGTCTCGATCAAGGCCTCGCTCAGCGTGAGCATGGGTGACGCGGGCGGCGGCGGCGCCATCTCACACAGCACGCCCCGGGCCGGCGATCCGGACGTGGCCTACGCGTTCACCGTCACCATCGGCAGCATCAACTACGCGATGTTCAGCGAATTGTCCGGACTTTCGTGGAAGGCCGAGCCCGTCGCCCACCGCGAGGGTGGCAACAACGAGTACTCGCTGAACATGGTCGGCCCCGGCAAGTTCGAACCGCTCGTCCTCAAGCGCGGATGGTTCGCCTCGACCGGTGAGTTCTACGACATGCTCAAGTCCGCGCTGACCGGCAAGAAGACCGAACGCGTGAACATGACCATCGCCGTCCTGGACCGCAAGTACCAGAAGATCGGCGAGTACGTCTTCGACAAAGCCTTCATCATCGAATACTCGGGTCCCAGCCTGAACTCGATGTCCGGGCAGGTCGGCTTCGAGCAGATCCGCATGGCTTACGACAAGTTCACGTACAAGGCGGCGTAAGTTCGACCATGGCGTGACCGAGAGCAGCACGTGCCGCCCCTGGGCCGAAAGCTGACGAGACCTGAGCAGATGCGCGCAAGGCCCACGGCGGGCTTTCCGCAGCGAGGGAAAACGTGACGACGCAGCTTCCGACAACGGATCAACAGGATGTCCTGACGCTGCACCGCGGCATCTACCAGCGTTGGCTGGCGGAGTCGGGGCACGGCATGGCTCCGCGTCAGGTGCAGACCGGGCTGTCGCTGTCGTCGGACCGACTGATGGCCCATCTGCCCGGCCTGGCGTCGATGTCCGGAACGTTTGGCAGTCAGGCCTGGGACCTGGCGACCTCGGTGGCGCACAGCCCGCAATTGCTCGGAAAGTTGGGTCTTGACGCGCGCACGCTGCAGATTGGCGACTTGGCGGATCTGCTCCAACTCGTCCTCGAACAAGAAGAACAGACGCTGGAAGCCGCGGCGGTCGAAGCTGCGCGCGTTCAGACGGCGGCAGCAGTCAAGGGCCAGGCGGCGGCCAAGTCCGCGCAACGCAAGACGATCCAGACGGCAGCCCAGACGCGCGCCGCTTCCCCCCGTGCCCCTGCGCGCAAGCCGGCTCCCGGTCAGGCGAGCAAGCTGCGGGCGATCCGTCAACTGCTGGCCGATTTGCGCAGCCGTGAGACCAAGGCCGAGGCGGCGATCGGGGCCTCTACACCCGCAGTGGCTGGGCAGGTGGGGCGAACAGACCCCGCTCAAGTAGGGACGGAACTCCCCGATGTCGGACAGGCGCACCTGCAGGCGTTGGGCCTCGGCACTGCGTTTGGTCCGGGACGTCAGGCCCCCGCGCGCTCGATAGCTCGCCTGGCGCAATCTGCCGGTCCAGGGCGCATTCAGGCCAATCGCTGGCTGGACCCCTTCGCGCGCGCTCAGGACGTCGCTGCGATGCCGCGGGCCCTGCGCATGGCGGAACAAGCTGCCGACCTCGCGATGCTCGAGCCCGGCCTGGAAGTCCGCCTGAATACGGGGGATGTCGGCGAGCCTGCCACAGATGCACCGATCAGCACGCGGGTCACGACAGCAACGGCCACCCGAACTGCCGCGGCGGTAGCCAACCAAGCGGCGCGCGCGGTTCAGGCTGCGGCCCTCGCTCAGCCCGCCCGCGCGGCTCGGACCCCGGATGTACGTCTGCCGGCAGCGGCTTGGGCAGCGTCGGTCGCTCGGCAACCGACTGCGCAACTGGCCTCGGTATCGACGCGCGCCGTGGTGGCCCAGGCCGTCCGCGCCGAAGCGATGCGCGCGCAGAACTACGCTGGACTGACGCAAGCTCAGGTTCTTGCTCAAGTTTCACCCGCGGGGACGGCTCCGGGGGCGTTCGCCGCACCGGCTTCGTCTGCCACGCCGGCCCGCGCCGGCGCTGCCGGCTCTCAGGCTGCTGGCACTCAGGCTGCTGGCACTCAGGCTGCTGGCACTCAGGCTGCTGGCACTCAGCCGGCCTACGCGGCTCCGCTTGCAGGCGCCTCCGCTTCGTTCTTCGCCGGACCCGCGTTCGCCGGTCCGGTCGCCTGGGCTGCGCGCCAACTGGCTAGGATCCAACGCTTCGAGGCCGTGGCTTCAGGCGAATCGCGCGCGCAGGGCATCCCCAACGCTGGTGTCGCCGCTTCTGAAACCGCGACTGCCGGTGCCTTCGGACGTGCGCAGCCCGGTTTGCTCGCAGGCGCGCAGGTTGCTGGTCCGGTCGGTGGAGCCTCGGCGCCCCAGGCGGATCGCTTCGCGCCGTTGTTCGAGCGCGGTGGTGCCGATCTCTCCCGCGGCCAGGCGACCTTGCCTCGCTGGGTCGCTTGGCTGGCGCAAGGTGAAGCGGCACTCGCCGGCAAGGCTGCACCGGCCACGGCACGTCGCGGCTATGCCGGCACGGAGCAGGGCGCGGGCGATTGGCTCCAGCCTTCCGCGACTGGTGTCGACGCCGCCTATGGTGAGACAGCCCCTCTTTCCGAAGGTGTTGCCGCCTCACCGACCCGGGCCGCGGCTCGATCCGGTCAGGCGGGTTTGGCCGCCCGTGTCGCGGATCTGCGCGAAACTTCTGGCGTCATCGCTGCCTCGGGACGACCTGCGGGACGTCCGGCGGCCTTGCCAGCCTGGATCGCTCCAGTCGCAGCGCTGAAAGCGACGTCGGCGCGGGGCTCAGTCGCGGCCCAGACCGTACAGGCAGCACAGGCGGCGCAAGTCCAAGCGGGTCTGTTCGTTGCCGGTCAGGCGCGGCAAGCCCAGGCGGCCGGCGCAGTTGGCCTCGGTGCGATCGGTCTCGGTACGCGTCTGTCGGATCGTCTGCTCGCAGGCCTGGAGCCCGTGACCTCTGGTCTCGAGGCCAGCGCCACTGCTTGGACCCCGCGCACCCTGGCGCACGCGGCGACATCTGCTCAGGCTGGCGGCCTGGCTTCGGCGCCGCGCGCTGGGACGACGGATTCATCTTTTGCTGTGGCGGGGACTCGCACTGCGCGGGGCTACGCCGGCGGCTTGGGTGCGGACGCGGGTGCCGGCGAGTGGCTGGCTCCCGGTGCGACACATGACGAAGCTTCGGAGGCTGCACAGCCCGAAGTAGCGGGAACCCCTCGCAAAGCCGCACAACCTGTGGCGGGTCGCGCTGCCGGCGCCCGTTCGGTTGCCGCTCGCACCATCGCTGGTGGCACTGCCGCTCGCAGCATCGCTGGTGGCACTGCCGCTCGCAGCAT
>CAYHHL010000010.1:36210-54009 GCA_964356325.1 uncultured Enterobacteriaceae bacterium | reverse complement strand
TCGCTGGTGGCACTGCCGCTCGCAGCATCGCTGGTGGCACTGCCGCTCGCAGCATCGCTGGTGGCGCTGCCACTGCCCGTCCGGGTGAATCGCTCGCCGCTCGCCAGAGTCGGGTAGCAGCCCTCACCGGTCGCCAGACTGCCTGGGCCGGCGCTGCCGCCGCGGCCATCGAACGCGTCGTCGCCCAAAGCGCGCGCAACGGTCGCTTGACCGAGCTGGTGCGGCACATTGCGCAAGGCCGTTCTGTCGTCGACTTCGCCAACGGCGCCGAGGCGCAGGTGCTGGCTGCGCGCCCGTTCGGCGCCCGCGATGCCATCACACCGTGGATCGAACAACACCTGGCGCGTCAGCAGGTTCGGGCGTTGGCTTCGGCCAGCAACGACGAACGCGTGTCGCTCCAGCCGGGGGCGGACGCTGGCGTCGACGCAGGCGTGGACACTTCTGCCCGCAGCGTGGCGGCCCTGCAGTCCAACCGTGCGGATGCCGTGCGCAATCGCGTGGCGGCGACGAGCGGCGCGCGGGCGGAAGCCAAGACCAAGGTCGCGTCCGGTTCGCTCGAAGCGATGCGGTCCCCAGCTGCGGTGCGCGCGGCATTGGCCCTGTTCGGCGACACGTTGCCGGCGGGCGGTGCCGACGTGGCGACGGCCTTCCTGGCGCGATGGTTCGGTCGGGCTGACGTTCTCAAGCAAACGACGCAGGCTCAGGCTTCGACCGGTCGGCCGGGTACGATCTTGACTCTGCAAGGTGATGCGGCGCCGGCTTCGAGCTCGACGACCAGCGCTGCGGCCCGAGCGATGGCTTCGCGTTCGGCAGCGGTTGGTGCGGAAGCGGGCGACGGCTTCATGCTGACCGGCTTGGCGGCGCTGTCTGCCCTCCAGGGTTCTCGCGGCGATCTCGAGCAGTTGGGCGCTCAGGGCACCGCGCGGCCGATGCGTACCGAGGAGACCGAGCGGGAAATGCTGGCTCCGGGTGCGACCGGTGGCTCGGTCGAGGCGAGCGATGGCTCGGCGGCGAGTTCGGTCGTGACGGGTCGGACGGCGCGCACGGGAACCACCGCGCGGCTGCATGATTTCGTTCCGGTCGGTCTGCGTCGGGGTCGGGATCTGCTGAGCAGCACCCGT
This sequence comes from uncultured Enterobacteriaceae bacterium, assembly GCA_964356325.1. Classification (GTDB taxonomy): domain Bacteria; phylum Myxococcota_A; class UBA9042; order UBA9042; family UBA9042; genus CAYHHL01. Next base: position 52,888 of record CAYHHL010000010.1, on the reverse strand, counting down.
CGCGCGGCCGGGCTCATGCGCATCACGCCGCGCAACGGTTTCGAGCGTGGTCTCGGCCGTGGCGGCATCCGGGCCCGCGTCGGCTATGGTTCCGCGGAACTCGGCGGCGGCGATCTGGTCGGCCTGGGCGCCGGCGACACTGCGAGCTTCCACGGCGAAAGCGGGCCGATGCCGAGCGCCGTTCGGGGTGCCGATCGCCTGAGCGGAATCGTCGAAGCCCGCCGCAACGCGCGCACCGGTCGTGGCCATGCCGCCGCCGTCGCCGCGGCTCAAGGTCCGCAGCGCACGTTCACCGGTGGCGACGGTCCGCAGGGACTGCCCACGGACTTCAACTACGGCGAAAAGAGCCTGGTCAATCCAGCGGCTGCGATGCAAGCCGCGGTCTCGCAAGCCGGTCGCAACCAGGGTGCCAGCGCGTCGATGCGCAGCGTCCAGTCCGGCGCAATGGCTCGGGTGTTGTCAGTCACTTCCACGCCGGGCGCGAACATGCTGCCGTTGGTGGCACCGGCGGCTTCGGCCCTGGTCGCTGCCGCCGCCGCCAAGCCGCTGAGCGAATCGATCGTGACGAGCGGCGCGGACGCGACGGTGGGCATGCCGATGCAAGACATGGGCGGGCACGGCAACAAGAAGAACGCAAAGGGCGGCGGTGGCGGAGAAGCCTCGCACGACGGACAGGGCCAGGCCGAAGACATCGATGCTTTGGCGCAGAAGATCGCTAGATCCGTCATGACGCGGATCAAGCGCGAGCGAGAGAGAAGGGGGATCCATGGCTGATCTGCAGAAGGCCAAGATCGTCGTCTATGCCGATGACAAGGCGAAGTCCAAGAACGCCGGCAAGGGCGAGGTCGACTTCTTGTTCAATCCGGAGGCTATCCGGGTGACCAAGACGGTCAAGCCCAAGGAAGGCAAGCAGGCCGGGCAGAATGCGCCAGCGCCTCAGTTCACGGGTGGCAACGCCCTGGTGCTGGAGTTCGGCGAGATTCTCTTCGACACGTTCGAGAAGCGCACGAGCGTCTACAAAGAGCACGTGACTCAGCTCGAGAAGCTGATCTCGGTCGACGAGCATTTGCATCGTCCGCCGCAGGTCTTCTTCTCCTGGGGCGCGGGCTGGGGCGAGGGCGACGGCCAGATCCACACGGGTATGTGGTTCGTCACCGGCCTGGACGTCAACTACACGATGTTCTTGCCGAACGGTACGCCGGTTCGCTGCACGTGCAAGCTGACCCTGGTCGAAGTGCCCAAGCCGCCGACCAAGAGCAGCCCCGACACGGCGCATGTCTACCTGGTTTCGCGCAGTGATACGCTGCAAGGCATCGCGAACAAGGAATACGACGACCCTTCCGAGTGGCGCCGCATCGCCGAAGCGAATGGCATCGATGATCCGCTGCACGTGCAGCCGGGCCGTCGCCTGCTGATTCCGCCCATCCTGAAGTAGGCTTCGAGCCACGATGAGTGCGCCTGCGCTTGCCCCCCAATGCGCGCATCAGACCCGGCGCCTTTCGTAGATTCCGGCGCGGAGGAAACATGGCCAGCGACAAGCAGACACCCGAAATCCAGATCAAGATCGAAGGCAGCACCGAGCTTTCGACGGACAAGGGAAGCGACAAAGTCCAGTCCCGCGGCGGCCTTTCCATCATCTCGGCGAGCGTCGACCTGCGTCTGGACAATCCGGACATGTTCAGCGTCGAGTTCGACATGATGAAGCTGGAGAAGATCCAGCTGTTGGACGCCTTCAAGGCCGGCATGGAAGTCGAGATCTCGATGGGCTTCAAAGGCGCCAGCGAAGTCTTGTGCACCGGTGAAGTCTCGTACATCGAACCGATTTTCGACGTCGAGCAGGGCTATCGCACGGTCATCTCGGGCTACCACAAGTTGCACCGCCTGACCCGCGGCCAGCGCAGCAAGACTTGGGGCGACGGCCTTGCGGCGAACCAGGCTCCGACCAGCGCGGTCAAGGACGTCATCAACAAGTCCACGGCGCAGGAAGGCGGCAAGACCAGCGACAACCTCAACGTCGAGAAGATCGGCTCCAGCGACCTCAAGCTCAAGTACATTCCACAGTTGAACATGAGCGACTTCGAGTTCTTGCGCGCGATCGGCGCCAACCTCGAGTACAAGGCCGATCCCGGCGGCTCCAAGGACGTCAAGTTCACCAAGGCCGATCCGTCCAGCGACCCGGTGGTGATCGTCGTGCGCGATCGCCTCGCAGCGGCCGATCCCAAGACTACCGCCATGTTGCACACGCAGTTCCGCCTCTCGACCGTGCAGCAGTACGCGGCCGTGGAAGTGCGCTCCTGGGATCCCGCCAAGAAGAAGAACATCGTCCAGAAGGTCACGAGCAGCACCTACAACTTCGACGGCACCAAGGGCCACTCGGACACCGGCACTGCGCTCTACGGCAGCGGTTCGACCGGGCGCAAGTACGTCGTCGTGGACCAGGCCGTCGGTTCGACCGAAGAGGCGAAATCCTTGGCGCAATCGCTGTTCGATCAGTTCTCGATGGACTACCTGACCGGCGAAGTCACCATCGAAGGCAACAACAAGTGCGTGCCGGGTGCCACCCTCGAGTTCAGTAAGGAATTCGGTACCTACGGCGGCAAGTACCTGATCCTCTCGGCGACGCACACCTTTCGCTCCGAAGAGGGCTATCGCACGACGATGGGCTTCGCGCGCAATGCCAAGAAGAAGGCCTGAGCCTGCGGTCGCCGCCCGTTTCGCCCGCACCTGAAAAAGCTGAGTTTGCGCGCGTGGTTTCTTCTCGCAGCGCTTCAGCGTGCCGGGCAACCTCCGCTAATACCTGACCGATCGGACGAATTCTGCGATCGCAGAATCGGCTAGTTCGCACGTCGGGATCTTCGCGTTCGCAGCAGTCAACTCCCTGAGGTCACGAGGTACAGGGGCTCAGAGTGGTCGCGAGGTCGAGTTAGCGTGAGCTGGCCGGCGTTGACACTGGCCTTGCGCCGACTAGTATCGGCTCGCCAAGGGTCTTTGGGATCATCGGGGCAGCAACGTCTCGCCGCAGGTGTCGCCTATGCGTCCAGCCGACTACGACCAGGAAGAGCTGATGCTCATGCTCCAGGACACGCTGACTTCGGCGGCGTCGGGGCGCACTGACGGTCTGCGCTGTCCGATCTGCGAACGCGCCGACGTGGTGGTCGAGGACGGCGAAGAAGGCTGGATCAAGATCGAGTGCCCGCAATGCGGCCTCAAGTTCGAGGGCCTGCTGGGCAATTCCGAAGACAACTATCAGGGCGGGCCCGGCAAGAAGGTCAGCAACCCGTTCGGCTAGTCGGGGCAGGACCGCGTTAGAAGTGTGTGGGTGACGTTCGGCACGCGACCTGGGGGTTGCACGCCGCGCGAAAGGGGACCGAGGCAGGCATGGCGACGAAGAGCTTTCTCGGTCGTGGCATGAAGTTTCCGCTTCAGACCAACGCGTTCGGCGGCATGTCCATGTCCGAGGGCGAGGACAACATCGAGGAAGGCGTGCATTGCATCATCGGCACCGCGGTCGGCGAGCGGGTGATGCGTCCGAACTTCGGTTGTCGTATCCATGACTTCGTCTTCCACCCGAATTCGCCGTCGACTTGCGGCATGGTCGCGTTCTACGTCAAGGAAGCCTTGCAGAAGTGGGAGCCGCGCATCACCGATGTCACGGTGTCGGCCTATCCGGAAGCGACCGACGACTCGATGCTGGTCGTCGAGGTCAACTACAAGGTCCGGTCCACCAACGTCGACCGCAACTTCGTGTACCCGTTCTATCTACGCCGCGAGCAGGATCTCTAGTCAGGACGCGAGCTTGCGTGCATTGACCAGGACCTTCCCCCCGTACAGGAGTTGGAATCGATGATCCCGAGTCCGAATCTCGACGACCGCAACTTCGATGACATCGTCCAGGAGGCCGTGCGCCTCATTCCGCAGTATTGTCCCGAATGGACGAACCACAATCGGTCCGACCCCGGCATCACGCTCATCGAGTTGTTCGCCTGGATGACCGAGATGACCCTGTACCGGCTCAACCGGGTGCCGGACAAGAACTTCTTGGCCTTCTTGGAGTTGATGGGCATTTCCCTGACGCCGCCGCAACCCGCGCGCACCGTCATGTGGTTCGGCATCAATCCCAAGGCGGACAAGGTCAACGTGCCGGCCAACACGCGCATCGGCACCAAGCCGGGCCAGGACGGCAACTACGTCACGTTCGAGACCGAGACCGACGTGGTGGTGACGAACAACGAACTCGTCAAGTGCATGAGCCAGCACCACGACACCTTTGCCGACAACACGGGCTTGCTCGGGCGTCGGCGCGAAGGCGTGCCGCTATGGGCGGGCGTGCGATCGGTCGAGCGGTTCCTGTACCTGGGCGACAAGCGCCTGGAAGCGTTCAATGAATCCTCGGTGCTGTCCATCCGCACCATGTCGACGTCGGACGTGCCGCAGTCGCTGGTGAAGATGCTCGAGTGGGAGTACTTCGACGGCGAGCGCTGGCGTGAATTGCAGAGTCCGCCGATCGAAACCGATCACGACCAGTTGGCGCTGATCGGTCCGCCTTCGATGGCCGAGACGACGGTGGGCGACGTGACCGGGCTGTTCCTGCGCGGACGCCTGGCCGAAGTGCCGACGACTCAAGAACAAACGATGTGCGATCTCATCAAGATGCGCCTGGAACTGGTCGGCGATGGCGAGCGCCCGGACACGGCTTTCGCCAATCCCGAAGGCGGTCTGTACCTCAAGCTCGATCTCGATCGCAACGTGCAGCCGTTCGGCAGGGATCCGACCCTGGACGCCGCGCTATACCTGCAGTGCGACACGGTGATCGGCCATCCGGACGCGGACATCCGCATCGACTTCGAGTTGGCCGACGCTTCGGTGGTCGCCATGCCGGTCGCCTCGCCGGATCTGGTGGTCGGCTGGGAGTACTGGAACGGCAAGCGCTGGAAGCTGCTGGGACGCAACGGGTTCGGCGACTACGACGAGGAGGATCCGGGTCTGGACTTCCGCGACGACACCGCCTGCTTCACCGCTGGCGGCTTCGTGGCTTTCAAGCGGCCCAAGGACATCAAGACCTGTGAAGTCAACGGCAAGGACGGCTTCTGGGTGCGCGCCCGCATCGAACGGGGCGACTACGGCGTGGCCGGCAGCTATGAGCTCGAGAACGATCGCTGGGTCTGGAAGGATCCCCGGCCGTTGCGCCCGCCGACCCTGAAGGCGATTTCCCTGCGCTTCGTCGAGCAGGAGCACCCGTTCGAGCGCGTGATCGCCTACAACGATTTCGTCTATACCGAGTACACGGTCATCGCCGCCGAAGAGATGAAGCCTTTTCAGCCCTTCCTGCCCATCAGCGAAGAGAGCCCGACGCTGTACCTGGGTTTCCGCGATCCCTTCCCGAACGAGCGCAACCAGTTGTACTTCGAGATCGCCGAGACCGACGGCCCGGGTCGACGCCTGAAGGCCTCAGCGGGGCAGACCTCGAAGATCCTGAATCAGATCCATGCGGAACAGGTCATCAGCTGGGAATATTGGAACAGCAAGGAGTGGCAGAGCCTGGTCGCGCGGGACCACAGCTACGGCTTCACCCAGAGTGGTTTCATCGAGTTCGTCGGCCCCAAGGATCACCGCAGCAACAAGCGCTACGGCGAGAACCTGTACTGGCTGCGGGCGCGCCTCGAATTCGGTGGCTACGACGAACCGCCGATGTTGCGCAACGTCCAGATGAACTGTGTTTTCGCCAGCAATGTCACGACGTACGGCGAGACCATCCTCGGCTCGTCCAAGGGCACGCCCAACCAGACCTACAAGTTCGTGCGCGGCCCCGTGCTACCCGGTCAGGAACTGTGGGTGCGGGAACGAGAAAGGCCGACCGGCCCCGAGCTGGAAGCCCTGGCGGCGGTGTTCGGCGACAACTACCTGGCCGAGGATCCCGACGGCGAGGGCGTGCTGGTGCGTTGGCGTGAGGTGGAAAGCCTGTACGAATCAGCACCTGTCGATCGCCATTACACCAAAGACGTGGTGACGAGCGAGGTCCACTTCGGCGACGGCATCCACGGCATGGTCCCGCAAAAGGCCGACCGCAACGTGCTTTGCCGGCGTTACCAGGTCGGCGGCGGCGAGGAAGGCAACGTGCCGCCGGACAGCATCACCGTGCTGCTGCAGGGCGTGCCGTACGTCGACGCGGTGCGCAATATCTTCGCGGCCTCGGGTGGTTGCAACCTGGAGACCATCGAGGAGGCCAAGCGCCGCGGTCCGCACTCGCTCAAGGCCAAGAGCCGCGCGGTGACCGCCGAAGACTTCGAATGGCTGGCCATCGAGGCGTCCAACTCGGTGGCGCGCGTGTGTGCCCTGCCGACGCATGAGCGCGAGGGCGAAATCACTGTGGTCATCGTGCCCAAGGTCGCGGAATCGCATCCGGACTTCTTGGACAAGCCGATCCCCTCGACCGAACTGCTGCGCAAGGTGCGCAACCACCTGGCCGATCGCAAGCTGCTGTCGACGATGCTGAACGTGCAGCGCCCGACGTTTCGCGAGCTGTCCGTGCAGGTCGAGATCATCGTGCTGCAGGCGGCGGGCAGCGACCGGGTCAAGCGCGAAATCGAGAGGCGAGTCAGGCTGTTCCTGCATCCGCTCAAGGGCGGGCGCGACGGCAAGGGCTGGCCGTTCGGGCGGCCGGTGTACCGCGTCGATCTGTACCACGTGATCGAGGACGTGCCGGGCGTGGACTTCGTGGACCGCGTGCGGCTGCTGGACGAGCACACCAAGATCGAGGTCGACCAGTTCAAGGTCGGCGCCGGCGAACTGGTGCACTGCGTCAGGGTCGAAACCACCGAGAAGGCGCACGAGCGAATCGTCTAGCCTGGGCAGGTTGAGCGGCAGCAACGGAGGTCGCACTCGGCGACCAGTACTGAGGTGCGATGGTTCAGAAGATCGCTACGACGCCCCGACCACCTGGCTCCGTCAAACGGGCGCGGAAGCTCGTGGTGCCCGAACTGACGGGCATGCCGTACCGCGACGCGTGCATCGTCTTGGAACAGGCAGGTTTCCCGCCGCCGGTGCCGCGCTACGTCGAAGCCTATGTGGCCGATCACACTGTCGTCGAGCAGAAGCCGATTCGCGGCCAACTCGTGGACAGTACGATGATCTGCGAGCTGGCGGTGGCCAAGACGAGCTGGGTGCGCTTCCTGCCCCAGCTGTACCAGGAGTCCACCAGCGGCGACAACCACCTGCTGCACGAATACCTGTGGATCTTCCAGCAACTGCACGACAAGGTGAACGACGTCGTCGAGCGCGTGCCGCAGTTGTTCCAGCCCCTGGAGACCGAGGCGCGCTTCCTGGACTGGCTGGCGTCGTGGATTGCGCTGCACCTGGACCCGGACTGGCCCGACCAGAAGAAGCGCAAATGGCTGAAGTTTGCCCCGACCCTGTACAGCATCCGCGGCACCAAGGCGGCGCTTTCGGCGTTGCTCGAGATGTACGTCGGGGTGAAGCCTGACATTCGCGAAAACGAGTGGCCTTTCGAGCCGTTCCGCGTCGGCGTGACCGGCGAGATTGGCGTGACGTCGACGATCCTGCCGCCGATCAACTTCGCCCATTGCTTCGTCGTGCAACTGCCGATGCAGGCGAGCGATCTGACCGACGACCAGATCATCCGCATCCACCGGGTGATCCGGGCCGAGAAGCCGGCGCACACCAACTACTTCCTGACTTTTTCGCAGACCGACGAAACATACGAACTGGCGCCGTTCATGACGATCGGCGAGGAAAGCCTGGGAGAAGAGGAAAGCTGACGGCAGCCCCTCGCATGAATCGTAACCTGTTTCTATTACCCTGAGTTATCGCTCAAACACCCGCGGCACATGCCCATCCTCCAGGATGGTAACCACGCGAAAGGGGAACGTCAGATGGCCGAGATCACCGAACGCAACTACAAGCGCCTCAACTTCTTCCGGGGCTTCCGCACCACCGAGAAGGACTGGAACGACAGCGAGCAGTACCACAACGAAAAGCGCAAGTTGCACAACCGCATGATGCACGGCCCGGGCATCGTGCCGCACGCGCTCGGTGGCTTGCGGGTGTCGGGACGTGGACGCGGCGAACTCGCGGTGGAAGTGCAGAGCGGCTACGCGGTCGACGGCTCGGGTCACGACATCTTCCTGTGGGAGCCCGAGATCAAGCAGTTGAATCCCGCGGACTTCAAGCTGCCTACCACGGCGTACCTGGTCGTGCGCTACATCGAGGAGTTCTCGGACTTCATCAGCTACAAGGAGAACCTCGACTTCAAGGGCCACCGTCGCGTGACCGAATCGGCCAAGGTCGAGTGGATCATCACCGAGCCGGACCTGCACGCCGAAGTCGAGCTGGCGCGCGTGAACTTGACCAAGGATGTCAAGCGTATCGTCGACGCCAAGGACCCCTTCAACCCGCAAGCCAATGAACTCGACCTGCGCTTCGTGCCGGTGGCGGGCATCGTCGGTTCGTTCATCAGTCCGTCCACCCTGTGGGACCTGATGGAGATGATCCGCCGGTCCAAGGCGGTTTACGCGTATCTTTATCACACCATGCGCATCCTGCCGGCCTCGGACGTGCTGCACGCGTTCATCACGCTGGAGATGCTGATCCACGCCCAGTTGGTCGATCTGCGCAACGTGTTCTCGCTGTACCTGATCATCCTCAACCACCAGTGGACGATGATCAACGAAATCGAGGCCAACGTGCCCGCCGTGTCCAGCCAGCGCGACTTCGCCAACTTCAAGAAGCACGTCGAGATCTCGCTGCAGAAGTTCGAGGAGCGCCAGTTCAGCATGGACTTCCTGACCGGCCTGATGGGCTACCAGAACGAGTGCTACAAGTTCATGGAGACGATGTTCCTCAAGGACAAGAAGCCGCAAAAGAAGCTCGAGGCCAAGTCCACCGACACCAACGCGGTCATCGAGAACATCAAGGTCCGTTCGGCGCCGTTCCAGGACCAGATGACCATCGAGGGTCAGGACATGACCCTCATCGACATGATCGACCCGATGGATGCCGAGAGCGAGAAGACCCACAACTGGCGCATCACCGGCGAGCGCGACAAGTACCGGACGCGTCAGAAGCTCAAGTACCCCGACGGCGTGGTGGTGGAAGACGCGGGCACGGCGTTCGAAGGCGGCCAGGTCGAGTACGAAATCAAGAACGTGGAGCCCGGCAAGGACGTGTACGTGGTCTGGCGCATGGACTACGTGTACGGCGACTGGGAGGCGGAGATCGAGGCCAACGATCGGCGCCTGGCGAACTGCATCTGCGCGGGATCAGACCGCAAGTTCCGTTGGCGCAACTGGGTGTACGTGGTGCCCGCGGAGAACGTGCGCGAGATCAGCCTGCGCATCAAGATGAAGCCAGTGACCGCCGGGCGCGACATCAACGTGTTCAAGATGTGGGCGTTCCAGCCGACCAAGCGCGGGTAGGACATTTGTTGCCGAAGTGGCGAGGCGATGCGATGCTGCGAGGCGGTGAGGCCAGCGTGGGCGCGACGGGCCAGTTCGAAAGGGTGATCGCATGATCTTCAACTTGATCGTCGATTTCTTCCGCAATCTCGGGCAGCAGCGCATCGACCGCGTCGTGAATTCGGTGCAGTCCAAGAAGATGGGCGCTATCACCAAGGCGAAGGGAGCGGCGGCCAGCAAGTTCAACAAGGCAGTGGATTCGCCGGCCAAGGCAGCCAAGGCTGCGTTGATGGCGAAGAAGAAAGGCGGCAAGGACAAACCGAAGCAGGAGAACGGGGGAGGTTTCATGGGCTGGTTCAGCAAGAAGAGGGCGGAGCCCGAGGAGCAGGAGGACCAGCACGGTGGTGGCTTCGGCGAACCCGAGAAGACCGTCGCAATCGATCTCAGCCAGATCAGCATGGGGTCGTTCAAGCCCTGCGTCGGTTGGATCGTCGTGCTGACGGGCGAACTGCGCGGGCGGGACTTTCGACTGGTGGACGGCAAGAACACGATGGGCACCGCGGCCGACTGCGACGTCGTGCTGACCGACCCGTACCTGTCGTCCAAGCACTGCGTGATCCGCCACGAAAACGGCACGTTCACGCTGGTGGATCTCGATTCGACCAATGGCACGTACCTGAACGACCGGCGCGCTTCGAAGGAAGACATCATCGACAACGACAAGATCCGCATGGGTCGGACCGAGTTGAAGTTCAAGTCGCTCGAGTAGCTGGCGTCGGCGTCGCGTTCGAAGTCGTCGAGGTTGAAGTCGGTGCGTCAGCACATGCAGGAGAGCCTGGAGATGCAAGTGTCAGAGATCGCTCAGATGACCAAAGTACGAGCAGGGCTGAGGCGGCGCTTCGGCATGGGGATCGGGTCGCTGGTGCTTCTGGCCGTGTTGCTGCCGATCGTGGCGCTGGCGGACAACGAGAACCGCGTGCTGATCGACCGGGTCGAGTTCGATTCCAAGGAGATGACGCTCACCCTGCACGCCGACATCTTGGACGTGAAGGGGATTCCGGTCGAGAACGTGCAGCCGCAGGACATCGAAATTCTGGCCGGTGGCAAGCCGCTGAAGATCGTCGACAACAGCATGTCGATCGTGACCGCGGAGAAGTCGCAGGAGCCGGTTGCCATCGTGCTGCTCCTGAACGAGTCGCGCGCGTACCAGGTCGCTTCCGAGTCCGAGAAGCACTCGACTTTCGACCAGGAAAAGGAAGGCGCGGCGCAGTTCATCCAGCGGCTCTCGGGCAACGACATGGTCGCGGTGCTGGTCTATCGCGAGGGCACGCCGCACGAGGTGTTGTACTCTTTCGCGGGTGATTTCAAGCAGGCACGCGAAGCGGTGATGAACGCGACGGTGCCGCAGAACGAGGAACTGCCGGCGAACAACCTGGGCGAGCAGAAGCAGGCGCAGTCGCTGCTGCCCGAGTCCGTGCGGGCGGTGGACAAGGCGCTGAGTTACTTCGTCGACAACCTGGACAAGAGCGACAAGATCAAGGCGGCGCGGCGACGCTTCCTGGTGGTGATGTCCGACGGCAAGGATCGGGAGACGCGCAAGGACAAGCTGACCGCCAAGACCTCGAAGATGCTGGAGAAATACCAGGACTACAAGATCAAGGTGCACACGATCGGCTACTCGCAGGACGACGAGCAGTACCTTTCGAACCTGCAGACGATCGCCAACACCACGGGCGGCGTGTACTCGTTCATCAACAACAAGGACGGCCTCGGCTTCATCCCGTCGGTCTGGGACAACATCTCGGGACGCATCAAGAAGCAGTACGTGATTACCGTGAAGCTGGCCGACCTGCCGGACTGGGGCGAGCGCATCCAGGGCAAGGACGAGGCCAACTACGCCATCGCGCTGAAGGTCAAGATGAAGGACGGCGCGACGTCGGAAGCCGGCTACAACGACGTGCACCTGCCGCTGCCGAGCGTGAACTGGTCGAAGTACTTGAAGATGGCCGGGATGATCCTGGGCGGCATCTTGGGCCTGGGCCTGTTGATCGTGTTCTTCGTGTTCATGTCCCGACGCAAGTCCGCGGAACCGGCGGCGGCGGGCGGCAAGCGCGAGAAGGTGGAGTACGACGGTCCGTCTCGCGGCAAGCTGACGGTGCTGCAGGGTCCGCTGGCTGGCGAGATCTTCCCGCTGATTGACGATGTCACGACCATTGGCTCGATGAAAGGGAATACCATCGTGATTTCGGATGGTTCTGTGTCGAGGCGGCACGCGGCGATCAAGATCGACCAGATGCGCTACGAAGTCGCGGACATGAACTCGACCAACGGCGTGCTGGTGAACGGCCAGAAGATCCACAAGATCTTCTTGCGCGACGGCGACCGGATCCAGATCGGCTCGACCGAGATCGTGTTCTCACTGAAATAACGTTTATAAGCAGATCGCTAGCTTTTATAAGCAGATCGCTAGCTGTAGTAAGCAGATCGCTAGGCGATATTTTGTTGCTGCCGCTGAACATTCGCGGCAATATTGTGTAAATTCAGCAGGTTTCGCTTCGGCGCAGGTTGGGGGAAGCTCGCTTGCGTGGCTCGGACGCGCAACGCATGCGCGCTGGCCCGCAGCAGTTCCGCGTGGGTGCCGCAGTCGTACCACGCTCCTTCCGGCTCGCAGAACCGCACCGGTTCGCCTGCAGCCATCGCTGGTTGCAGCCCGTGACTGACCAGGCCGCTGACCTTGCCCGCCGGCAGCCAGTCCAACAAGCGCGTCGCCAGCACCGCCACGCCCGTGTAGATCGCCAGGAATTCAGGAGCTTGAGCGAGTTCAGGCTTGCCCGCGATGTGCACGATTGCACCCGCGCCCGTGCCCACGCAACCGACGTTGTGCAGTTCCGGCCGGCGTGGGGTCCGATGCACCACCAGGGTCGCCAGCGACTCCGGCGTATGCGCCGCGACCACCTCGCGCAAATCGAAGCCGTGCCACACGTCGCCGTTCGCCAACAGGAAAGCCGGTCCACCCGCGCGCAGGAACGCCTCGGCTTGCTTCAAACCACCGCCAGTGCCCAACACTTGCGGCCGTTCATCGAACCAGGTCACGCGCACGCCCAAGTGCTCGCCCGTACCGATGTATTCGCGAATCATTTCACCGAGGTGAAAGAGGTTGACGCCGATTTCACGCACCCCGGCGGCACGCATCTGCTGAAGCGCGCGCTCCACCAAAGGCACGCCGCCCACGTCGACCAGCGGCTTGGGCATGTAGTCCGTCAGCGGCCGCAAGCGGGTGCCCAGACCTGCCGCAAGGATGAAACCGCGCATCGTCGCCTCCTGGCCTCGAACAGTGTGCGCCACCTGAAGTGCGACGCACCTCGACCGTAGCATGGCCGGACCGTGCGACAAGTTATCTGTTGCCCCCACATCGATGCGCCCGCGCGTTCCAACCAGACCGCGGCTGTGCCATCCTGCGCACCTGCACCGAGGAGATCCGATGCGTCGTCTGCTGTTGCTGCTCACCGGCCTGCTCTGCGCGGGTCCGCTGCACGCTGCCGAAACGGTGGTTGCCGCCGAGCCTGCGCGCGCCAATACGGTTGCCTTGCTGTACTTCGACGTGGCGGGCGGCGACGAATCGCTGGCCGTGTTGCGCAAGGGCATGGCGCAAATGCTGATTGCCGATCTGGCCGAGGTCCCGGCGGCGATCCTCGTCGAGCGCGACCAGCTCCAGGCCATCCTGACCGAACAGAAGCTCGATCGCGACCTGAAGATGGACGCCAAGACTTCGGCGCGAGTCGGCAAGCTGCTGGGCGCTCGCTATCTGGTCTTGGGCATGATGTTTTCCGTGAAGGATCGGCTGGCCGTGACCGCCAAGGTCGTCGATGTCGAGACGGGGCAGGTGACCCAGGGCGTGACCAAGGACGGCAAGCTCGACGATTTCCTGAGCATCGAGCAGGAACTGGCAGGCGCGCTGCGGATTGCGCTCGGGAAGTTGCCGCCGCCCAGTCGGGCCCAACGGCCGACGCCGACCGTGCGCCGGGAGCGCCCGAAGCCGCCCGCGAAACTGCCGATGACGTCTGCGGTTCGCTACGCCAAGGCCCTGGATCTGCACGATCGCGGCCAGGACACCGAGGCGCGCACCGAGCTCAAGGCCGTGCTCGCCCAGCATCCGGATTTCGCGCTGGCGGCGGTGGACTTGCAGAAACTGATGCGCTGACCTTGCTCAAGGCTTGGCCGACTGGCACAGGGCTTTCGCTTCCGCCATGCCCAGCTCGCTCGCTTTGCACCACGCCGCCCGGGCTTGCACGGTCTCGCCCGTCAGTGCCAGTGCATGGCCGAGTCCGAACCATACGTCAGCTCGAGTCGGTTCGCGCGCCTGCAACGGCTGGAATCTACGCAGGGCTTCCGGACCGTCCTTGCGCGCCACCGCCAGCAGGCCGAGGTTGAACACGGGCGCGGTGTAGTCGGGCGCGATCTGCACGGCTCGCTCGAACGCCGCCTGCGCCTCCGCATTTTTTCCCAGCAATGTATGGGCCTTGCCAGCCAGGTGTTCCGCCAGAGCAAACTTCGGACACTTGCGCAGCGCGCTCTGGGCCGAAGCAAGCGCCAGATCTGCTTGTCCCGCTGCCAGTTGCGAACGCGCCAGGACCGCGAGCTGCTCCCCGCACTCGGCGCATCGGCATTCGGGCGGCGGCAGCGGATCGCCGTGACGCGCGTATGCGGCATCCAGAAGCGATCGGTCCACCTGCGCCGGAGCCGTCGCCTGAAGCGCCGCGTGCTGCGCTATGTGTGGCGGCGTGCGCGGCATCAGCAGCCAGGCCAACGCGGCCACGGCCAATAGCACCGCGGGCAGAATCGCCAGCCACCGCAGGCTCTTGCGCGCGGGCTCGCTCACCGTCGGCCGCGTCTGCGCTTCGGTGACCGGCGGCAATTCCACGCGGCGAATCGGCCCTGGCGCGGCGATCGTCGGCGCTTCCACCACTGCCAGGCCGGCCCCGAGCGTGTCGCCGTCCACCGGCACCGCCTGCACCGTCGGCGCGCGCCCAGCGTCCAACGTAGCGTCCGAGCATTGACCAAGACAATCAGCAACCTCTGCGGCAGTCTGCGGCCGTTGCAGAGGGTCCTTTGCCAGCAAGCGCAGGATCAGAGCTTCCAGTGGCGGCGACACCCCGCGCACCAACTCGGACGGCGGCCGCGGCGTATCCTGCACGTGCATGAACAGCACCCGCAGCGGCGTCGGGTCCTGGAACGGCACGGCGCCTGTCACCAGGTGATACAGCACGATTCCCAGTGCATACAGGTCGGAACGGGCGTCCACCGCGCGCCCCATCGACTGTTCCGGCGACATGTAGACGGGCGTGCCGACTAGACTTCCGGCCTCGGTCAACTGCGTGGTCGGGTCCTGGTCGTCAGCCAGCCGCGCGATGCCGAAATCCAGCACTTTCACGAAGTCGCGCTCGCCGTAACGATCCAGCAGCATGACGTTGTCGGGCTTCAGGTCGCGGTGGATCACGCCTTCCAGATGCGCGGCGCCCAACGCCCGGGCGATCTGCACGCCGATGTGAATCACGCGCTGCGCCGGCATCGGCCCCGACTGGCGCAGGGCTTGTGTCAGCGTGCGGCCGTCGAGCAACTCCATGGCCAAGAACAGCCGACCGTCGGACTCGCCGAAGTCATGAACGCGAATGGTGTTTTGGTGCTCGACGCGCGCCGTGGCCTGCATCTCGCGGTGGAAACGCCGCGCCGCCTGGTCCGTGCCTGCCAGCCCGGGGTGCAGCACCTTGAGCGCGACCAGCCGGTCCATCGCGATCTGCCGCGCCAGGTACACCGCGCCCATGCCGCCCGCGCCCAGCCGCCGCTCGATGCGGAAGCGCTCGGCAAAAAGCTGACCGATCAAGGGATCGTCGGGAGTCGTCGGGTTCATCGCCAGCGGTTGTAGCATGACTCTGGCCAAGCGACACTGAATCGGCGGGCGACCGGGCGAGCTTCTGGGACACGGAATTTCCTGCGTCGAGGGTGGTGGGCCGGCGGCTGAAGCCGCGCCTACCGTTACAAAGCCCGGCCTTCGCCGGGCTGGGTCACGTGATCGCGATAGGCCCGGCGACGAGTCGAAGACCTCCCAGCCCCGCGGCGGCGGGGCTTCGCAAACTTAGGCGCGGCTTCAGCCGCCGGCGGAATGTCTGATTTCGATCCTCACCCCCGGCGATCCTGCCCGCCGCGCCAAGGTTGCCGATGCGTCGCTTGCTCCTGTTCCTGTTGCTGTTTCCGGCGTTTCCGGTGCTGGCGCAGCCGCCCATCGACGACCTCGGTGGCCTGGTGCACGTCATCACGCTGCATCCGGCCAAGACCGTGCGACCCATGCCGGTACAGGGGCCGGTGCGCCTGTTCGGGTCGGCGACGGACGGCCACGGTGGCGCGCTTTTGCTGGGCGATGGCGAGGCGTTGCACGTCGACGACCAGGGGCGCCTGGACCGGGCGCGCTTCGGTACCGCGGTGCTGCCGATGCTGATCTTCGGCAATGCGCTGTACGACGGCGAGCAGTTGACCTGGTGCGATGCCCAAGCCAAAGCCATGATCCGGCTGGAGGATCGCGGTCGCAAGCAGTCGACGCTGACGCCCGCGGGTTTCGACATCGGCGGGGCATGCCAACTGTTCCGCGCGCCGCATGCCGGGGCGATCGCGCTGCAAGCGTTTCCGTACCTCGCATGGCAGATCGACGCCAAGGCCAACGTGAAGGCGAAGTTCGCGCTGGAGTTCCCGCTGCGCAAAACCGGTTCACCGGTGCGGCCTTGTGGTACGGACGCCGATGGCAAGCCGCTTGGCGCCCTGTGGCCGCACGAGGGCCACGATCTGGCGCTGGTGGAACTCGGCGCCGATCTGCTGCCGGGCAAGACCGTGTGGACCTTGGACTATGCCGGCGTGGCACTGGGTGCGGCGGTCAAGTCGGTGCGCCTGCAATCGGTCAATGGCTGCACGGTCGGCGCGGGGCGGGCGGCGTTCTGGACGCACAACCAGGTGCTGGTGTTCCACGGCAACCAACTGGAAACCTGGATTCGCGGCACCGGCACTGTCGACGTGAACAATCCGCATCCTGCCGCGGCAGTGGGGCCGTACGCCTCGCAGATCCTCGGCATGGTGCATCTGGTCGGCACCGAGGCGCAGCCCGTGCTCGTGGTGGCGGAGCGCGACCAGGGCGACGTGAAGCTGTTCGCGCCGCCGCTGGTGGGCGGTGTGACAGAGCCGCGCAAGCTGGCGAAAACAGGCGCGGTCCGTGCCGAGCAGCA
>CAYHHL010000010.1:3104-36110 GCA_964356325.1 uncultured Enterobacteriaceae bacterium | reverse complement strand
TGGTGCCGGGCGACGCGTTGCCGGGCTACCTGAACGAGCTGGAACAACTGGCGATCCAGGCGCCCGCCGAGCCGTTGGTGCATGTCGCGGCAGCGCGTCTGGCCAAGCTGGCCGGCAAGCGCGCGGCGTACCTGCAGCATCTCGAACCGCTGGCGGCGCTGCTCGAGGCGGGCAAGCTGAAGGCCGCGGACTTCCCAGAACTGTTCGACTTGCTGGCGGCACGCGGGGACGTCGCTGGCATGGCGCGCTTCGTGGCGGCGCTGGACCCGAGCACACCGAAGGTGCTGGCCCTGCGCTGGCGAGCGACTTTGCTCAGGGCGCAGGCCAAGTTCGACGAGGCGCTGAAGATCCTGGCCGAACCGGCGGACGACCAGCCGATGCTGCTGGCGCTCAAGGCCGCGGTCCAGGTCGACGCCGGTGACGCGCAGGGGGCGATCCTGACGTGGACTCGCGCACTTCGGGCCGGAATGGAGACCGATGCGCAAGCCCAGGGCGGACTCGGCGTGGCTTTCCTGCGGCGCGGCTTGAACGAACTGGCGGTGCAAGCCCTGAACAAGTCCGTGAGCTTGGATCCCGACGACGTGGCGGCGCGCTCCAACCTCGCCTCGGCCTACGCGGCGCTGGACAAGCGGGACGACGCCCTGCAGCAGTTGTTCGGCGCCCTGGCGCGGCAACCCAAGGATCCGCTGCTGCGCTGGCAGATGGAGCAGGCGACCAGTCAGCCGAAGTCCGCGCAAGCCAAGGTGGAAGCCGCGGTGGCGATCCTGCCGTTCGGCACAGCGGGCGGGTCGACGCAGCGCGTAGGCCTGGGCGATTTCGCGGCGACGCTGCTGACCACCGCGCTGGTGGAGGGCGGCGGGCCACCGATTGTCGAACGTGCCCGGTTGGATGCGCTGCTGACCGAACAGAAACTCGGGCGCAGTGCCCACGTGGACCACGCGACCGCGGCGAGGCTGGGCAAGCTGCTGGGTGCACGCCAGGTCGTGGTGGGCAACGTCGCGGAATTCGATGGTTCTGTCGCGTTGGACTTGCGATTGGTCGACGTACAGACCGGCCGAGTGCTCGGCGCGAGTCACGCGAAAAGCGCGCTGGAGATGGACGCGCTGCGGGTGGCGTTGGCGAGCGCGGGCACGCAGTTGTTCCGTACCGCGGCCTCCGCCTTGACATCGCCCATACCCGCAGCTAAGTAGCCGCCAGCCGAAGGGTCCCGCGTTGACGGCGGCCCGAGGACTGACGTCGACACGGCGCGGCAGGCTGAGGAATCATGAGCGAAACCCTGGTCCCCAACACGCCCCTCGCGTTCTCGAACGCCAGCCGGCAGAAGATCCAGGAACTGGTCGGGCGCTATCCGCGCAAGCAGGCCGCGCTCATCCCGGCATTGTACGTCGCCCAGGACGAGTTCGGCTGGCTGAAGCCCGAGGTGATGGAACTCGTCGCCCGTGAGCTGGAACTGCCGATTGCGTCTGTGCTTTCGACCGCGATGTTCTACACGATGCTGCACAAGCAGCCGGTCGGCAAGTTCAGCGTGCAGATCTGCACCAACGTCTCGTGCTACTTGCTCGGCTCGGACCAGCTGATGGAGACGGCGCGCGACGTGCTCGGCATCGAACCGGGCGAAACTACGCCGGATGGCCTGTTCACGCTCGAAGAAGTCCAATGCCTGTGCGCCTGTGATCGCGCGCCCACGCTGCAGATCAACAAAGACGACTACTTCAACGTGACGCCCGACAAGTTGCAGCAGGTTCTCGAGCACTTCCGCGCCACGTCCGGCCAGCAGGCTGGAGGCCACCATGCCTGAGCAACGCATCCTCTTGCGCGACCACATGGGCGTGGACTTCACGCGTCTCGAAAACTACATCGAACACGGGGGCTTCTCGGTCTGGAACAAAGCGCTCGAACTCGGTCCCGCCGGCATCACCGCCGAGGTCAAGGCCTCGAACTTGCGCGGTCGCGGCGGCGCGGGCTTTCCCACCGGCATGAAGTGGGGCTTCCTGCCCAACGACGGCCGCACCCGCTACCTCGTGGTCAATGCCGACGAGGGCGAGCCCGGCACCTTCAAGGACCGCTATTTCCTGGAGTTGGACCCGTTCCGCCAGCTCGAGGGCATCCTGCTCGCTTGCTATGCGATCGGCGCCCACACCTGCTACCTGTACATCCGCGGCGAATACTGGAAGTCCAAGGCGGTCAGCGAGGACGCCATCGCCCAGATGGTCAAGGCCAACTGGCTGGGCAAGAACATCCAGGGTTCCGGCTTCGATCTCGACGTCTACGTGCATTCCGGCGCCGGCGCCTACATCTGCGGCGAGGAGACGGCGCTCATCGAGTCCATCGAGGGCAAGCCCGGCATGCCCCGCCTCAAGCCGCCGTTCCCCGCCAACATCGGCGTGTTCGGCATGCCGACGATCGTCAACAACACCGAGACCTTGGCCGCGGTCCCCGTCATCCTCGAGATGGGCGGCGAAGCGTGGTCCAAGCTCGGTACGCCCAAGAACGGCGGCACCAAGCTGGTCGGCGTTTCGGGACACGTCAAGAATCCCGGGCTGTTCGAAGTGCCGATGGGCACCTCCATGCGCGAGGTCATCTACGAACTCGGCGGCGGCATCAGCGGCGATCGCGAGATCCTCGCCATCATCCCTGGCGGCTCCTCGTGCCCGTTCCTGACCAAGGACGAAATCGACGTCGCCATGGATTTCGAGGGCTTGAAGCCGGTCGGCTCCATGCTCGGCACCGCGTGCATCACCGTGATCGCCGAGGGCACCGACCTTTTGCAGGTCCTGCGCCGCGTCGCCAAGTTCTACCAGCACGAAAGCTGTGGACAATGCACGCCTTGCCGTCAGGGCACCGGCTGGCTGTTGGCCATCGCCGAAAAGATGGACCAGGGCCTTGCCGAGGAGGAGCACATCGATCTCCTGGTCTCCGCCTGCAACAACATCGAAGGCAACACGATCTGCGCGCATGGTGAAGCCGCCGCCTGGCCGATCCGCTCCATCGCCAAGAAGTTTCGCAAGCAACTGACCGAGGCGATTCAGAGTCGTGCCGCCGAGTTGCGCCAGTCCTAGTCTGTTCGCGCCAGGCCAAGGCCGTAAGCGCCGCGTTTTCCCTCGACCGGGGTACCACACCATGACGACCGAGCAGGTCCTCTTCTACGTCCTGGGCGCCGGCGCCGTGCTCTCATCGGCCGCGATGCTGTTGCCGCCGATGGGCAAGAATCCCATTCATTCCGCGATCTCGCTCATCGTGTCGTTCTTCTTCCTGGCCGGTCTGTACGCCCTGCTCTCCGCGCACTTGCTGACCGCCATCCAGATCATCGTGTACGCCGGCGCCATCATGGTGCTGTTCACGTTTGTGATCATGCTGTTGAACATGGGCCCGGACGAGATCCAAGAGCCGCGCATCACGCCGGTCAAGGTCGCCGCGGCGCTGCTGACCCTGTTCGTGTTCGGCAAGTTGACCACGGCGATCACGTTGGCGGCCAATGGTGCGCAGTCCGTCGACCTGTCGCAGGCCGAATACGCGAACTTCGGATCCGTGCGTGAAGTCGGGCGCATGATGTACACGACCTTCATGGTGCCGTTCGAACTGGTGTCGGTCCTGCTGCTGGTGGCGGCGGTCGGCGCGGTGGTGCTGGCCAAGCGCAGCCTGCGCTACATCGAGCGCCCGGAGCCGTCGCCCGCGGTGTTCGACAGGGAACACACGCACGAGCACATGCACACGCAATCGGGCCACGACCACGCCGGCGACGTCGAAGCGCCCGAAACGACCAAGCACCACGCGGCACATTGACCTGACATGACGCTGACTTGACCTGACCTCCGGAGGTGCCCTGATGACCAGCATTCCGCTCAGCCACCTGCTGCTCCTCGGCGCGCTCCTGTTCTCGATCGGTCTCGCCGGCGTCCTGACCCGCCGCAACGTGCTGGTCCTGCTCATGTCCATCGAAGTCATGCTCAACGCCGTCAACCTGACCCTGGTCGCCTTCTCGCGCTACCACGGCTGGACCGAGGGCCACGTACTCGCGTTTTTCATCATCGCCGTCGCCGCCGCCGAAGCCGCCGTGGGTCTTGCCATGGTTCTCGCGGTGTTCCGACTCAAGCCGGACATCTACATCGACACGCTCAAGCTGCTGAAGCGCTGACACGTCCCGTTGCGGTGGCCGGCAAGTCCGGCGCCAACTGGTGAATGCGCAATCCTTCCGACGAGGACCAAGCCGTGGACTTCTCAGCCCCAGCGCTCCTACCGATCATCGTGTTGCTGCCTCTACTGGGCGGCATCCTCAATGGCCTGTTCGGTTCGCGCTTCTCCCGCCAGATGGTCTACACGCTGGCCAGTTCGACGGTACTCGCGTCGTTCTTGCTCAGTTGCATGGTCTTCCTGCAGTTGCGCACGGCGATGCACGTCGACCCCGAGGCCGCGTTCCGCTTCGAGCTCTACCACTGGATCATCGCCGGTAGCTACTCGTTCGACATGGCTTTCCTGGGCGATCAGCTCTCCGCGGTGATGCTGCTGGTGGTCACGGGCGTCGGCTTCCTCGTGCACCTGTACTCGACCGGCTACATGAACGACGATCCCGGTTATGCCCGGTATTTCTCCTACTTGAACTTGTTCATCTTCTCCATGCTGGTCCTGGTCCTCGGCAAGAACCTGGCGATGATGTTCATCGGCTGGGAAGGCGTCGGCGCGTGCTCGTACCTGCTGATCGGCTTCTGGTTCAAGGACATGGACAAGGCGGAGGCCGGCCAGAAGGCCTTCGTGGTCAACCGCATCGGCGACATCGGCTTCGTGGTGGCGATCTTCTTGCTGCTGGCCTTTGCCAATGGTTCTGTGGACTACGACACTTTGCGCGAGCACTTCTCGGACGCCCGCCACGTGCTCACCGATGCGCCGACCATCACCCTCATCTGCCTGCTGCTGTTCGTCGGCGCCGTCGGCAAGTCCGCGCAAATTCCGCTGTATGTGTGGTTGCCTGACGCGATGGCCGGTCCGACGCCGGTCTCGGCCTTGATCCACGCCGCCACCATGGTGACCGCCGGCGTGTACATGGTCGCGCGGCTGAACTTCCTGTTCGTGTTGTCGCCCACGGCCATGACCGTCGTGATGATGATCGGCGCGCTGACGGCGTTGGTGGCGGCTTCGATCGGCTTGGTCCAGAACGATATCAAGAAGGTGCTGGCCTACTCGACGGTCTCCCAACTCGGCTTCATGGTCATCGCGGTCGGAGCGGGAGCGTTCGGCGCCGGCGTGTTCCACCTCTTCACCCACGCCTTCTTCAAGGCCTGCCTGTTCCTCGGCGCCGGCGCGGTCATCCACGGCCTGCATCACGAACAGGACATCCGCAACATGGGCGGCCTCAAGGCGAAGATGCCGGTGGTGCGCTGGACCTTCCTGATTGCCTGCATCGCCATCGCTGGCCTGCCGCCGCTGGCCGGCTTCTTCAGCAAGGACGCGATCCTGGCCGAGACCGTGGCCCTCAAACCCAACGTCGAGAAACTGACCAAGTACTACGAAGCCGGCGACGGTTTTGCCTTGCGCGCCCGCCACGAACTGGCCCGGGAGATGCAAAAGGCCGGCAAACCCGTGAAGTTCGACGAGACGGCGGTGGTCAAGAAGACCGAGGAAGTGAAGAAGCGCTTCGTGGCACAGGTCGACAGCCTCGCACCGTTCCGCAAGCTGGCGTTCGCGATGGGCTTGCTGGCCGCGCTGATGACGGCTTTCTATATGTTCCGCCTGTATTTCATGACGTTCGAGGGCGAGTACCGCGGCGATCACCACACCTGGGATCACGCGCACGACGCGCCCTGGCCGATGGGCGTGCCGTTGATCATCCTGGCGGGGCTTTCGGTCGTCGCCGGCTGGTTCGGCCTGCCCTTTGCCCACGGCAAGTACAACCTGTTCGAGCACTGGCTGCACCCGGTGCTGGCGCGCGGTCACGAATTGGTCGAAAGCCACATGACCCCGACGCTGGAATACGGCCTGATGGCGGCGTCCACGGCGGTGGCGGCGCTCGGCGTCGGCATCGCGTGGTCGATGTACAAGAACGGTCCGAGCGAGAAGGCGGCCGCGATCGCCGACTCCATGCGCCCGGTCTACGACGCCTTGCTGAACAAGTACTACGTCGACGAGTTCTACGACGCCGTGGTGGTCAAGCCGCTGCGCGCCGTCTCGCAAGGCCTGTTCCACCTCGTGGATCGGCTGACCATCGACCTGGCTATGGTGCGCGGGCCCGGCTACACGCTGCTCGGCATTTCCCAACTCGTGCGCCTGCTGCAAAACGGCGAAGTGCAAGCGTATCTCGTCGGCATGGTGGTGGGCGTCGCCGCGCTGACCTGGTACATGATCTGACAGCAGGTTCTCGTTCTGACAGCACTTTTCGCGAAGACCTGACCGCAGGCGACACTCGCAAGGACCGGCATGGACTCCACCTTCGCCCAGACCTGGCTTCAAGTCTCCAGCACGTCGGGCTTTCCGCTGCTGACGACGCTTTGCGCGTTGCCGCTCGTGTTCGCGCTGGCCGGCTTGCTGATCCCCGGGGAACAGTCTTGGGCCCACAAAGCGCTCGGCTTCGTCGGGTCCATCGTCACGTTCGCCTACAGCCTGATGATTTTCGCCAAGGTCGATACCAGTCACGCCGGCCTGCAACTGGTCGACAACTTCAATTGGATCCCCTGGATGGGCGCGCATTGGACGTTGGGCATCGACGGGCTCTCGCTCCCGCTCATCATGCTGACGACGTTCCTGACGCCGATCGTCTTCGTGGGCGCGTGGTCGGCGATCGACAAGCGCTGGAAAGAATTCAGTATTGCCATGCTCGTGCTCGAAACCGGCATGCTCGGCTCGCTTTTGGCCGTCGACCTGCTGACGTTCTACCTGTTCTGGGAAGTGATGCTCGTGCCGATGTACCTGATCATCGGCATCTGGGGCGGCAAGGATCGCATCTACGCCACCTTGAAGTTCTTCCTTTACACGATGTTCGGCTCGCTGCTCATGCTCGTCGCCATCGTCTACTTGTACACCAAGGCCCAAGGCACGTTCTCGCTGCTGGCCATGACGCAGTTGCAACTGACCGAGAAGGAGCAGATCTGGCTGTTCGCGGCGTTCGCGTTGGCTTTCCTCATCAAGGTCCCGCTGTTCCCGTTCCACACCTGGCTGCCCGACGCCCACACCGAGGCGCCGACGCCCGGCTCCGTCATCCTGGCCGGCGTCATGCTGAAGCTCGGTACTTACGGACTGTTACGGTTTGCCGTGCCGATGTTCCCGGGCGCGATGGGCTATTTCTCGCCGCTGCTGCTCATCCTCTCGGTCATCGGCATCGTCTTCGGCGCGCTGATGGCCTACGTGCAAACCGACGTCAAGCGCCTGGTGGCGTACAGCTCCGTGTCCCACCTCGGTTTTGTCATGCTGGGCATCGTCGTCTTCAACCAGGAATCGCTGCAGGGCTCGATGTTGCAGATGGTCAACCACGGCCTTTCGACCGGCGCGCTGTTCCTCCTGGTCGGCTTCCTGTACGAACGGCGACACACCCGTGAAATCGCGGACTTCGGTGGTATCGCCAAGCGCATGCCGGTGTACGCCGCGTTCTTCGTCTTCGTCACCATGTCGAGCATCGCGCTGCCCCTGACCAACGGCTTCGTCGGTGAATTCCTGATCTTCGCAGGATCGTTCAAGGAAGGCGTGCACTCGGTCATCGCCCACGACGGCAAGCTCGGCTGGCGCAACTTGGTGCTGATCTCCAGCGGTATCGCGACCTTGGGCATCGTGCTCGGCGCGGTCTACATGCTCTCGATGGTGCGGCGCGTCTTCTTCGGCCCGGTGACCAAGGCCGAGAACGAGACCCTGACCGACCTCAGCCTGCGCGAGCGCCTGATCATGGGCTCGCTGTGCGTGCTGATCGTGTGGATCGGCATCGCGCCCGCAGGTTGGCTCAAGCTCAGCGATGCGACGGTGCAGGGCCTGGTCAAGCCCAACCGCCCGCAGATCCTGCAGGTTCGTTCGCCGCTCGACTACCAGCGCCAGTTGCAGCAGCAGCCTGCCGAGCCCTAGCCCGGACAGGTCCGACTGCCAGGATTGCCGCCCACCCAGACCCACGAGTTGCCGATGCTGCACGACCTCGCCCTGACACTGCCGATGCTGATCCTGCTGTTCGGCGGTCTGTTCACGCTGGTGGTGGACCCGTTCCTGCCCGCGCCGAAGAGCGGCGAGGACTCGCATGGGGATCTCGCAACCAGGCGTTTCTGGGGACCTTTCGGCGCGGCAGTGTCGGTGGCGGCCCTGATCGCGACGGCGCTGTTGTGGAAGGCCGGGCCGCTGGAGATGCAGACGCCGGCGTTTGCCTATCACTTGTCCGCGAGCAAGCTTTCGCTGTTCTTCACGGCGCTGGTCATCCTCTGCGGTCTGATCACGCACCTGGCGAGCCCGCGTTACCTGATCGAGCAGGGCAGCAGCTACGGCGAGTACTACGCGCTGGTCCACTTCGCGACGTTCGGCATGGTGACGATGGTTTCGGCCGAGAGCGTTCTGACGCTGTTCATCGGCCTTGAGACGATGTCGCTGGCGATCTACGTGCTGGCGGCGTTCAAGCGCACGTCGCAGGCGTCCGTTGAGGCGGGTATCAAGTATTTCATCATGGGTTCAGTGGCTTCGGCGCTGTTGCTGTACGGCATGGCGTTCCTGTTCGGCATCTCCGGCGGCACCAGCTTCATCGAGATCCAGCGCGCGCTGGTCTCGCCCAAGCCCGGCATGGATCTCTGGCTCGGCCTCGCAGTCCTGCTGACGATGGCGGCTTTCCTGTTCAAGGTCGCGGCGGTACCGTTCCACATGTGGGCGCCGGACGCGTACGAAGGGGCGCCGACGCCGGTCGCGGGCTTCATGTCGAGCGGCGTGAAGGCGGCGGCTTTCGGCGCGCTGCTGAAGTTCCTGTATGCGGGCATTGCCGGCGCGGCGCTGCTGCAGTTGCACCTGCCGATTCCGACGCTGCTCGCGACCCTGGCCGTCATCACCATGACGGTGGGCAACGTGATGGCGCTTTCGCAGCGCAACATCAAGCGGATGCTAGCCTATTCTGCGATCGCGCACGCTGGCTACCTCTTGCTGGGCTGCGTCGCGACCGTGACTGACCCGGTGCTCGGCGCTCCGTACGAAGTGGCCGGCGCGACGGTGCCGTTCTATCTCGTGGGTTATGCGCTGGCCTCGCTGGCGGCGTTCGCGGCGTTGGCGACCTTGGGCAAGGACGGCGAGGAACTGACGGGCGAGGCGCAAGTCGTCGGCATGGGACGGCAATTCCCGATGGCGGGCGCGGTGTTGGCGTTGGCGATGCTGTCGCTGGCCGGTGTGCCGCCGACGCTGGGCTTCTTCGGCAAGCTGGAACTGCTGCGCGAGGTCATGGCCAAGGGCGGCGACACGTACCTGCCGCATATGATCATCCTGGTGCTGAACTCCGTGGTCAGCGCGTACTACTACCTGCGCGTGACCGTGTGGGTCTACATGAAGCCCGAGGGCAAGGTCGTGCGCCAGTACGTGCGCGAGCCCTCGCTGACTTGGGCGATGGCCCTGACCGCGCTGGCGATTGTCGGTCTGGGCGCCCTGCCGAGCCGTACGATTGCCTTGGCGTGGCACGCGGGTCACGGTGTGCGCACCGGCGCGGCTACGGCGCACTTGCTGCACGCCCAGGAAGTGCGCGGCGGCAAGGCCAAGGCGGACGCGGCGCAGAAGTAGGCGCTGGGTTCGTTGGCGGGGGACGCGCGGATTCTCTTTGGACAGACTGGGCCGAGCCCGAACCCGAACCCGAACCCGAACCCGAACCCGGTGCCGAGGCCGGAGCCGAGGCCGGAGCCGGTGCCGGTGCCGAGACCGCTGCCGAGACCGGTCTCGAGACGCGGCATCGTTCAGCCAAGTACCTGGAAACTAACGCGCTGGGCGTTGGCACGCGGCTTGCTCCACGTCTGGCCGGAGCCTGCTACCGAGCGGGCTTCCGGTAGCCGCGTGCGCATGCGGAGGCCGACGACTATCCCAGGTACGGCGCGAGTCCCGGCAACGGGCTCGGGCTCGGGCGGCGGGATCTGCCTGCTGCTCGGGGGGACGGTCGGCGTGTCGGTGGGGGTGGGTCCCACGTCGTTAGCCGGAGACTCGCCCACGCCCCGGTCGGCAGCGCGAAGCCATTGAAAATGCTACTGAAAAACCTACTGAAACTCAACCTTGTCGAACAACACCCCGGTATCGAACGCCGAATCGCCCACGTCCGTGGTGAAGAACCGCAGCGTCACGTTGCCGTTGCCCGCAAATGGCGTCACGTCCGCGGTCGAATGCACCCACGGCGTCATCCAGGCGCCCGACATGTCGAAGTCGACGTCGGACTCGGTCAAGCCGTGGAACTGCTTGCCGCCGTCGCACAGGTCGTCGACCTTGGCGTCGACCACGGTCTTGTTGCCGACTTTGGCCTCCAGCTTGGCCAAGAACTGGTCCTGGTACTGCGAGCCGCAGTATTCCTTGAATTCTTCGCTGTAGAACTTCCACCAGAACGAGACCTGCGACTTGCCCGCCGGGATGCAGAAGGTCTGCTTCATCTCGCCGTTCTGCACGGTGAAGCCCAGGCCGGTGGAAACGATGCCCATGAACTTGCCGGCGACCGGGCCGGTGACGCCGAATTGCGACACGACGCGACCATCCCCAGCGCGCAACCAGCCCTGGATATTGCCGCTTTCGAAACTGGGATTGAGGATTTCCGTATAGGCGGCGTCGAGGTTCTGGGCGCCGACGAGGCTGAAGAAGGTGCCCGGGTTCTTGGCGTCCTCGATCTGGACGTGCGCGACACCCGACAACTGCTTCTGGCCAATGAGGTTGTCGAAGAACGTAGCGCCCCACTTGGTCGCAAATTCGTTGGCCACATAGCCGGTATAGCCCGCTACCGATGCCGCGCCGGCCGCGAACAACTCGCCCGCCAGCGTGCCGTTCCAAGCGCTGCGGCAGGTGCCGAGGTAGACCATGCTGCGCGGGTAGGGCTGCTCGGCGTGCTTCTTGAAGAAAGCCGGGGTGATGCCGTAGGTACCATTGCTGCCGAGCAGGACCCGGCCGCGGCGCAGGTCGGCTGTCAGGTGGTCCACGCAGATGCCGGTGCCGCCAGCGGCGTTGATCAGGCACTCGGACTCAGAGCCGCAGGCCACCGCCGGGCTGGTGTTGGTCGCCGCCTTGCAGGTCTTGGCCGGTGCACCCTTGCTGCCGAAGTAGCTGCACTGAATCGCGTGTCCGGTCCATACGACTTCCTGCGAGCCGTTGTGTTGCCAGTTGTAGCCGGCCTTGACGTCAGTCGGCATGTCCTTGAAGAAGGCATCGCCGTGACCCGCCACCGCGACCACGCCGTATTCGTAGATGTGGCGAAACTGGTGGAGATCCGCGGCTGCATCCTTGTACGAGTCGACCGTGTACGCCGGGCACTGCAGCTTGCTCATCTGCGCGGCAGCAGTCGCCACTTCGTCGGTACCCAGTGATTTCGCGGCCGGATCGAGCAGCAATGCGCGCTTGGACTGGACCTGCACCGTGGTCAACGCCAAGTCCTCGCCCGATACTTCACCGCCAGGACCTCCAGCACCGTCGCCGCGATTGCCGGCCGAGCCGTTCAACGCGACCGCGCCCAACGTGCCGTTCTTGAAGCGGACCCATAGGCCCGTGCCCTGACCGCCGCCGTCCGCCGAGGCCGCGCCCGCGCTGTCGACCACCGCGTTGGCCTTCAGAGCCGCCAGGGCCGCCGTTTGGCCCGCCTCGCCGGGCTTGCCCGCCGCCGCATCCTCGGCTTGCTTGAGCGCGGCCACTGAAGCGTCGCATTCCGCACTGTTCAGGTCTGCGACCACCTCCACCGGCGCGATGTCGCTGAATGCCACGCCGCCCGTCGCGCCGCCGATCGTGTACTGCAACTGCGCGCGAAGGAACTGCAAGCCCGCGGTTTGGGTCGCGATCGAGACCTTGCGCGTGTAGATGCCGTCGCCCTTGATCTCGTCACCGGAACTGGCGATCGCGCCGTCGTCGTTCATCGGTCCCAGCGGGGCCATGCCGCCCGCGGCGTCGACCTTGATGAGCTTGATCGAGCCCGGCACGACGTTGGCGCCCTTGCCGATGGCGATCTGCGCGGACACCGTGCCGTCCTTGCCCACCTTGACGACGGACGGGTTGAGGCGCAGCCGATCCTGGAACGAGAACGTGCTGTTGAACGTGATCGTGATCGTGTCCGTGACGGTCTCGGTCTTGTTCTTGGCGGTGACGGTGATGTGGTTGTCGCCCTGAACGAGCGTGACGGGGATGACGGATTGGAAGAACGGCGCGTCCTTGGCCTTGCCGGTCTGGCCGTTATCCTTGTTCTCCCATGTGATTTCGTCGGCGTTGCCGAACAGGACGCCAGCGACCGTAGCGAGCGAACCGGAGACGGTGGCGTGGCCGCGGCCATTGGGGCCGACGATGCGGATGTGCAATTCTGCCGAGGGATAGCCAACGAATTTCGCTGGAGTGCCCGGACCGACGCTGCTGTCGACTTTGGCCACGTCGCCGGGATTGACGACGCCATCTGCGCCGGGCTGCGCGTCGGCCGCGGTTCCGGTCACACCGTCGGGCAGGCTGCCGTCAGCAGCGCCAGTTGCATCGCTGCCGGTGCCGCTGCTGTCCCCTGCGCCGGTGACGATGTCCGCGGGGCAAAGGGCGGGATCGCTGCAGGGCGGCGTGTAGCTACCAGGAGGCGGCGTGGTGGTGGAGCACGCACCTGCAATGGCGGCGATCAGGACGACGGCCAGGCGAGCGGTGACGGCGACGGGGGAGCGTGCGAACATATCAGCCTCGATGCGAGCACGCGGGGGCGGGTGCGGCTCGCGGGAAACGCGAAACTGTACTTAGCGAACCCGGGGGCGTCAAACGCGATCCGGCGCGCTGAGCCGATCGGGGAGCCTGAGCCCCGGTGCAACGGTGGTGAAATGGAACATCCGGTGCCGCAAGACCTCGCAGACACTCACTCCTGGCCGTGTTTCGCCTCGGCAGCGCCCGGCCTGGAGATCTGGGCGTTGAGGGAGTTGCAGGCGATCGGCATCCCGGCGCGCGAGGAGGAGGGCGGCGTGGCCTTCGAGGCGCCGCTCGATGCACTGCCTGCCCTGCTGCGCCGGTTGCGGGTCGCCTCGCGTGTGCTGGTGCGCCTGAGCGAGGGCCGCGTAGACGATCCCGCCGCGGTCAAGGCCGTGCTCGATCGGGTGCCGTGGGGGCTGCTGCCCGCGTCGCCGCCGCGCGTGGCCTTGCGGTTATCGGCCCACGGTGCACCGTCCGACCGAATCCGCTGGCTGCAAGTGGAGTTGTTGCGACAGCTGGCAGCCCGCTTCGGCAACGACCGGGTGACGACCCTGGCGCCGACCGGGGAACCAGGCGAACTGACCCTGGCGGTGCGCCTACAGGGAAGGACCGCGCAAGTCTCGGCGGATGCGGGCGGATCGCCCTTGCACATGCGCGGCTACCGTCTGGAGGCCGGCCCGGCACCTCTGCGCGAAACCTACGCCGCCGCGCTGCTGCATGCCGCCGGCTACGATGGCGTGACCCCGCTGTGGGATCCGATGACCGGCAGCGGCACGATCGCGATCGAGGCGGCGCTGTGGGGGCGCGGCATGGCCTGGAACTTGCGTCGGTTCGCGGTGGACGATTGGCGCATCGACGCGCGCGTGCCGACTCTGCAACAGCCGCAGACGCCTCGCCTCATCGTGGCCGGCGATCTCGACGCCGACGTGCTGGCCATAGCCCAACGCAATGCCGAGCGCGCAGGGGTCGCCGATCAGATCATCTGGCAGCACGCCGAGATCGCCGCTCAGCAGCCGCCCCAGGACGGCCCCGGCATCGTCGTGGCCAACCCGCCGTACGGCAAGCGGCTGGGCGGTCGCAACGCGGCGCGGCGTCTGTACGAACGGTTCGGCGCGGTCCTGGCCCGGCGCTGTCCCGGCTGGCGCGTGGCCATCTTGGCGCCGGAGCGGGAACTGGTCGACCGCTTGCCGGTCCAGCAGCCCGAACTGCGCCAACTCGAGCTGGGCGGCCTGACCGTGTGGCTCATCACTGGCACGGTCGTCGGCAGCCATGTCTTGCGCACGTCCAGTTCAGGATGGCGGAGGCGCGCTTGAACGCGCCGGCGCCACTGCCGCAGGGCCTGCAAGCGTTCCGGGGTTGTCCGCCCGGGGCCGAGCCGCTTGCCCACATCGGCGGTCGCGAGGGCGCGCTGGTCCTGCACGGCTTCACCGGTTCGCCTTGGGAAGTGCGACCGCTGGCTGAAGCCCTGGTGCGCGACGGCCTGACCGTGGCGATGCCGATGCTGGCAGGTCACGGCTCCTCGGTGTTCGCCCTGGACGAGACGCATTGGCGCGACTGGCTCAACTCGGCGAGGCAGGCCTTGGCCTGGCTCGACTTGCACTGCGATCGCGTGCATTTCTCCGGGCTTTCGATGGGCTCGCTGCTATGCTTGCTGCTGGTGCAAGAGCGACCGGCCGAGCGCACCGGCTCCCTGCTGCTGCTGGCCCCGGCCCTGGATCTGCCGCCGTGGCAACGGCTTGCGATTCACGCCATGGCGAGCCTGGGTTGGCCGGTGGTGCTGGGCAAGGCAGATCCGCGGCTACCCGAAGGCACGCGGCCGCCAGGCTATCAGGCGATTCCGCTGCGGGCCGCGCAGGCGTTGCTGGAACTGACTGAAATCGTGCGGGTCGGCGTCGTGCCCGCGCAGACCCCGATCCTGGCCCTGCACGGCACCGAGGACCGGACCATCCCGCATCGGCTGGCCGAGCGTAGAGCACGGGAATTGCTGGGCGATAGGCACACCTGGCAGCGCGTGCCGGGTGGCGGACATCTGCTGCTGCGGGATGGCTGTGGAGCCGAAGTGATCGCCGCAGCGGAACAGTTCATCCGCCGCGCGAGTCAGGCTTTGCCAAGCAAGATCTAGGAGTTGCGCGCGCCGACCATGTCCTTGAAGTCCTCGGGGCACAACATGCGCATGTGGAAGTGATCGCGGTGGCCGGGTGCGAAGCGGATGAGCGTGTCGCCGCGGCTGCCCTTGGGACCGTACTGGAAGATCGTGCGCAGGCGCGCTTCCGGCTGACCCTGCGCCGCCGCGTACTGATAGAGCTTCCTTTGGATCTGAGGGGCCATGTAGACCGCGGCGGCAAGCCCGGTGCGTTCGGCGGCGTCCAAGAAGTACCATAGGCGCTGGTAGTCGATCTCGGCGATGGCCGGATTGCCCCAGCCCTTGCGGTTGGATTCGAACGTGAAGTAGCCGATGTCGATGTCCTGGCCGGCGCGGTGCGACTTGTGGTGGCCCAGGCGTCCGCCGCCAGCGCGCGACAGCGAGCCGACCAGGGCCGGGTGGCGGTTGGGCCAGTGCTTGTACATGCCGAAGAACAGGGCGCGAACTTGTTGGACGAAGTGCGGGCGGCCCCAGTTGCTGTCGTTCTTGATCGACTCGACGCCGGGGCCGCTGACCAACTGCTCGGCCTCGTGCAGTCCAGAGGGCGCGCGAAAGGCTATGGGAACAGTAACTTGGGTGCCAGCCTTGAGAGGCTCAATGCTATTGGCATCGAACGGCAGGCCGCTCGCCATCGCGACCATGACCGGCGACGTGCAGTAGCGGTAGGCGATGGCGCGAATGGTCTCGCCAGCCTTGCTGACGTAGGTGGCGCGGCGAGTAGCCTTGCGAAAGCGAGGGGTTGCAGAAGCGGCCGAAACGTCGGGCACGGTCGGCTCGCCGTCCGGATCCAGTTCGGGAGTCCAGCGTGTGCCGTCGGGAAACTTCAGATCTGCCGCGGCCTTGGCGCCGAACTCCTGGGCGTCGTCGATGGCGGATTCGGGGGCCGGCTCGCGGGCGAATGCCGGTGCGGGCAGCGCGAGGGCGCCAAGCAGAAGCACGCCGATGCAGGTGATGCGGAGCACCGAGGTCAGCGGCCCCGGACCTGCGCTGCGCGGATTGCGCATTTCTTGTCGTGTCGTCATGCAACGTCCTTGTCGTTTCGCCAACCTGCCGCCTTTCGTCTCTCTTTCGCCGATCTCTTGTCGTAGGGCTAAGCCCATGTTTTCGCAGCGACTTCTGCGATTCCTGGGTCGTCCGTGGCGATAGGGAGATAGACCTTACTCTAGCCTGCCAAGCCGGTGCAACCGTTTTTGCCAGACCGCGCGGATTCTGATCGAAGTTTTTTGGAAAGCCGCGCGGGAATCGCGTACTGTGGTCCGCTTTCCACAGGCGAGGTCAAGTTGTCCACAGCTTGGCTGGCGCCGGGGTCGAGGCCGTCCCTGGTCGACGCAACCGATCGCTGTTCGCCAACAGCTTGATTACACACAACGCAAGGTCATGGCCGCCGTCAGCGGTCCGCGGCCTGTCTGGCCAGCGCCACGGCCACGATCGCGGCGGTTTCAGCCCGCAGCACGTCGCGACCCAGGGTCACAGGCACTGCCCCCGCCTGTTGGACCCGCGTGCGCTCGAGCGCCGACAATCCACCCTCGGGTCCTATCAGAATCGCCAGATGCTGCGGGTGCTTGCTCGCCACGTCCACCAGCGCCGTCGCCGCCCCACGTTCATCGCAAGCAGTCAGGGTCGCGCCCGCCAGCCCGGTCAGCCAGTGGCCAAGCCCTTGTGGCGCCAGGATCCGCGGCAAATGATCGCGCCCGCATTGTTCGAACGCTTCGATGGCAATCGCCTGCCAGCGCGCGACCTTGTCCGCGGCTTTGGCGGCATCCACCCGCACAACGCAATGGTCGAGCTGCAACGGCGCGAGGCAGTCCACTCCGACTTCGGTGGCTTTTTCGATCAGCCAGTCCCACCGCTCGCCTTTGAGGAGGCCAACGCCCAGTTCCACCCGCGTCGGCCGCACCGGCGCCTGCGTGGCCTCGGCCTGCACGTGGAACTGTGCTCCGTGCCAGCGGACTTCCACGCGTCGGCCGTGACCGTCGGCCAGGATCAGGCGCGTCCCGGCCGTCAGGCGCAGCACCCGCTGCAGGCGATGCAACACCCCGACCTCGACCGCGATCGTCTCGGGCAGAGGTCCTTGCGGCAGCGCCTGGTACAACTGCCTCATGCCGCGCGCAGGGTCAGGGAAGCCCACTCGCCTTCGCGCGCCTGATCGACCGAGATGAGGCCCGCTTCGAGGTAATGATCGCGTACCTCATCGACTTCCCGCGCCAGGATCCCCGACAGGACCAGTGTCGCACCGGGCGCCATGCACTGAACCAGGCTGTCGCGCAACGGCATCAACACGGCCGAGATGATATTCGCGATCACCAGTTCGTACTTGGCCGGAGCCAGCAGCGCCGGGTCCGGAAGCAGCTTCAACTCGACGCGATCCTGCACGCCGTTGAGCACGAGATTGCCGCGCGCCGACGGCAGGGCGACGTCATCCACTTCGGTGCCGAGCACATGTCCCGCGCCAAGTTTGACCGCCAGGATCGCGAGGATGCCGCTACCCGTGCCGGCGTCTAGAACACGAGCTTGTGAAAGATCAGTGCCTTGTGCCAGCGCCGCATCCGCCCACGCCTCGACGGCGATCGCCGCCAACCGCGTCGTCTCGTGCGTGCCCGTGCCGAAAGCCATGCCCGGATCGATGGCGATGCGCACGACGCCTGCCTGATCCGCGCTCTGCTCCCAGCTCGGCTCGATGCGGATCCGCCTGCCGACCGTGAACGGGTGATAGTGCTGCTTCCACACGCGGTTCCAGTCTTCGTGGAGGATCTCGTGCGCGACGATCTCGGCCGGCACGCCGTGGTCACGCATCAGGGTCCGCAACGTCGCGATGGCAGCTTCCGCTTCCGATTCAGCCACGTACAGGCAGACGCGGCATTGGCCGATGGTCAGGCCCGCGGCACCGATCGTCCCGGCGTCTTCGGTCAGGATGCCGGTCGGCGACAGCAGCCAGAACGCCGGCTCCAAGGCTTGCAGATGAGCGGATGGCACGACCACGCGCAGTTCGATGCAATCCACCACATGATTCTCAGCTTGCGTCGTGTCGGTCACGTCACGGCCTCCAGTTGCACCAACAGCGCGCCGGCTTCCACGGCTGCGCCTTCGAGCACCGCGATCGCGATCACCCGGCCACCGCCCGGCGATTTCACGTCATTTTCCATCTTCATGGCTTCCAGCACCGCCACGGTGCCACCCACGGCGACGATGTCACCGACTTGCACGGGCAGGCGCACCACGCGGCCCGGCATCGACGCCACGATCCGGCCACCCGCCGCGCCTTTCAGATTTGCCCCGGCGTGGAGCCAGGTTTCGCGTGCGTCTTCGACCTCGTAGCGCCTCTGGGTCGAGCCTTCCACCACGATCGTTTCGCCGCGTTCCACGTAGGTCCGCAGCAGGTGCCGACCGTTGCCGTCCACAAGCGCCGTGCGTCCGTCGGGCAGCGCGCGGATCTCCAATTCCAGCGTGACGTCGCCGACCTGCACGATTGCGCGCACGCCGTCGTCGCGCACGATCCGCACGCTTTGGCTCGTTTCGCCTCGCTTGACGACGTACTCGGTCATGGTCCTCCGGTGTCTCTAGCGCGCGCGCAGACTGGTCTGTCGCGCCGCCTTGGCCCAGCTGCTTTCCCCGTGGTTTTCAGGGGATCGCGCGGTCTGCCGGTCTCGGTGCACGGTCAGGGCCGCCCACGCCGCGGCGACGGGATCGTCGGGCGGTTCCTCGGCCAGCGGCGGCAGGGTCGAAACCAGGCTGGTGTCATAGTGCCCGGCGACGAAGGCCTCGCTGCCCAGGACCTGTAGCAGATGCTCGATATTGTGGCGGATTCCGGCGATCTCGAAGCTGCGCAGCGCAGACTCCATGCGCGCGATGCAGCGCAGCCGATCCGGGGCCCAGGCTGAAAGCTTGGCAATCATGGGATCATAGAAGCTCGAGACCACGTCGCCCTCGGTCACGCCGTCGTCCAGCCGAAGTCCCGGGCCGACGGGCGGCCGGTAGACCTTCAGTGGCCCCGGTGAAGGCAGGAAGCCGCGCGACGGATCCTCTGCATACACACGCACTTCGATGGCATGTCCGCGCTGGGTCACGTCCTCTTGCCGCACCGACAGGGGCTCGCCCATCGCCACGCGCAATTGTTCGACCACCAGATCGACGCCGGTCACCAGTTCGGTCACCGGATGCTCGACCTGCAGGCGCGTGTTCATCTCCATGAAGTAGAAGTTTTCGTCGGGATCCACGAGGCATTCGATCGTCCCCGCGCTGACGTAGCGCACCGCTTCGGCTGCCCGCACCGCCATGGCGCCCATCTTCAAGCGCGTGGCGTGGCTCAGGTTGGCGGCCGGCGATTCCTCGATGATCTTCTGGTTGCGCCGCTGCACTGAGCACTCGCGATCGAACAGGTGGATCGCGTTGCCTTGCCCGTCGGCCAGCACCTGGATCTCGATGTGCCGCGGATTCAGAATGAACTTCTCGATGTAGACGGTCGAGTCGCCGAAGTAGGCGCTCGCTTCCCGCCGCACGCCCTCGAACGCCGTCTGCAGCTCGCTCGCCGCGTGCACCAGCCGGATGCCCTTGCCACCGCCGCCAGCCGCCGCTTTGAGCATCACTGGATAGCCGACCTCATCGGCGACGCGCCGGGCCTGCTCCAACGTGTCCAGGGGGCCGTCAGAGCCCGGCACCACCGGCACGCCCGCCGCCCGCATCGCGTCACGAGCCAGGGTCTTGACGCCCATCTGGCGCATCGCACTGGCCGGCGGTCCGACGAAACGCACGCCCGCGGCATCGCATTCCTCGCGAAATATCGCGTTCTCGCTGAGGAAACCGTAGCCCGGGTGAAGATGCGTGACGCCCAGGCGCCGGCAGGCGTCGAGCACCTTGTCGCCGCGCAAGTAGGACTCGACCGATGGAGCCGGCCCGAGGTGCACTGCTTCGTCGGCCATCCACACGTGGCGGGCGTCGCGATCGGCGTCCGAGTAGACCGCCACCGTGCGCAAGCCCAGCTCGCGGCAGGCGCGGATGACCCGGCAGGCGACCTCGCCACGGTTCGCGATCAACACCTTGTGCGGTTGGACTGACGTGGGCAGGACTGGGGCGGACATGGGGCCTCCGACGGCGGCGCGCATGGTCGGCAACGACTCGGCTGGTGTCAAACCTATTGCCCCCAAGCTACCGCCGTCCTACCTTCCCGGCCCCCGCTGGAGGTTGATATGCCGCCTGTGTCCCTGCTCGCCGTGACCGGTACCGAAACCGTCTTCAATCCCATGGGCTTGCTCATCGCGCTCGGGATCGTCGTCGCGGTCGCCTTGGCTGCGTGGCTCCTCTTGCGCAAGAAGCCGAAGGTGACGCTGCCGCCCGAAGCGCTGGCGCCCCGAGGTCTGAAGGCTGCCGAAGTAGTTGACAAGACTGCGGATCTGGCGCTGAGGCGGGCGGCCGAAGGGGCGGTCAAGATCGCGCAAGAGCGCGCCGCCATGCACGCTGGCCTGCACAAGACCAAGTCCGAAGGTTTCGTGGCGCGCCTCGGCAAGCTGTTCGCGGGCAAGCAGATCGACGAAGTGCTGTTGGACGAGGTCGAGGAGGTGCTGTTCCGCGCCGACCTGGGCAACAAGACAGTGCAAAGCCTGCTCGGGGCGCTGAAGGCCGCTTCGTCGCGCAAGGACCTGACCGACACCGCGCACGTGTGGAGGACGCTCAAGCATAAATCCCTGGAATTGCTTCAGTCTGTCGATTCGCAGCCGGTGCAGGTGGCGGCGGATCCGAGCCCGGCGGTCATCATGGTCGTCGGCGTGAACGGGTCGGGCAAGACGACGAGCATCGGCAAGCTGGCGCACCGGTACGCCACTGAAGGACGAAAAGTCCTGGTGGCGGCTGGAGACACCTATCGTGCGGCGGCCGTGGATCAGCTCGAGGTGTGGTGCCAGCGCGCCAATGTGCCAATCTTTCGCGGCAAGGACGGCGCGGACCCGGCGAGCGTGGCCTTTGGCGCGTTGGAGCAGGCGAAGGCGGAAGGCTTCGACATGCTGATCGTCGATACCGCCGGACGGTTGCACACCAATGCCAACCTGATGGAAGAACTGAAGAAGGTTGCACGCGTCGTGGCCAAGGCGCATCCGGGCGCTCCGCATGAAACGCTGCTGGTGCTCGACGCGACCATGGGCCAGAACGCGGTCAAGCAGGCGGAACTGTTTGCGTTGTCGACCCCGCTGACCGGTATCGTCCTGACCAAGCTCGATGGCACTGCCAAGGGTGGCGTCGTGCTGGCGATCGCGGAGACCTTGAAACTGCCGGTGAAATTGGTGGGTGTCGGTGAGAAGATGGAGGACTTGCGCGATTTCGATCCGGTCTTGTTCATCGACGAACTTTTTGCGACGGATACGTGACTTTGCGGGAATTTCTTCCATGGTCGTTGCGACTTGACCAGGCTCGCGGCAAGCCCGAAGCTGTCTGCATGATTCGCGTTCCCCTGCTCGCTCTGCTCCCCGTACTTGCCCTGCTGAGCCTTGTCACGCCTGCATGGGCTGCCGAGCAGGTGACTCCGCTGCCCAAAGCCGCGACCGCTTCGACTTCGACTTCGGCAGGTCCTTGTGCGCACTGGGCTTTCTTTCGCAACGAGGCCGGTGTTCCGCTCGATCTGAAGGTCGGCGCTGACCGGCCGCGCATCTTGGCCGCGGGTCAGACGGCGCGGACTTGCGCGACCCAGGATCGCGTGCCGTGGTCGGTGGCGGCGCACGCGGGCTGGCGGTACGGCGGAATAGCGGACCTGCGCGACCTGACCCGGCGCACTGTGGTGCTGGACGCGCCCGGTGCGACAGTCGAGATCGTCAATCACTCAGGCGACATCCAGACGCTGACCTTGGACGATCGCGACGTGGGCGCCATGCAGCCCCGGGCGGACCAGCCGCTGCTGCTGGGACCCATCGTCGCGGGGCATCACCGGCTGCTGGCGCGCGGCAAGCACGGGCGCGAGTGGCGGCCGGTCGAACTGTCGCTACAGGCGGGCGTGACCCGGCGCATCGCCTTCGACCCGTTGCCGACGTCGGTGGAAGTCAGCAATCTTGCGAAGGAACCAGTGCGTGTTCGCATCGACGGCAGCCCGTGGGGCAAGCTCGCGCCCGGGGCGACGGTGCAGATCCTGGGCCTGGTCCCGGGCGTGCACCAGGTCCAGCTCGTCGGCGAGAAGTCGGGAGATCTCCGGGCCTTGAGTGTGACGGCGGGCTTGACCGAGCAGCCGCCCGGACCTTCGGCGGAAATCATCGTGCACGTCGCCAACGCCACCGGCGAGATCTTGAAGCTTCCCGATGCTTTGCGTGACCTGGGCCTGCAAATGCAACCAGGGCAGAAGGCGGATTGGCGGCTGAAGCGCGGCACCTACGGCATCACGTTGCGCGGGGAGGCTTCGGGTCTCGAGTATCAGTTGGGCATGCACGCGGATCGCGACCCGAACGAACTGCCGTGGACTGTCGAACGCCCGACTGCGCTTCTGCAACTGCGCAATGGTGCAGGTGAACCGGTGGTGGTGACCCTGGCCGAGACCGGCACGATCGAGATGGGCGTGGGCGAATCGCGCGATGTCGTGGTGCGCGCGGGCCGCATCGACATCGAGGCGGATACCCTGGACACGGGGCGGCATCTGCACGGCGGCCTGTTCCTGAAGCCGGGCGCGGGCGCGATCTGGGTGGCCAAGGCGGCGCTGACGGCCGTGACGGTGCACAACGAGGACATGGAACCGGTGCTGGTGCGCGTGGATGGCGAATTGCGTGGCGAGATCGTGCCGGCCGGCGACATGCGCTTCACGCTCGACCCGGGGCGCCACGATCTGGCGTTGCTGGGGCGCGTGACCGGAGCGCAGGCCGAAGGGGCGCTCGTCTTGCGCGACGGGGACTTGCGCAAGACCACGTTCACGCCGCCCGACGCGACGGTGCACGTGGACAACCGCCGCGGAGGCAACAAGGTGACGGTACTGGTGCGCGGCGTCCAGGCGGCCGAAGTCGGGCCTCAGGTGCGCGGCGCGGTGCCGGTGTCGCCCGGTCGGTTGGTGGTGGAAGTACGCGATTCCACGAGCGGAAGATCGACCCACTGGCAGGGTAGGGTGGCGCCGATGCAGCAGGCGGAAGTGTCGATGCCGCCGCTTTCGACCACGGGCCTGGAGGCGACGCTCGAGGGCGACAATCGCGGCGTGCGGGTGTGGCTGGACGACGGTGAGCCATTCCAAATGCAGAACAGCAAGCTCTGGCGTCTCGAGGGGTTGCGGCCCGGCACGCACGTGCTGCACATCGAGATCGACGGGCGGGAGATGCGCCGACGCATCGAGCTGGATGCGCACAAGCCCTTGAACCGGTTCCTGTTGCGACCTACGCGCCGGTGAACTGCGCGGGGCGCTTGGCCAGGAACGCGTCCATGCCCTCTCGCAAGTCGGCGGTCGCAAAGCACCGTGAAAATGCCTGGGATTCCAACTCGATGGCGGCTTCCAGGGGCAGTTCCGGCCCGGCGTCCAGCACGGCCTTGGCCTCGGCAACCGCCAATGGACCGCGCGCAGCCATCTTGCGTGCGAGTTGCAGCGTCGCTTCGAGCAGGGCCTCCGGCTCGTGCAGGCTGTAGGCCAGGCCCAGGCGCAAGGCCTCGCTTGAACTGAAGACTTCGCCGCTCATCACCCACACGCGCGCCGCGTTGCCGCCGATCGTCCGCGCCAGGCGCTGCGTGCCGCCGAAGCCGGGGACGACGCCGAGGCTGACTTCGGGAAAGCCGAACTTCGCTTTGGAAGACGCGAGGATGACGTCGCAGGCCAGCGCCAGTTCCAGGCCGCCGCCCAGGGCAAAGCCGTTGACCGCGGCCAGCACCGGCACCCGCAGCTTCTCGAGCCGGCGGAATACCGCGTTGCCCATGCGCGAAAACGCCAGCGCCGCTTCGGGATCCATCTGTTGCATGGCCGCGATGTCGGCACCGGCCACGAAGGCCTTGTCGCCCGCGCCGGTCACGATCACCGCACGCACGTTCGCGTCGGCCTCGATGGCTTCGATGCGCGCGCCCAGAGCCTGCAGCGTCGCCGCGTCCAGGGCGTTGAGTGCCTTGGGCCGGTGGATCGTGAGGATCGCGATGGCACCGTCGTCAGTACGCAGGACCAGATCGTCGATCATGGTGCGCTCCGTCCGGTCTGGCCTGGGGCCCTGATTACGCTACGGAAACTACTTGCCGCCGCGCTTCGAGGCCTTCAACGGATTGAGCGAACGGCTCTCGCCCTTCTTCTCGATGCGGGCGTGTGTCGCGAAGTTGCACATGCCACCCGACC
The DNA here is from genome assembly GCA_964356325.1 of uncultured Enterobacteriaceae bacterium. Taxonomy (GTDB): domain Bacteria; phylum Myxococcota_A; class UBA9042; order UBA9042; family UBA9042; genus CAYHHL01. The sequence continues at coordinate 11,898 of CAYHHL010000010.1, read as the reverse complement.
ACTTGGCCGCGGGGCTGGCGTAGCTGTTGCAATAGCCGACGCCATCCACGAGGCGCGCGTGGTTGCAGCCGATGCACTGCGAGGCGAGCGGGGCAAAGCCGTGCTTCTGCACGCGCAGGATCAGGGCCGCATCGCCGGCGGGGGCATTGATGATCACGTCACTCATCGGAATCTCCAGGCGGGCGCTGTACTCCGTTGTCTCCGGAGTCGCAGTGCTTTCGGGGTCAGTGCTTGGGTGCTGAGTCTCGGGCCGACCGACACGCCAGCCGAAGCCGAGCGGGCCGAATTGGGGGCAGCAGCATAGGCGTGCAGGCCGGCACTGTCAACGCAATGCGCTGGCGGCGTGGTCACAGCGCGAAGGACGCAATCTGATACGCGGCAGTCGAAAGCGGCGGCGGATTCGGCGCGGCGGCCCGACACATGCGCACGCCCACGAGGCCGGGCACCTCGTCCAGCGCCATGTTCACGATCGCCGGTTCGTTGTCGACCAGCCCCACGACCGGACCATTGCGCGCGAGTTCGGCCAGGGCCTCGCGCTTGAACATGAGGTCAGCCATGCCGAATTCCGGCTTGAGCACCAGTTGGGTCTGTGCGGTGGCGAGCGGAAAACCATGCGAATCCAACGATTGCAGTACACCCTGCAGCATTCCCGGCCGGTCGCGCCCGGTCAGGTACACCACGCCCAGGCCGGCATCGACCAGCGCATGGGCAAACGCCACCGCGCCAGTCTCGACGCCGTCCAGCGCTTGCCACGCGTTGGTGAAGAAGCGCTCGCGCCAGAAGTCCACGAATGCTTCCGATAGGTTGGCGTGTGGAAGCCCCAGCGCGTCGACGGCCTGGCCCGGACTGTAGTGCAGGTCGTCCAGACTCAGACGCTGGATCGCCGGCAAGAGCTCGGGCGCATGGTCGCGCCGGGCCATCCCGAACGCGCGCAAGATCGCCAACGTCCGCGGGCGGTTGTCGAACAGCGTGCCGTCCAGATCGAGCGCGACCCAGACCCGCTGGCGGTGCGGCTGTCCGGCGGCCACCAGCGCGGTCAGCACGTCGCGCGCCGTCGTCAAGGGCAGTCGGGAATCTGGACCAGAGCTCATGGGCAACGCTCCGAACGGCGGCGAACGGGTCACTTGACCGTGCAGATTCCGTTCACGCACACCTGATCCGCCTTGCACTGGTGGCCGAGACACGCCTTGAAACCCTGGCAGTTCCATGACGTGGGCGGTACGCAGATCATGCCGACGTCGGACTGGGCGCAAAACGTCGCCTCGCCGCCGTACGGGCAGTCCGCGGCCTCGGTCGCCTTGGTGCACGGGTTGGGCTGGGCGCAGAACTTCTTGCCGTTCTTGGTCGCGCACCGGTTGGAAGCACATTCATACGAGTGGTCGCAGGCGTCGCAGTAGCCCTTGTCGCCCTTCGCACACGTCGCAATGACCTCCTTGCCGATTTGCTTCCAGCACAAACCTTTGTACTTGCTTGATTTTTGCGCAGCGCAGGCGAATCCCGCGGGACAGCCGCCACTTTGCCCGGGGTCGCAGGTCTGAGCGCAGAACTTGCCGTCCGACGGGGACGAAAAGCACACGGTTCCCGCGCGGCAGTCGCCGTCCAAATCGCAAGGGCTGCACTGGCCGCCGTCGCCCGTGCACGCCCCGGAGTCCGGAGCGCACGCGGTGTCGTTCACGCCGACGTCATACTGTTTGCACGAAGATCCTGCGCCGCAGCTCTTATCGCCGATGCTGCACGAATGACTGCAGTAGCTGGCTCCACTGGCACCGGGAATGCACAACGGCGCTTCGGCGCTGCAGTCGCTGGCGGACACGCAGGTGTTGCAGAACTTCGCAGCCGTGCACAGCTTCTTGCCACCCACGCTGTTGCAGAAGTAGCCGCCGCCACAGTCCGCGTCCTGGTCGCATGACTTGCTGCAAAAACCGCTGTTCGCCGTGGGCGTGGCGAATTGGCAGAACAGCAGCGCGGCGCAATCGACGTTGGCGGCGCAGGTCTTGCCTAGCCCGGTGGAGGTCACGGTATCGCTCGGCTTGGCGTCGCTGGCCTTGGCGTCGATCAGGTTCGCGTCGGCAGTCGCGGCGTCCGGAGTGGCTACCGGACTGACGGGGATTTCGGAGCCACATCCAGCTAGGAGCACGCTGATGGCGAACGCGAGGACTGAACGCATCGTGGCCTTTCCTGCCCGGCCGTCACGCGGCTCTTTGCAACGCCCCGCATCACGGGCATTGGCAGCGTAGTCGCGCCGGCCTCGCTCGGCAACCGTCGCGACCGCCCCACCCGCTGCCTACTCCGAGAAGGCTTGTGTGCTTTCCGCGGCCTCCCTATCATGCCGACCCCATGGCCACGCTCTACCACTACCTGGACTGTCCCTATTGCTTTCGTGTCCGCGCCTACCTGGCCGAGCGCGAGTTGCCGTACACCTCCAGCGCGATCGAGCGGGACGCGCCGCCTCCCGAGCTGCTGGCGCTGAACCCCTTGGGGCGCCTGCCGATCTGGGTGACGGACAACGGTCGGCCGATCTTCGGCTCGAACACGATCCTGGCGTACCTGGAGGCGACCGCGGGCCAGGCGTTGCTGCCGATCGATCCCCTGCAGCGCGCTCGCTGTGCCATGGCCGAGGAACTGTGTACCGAGGGGCTGTTGCAACCGCTCATCCGCCTGGACCGCGAAATGGCCGGGCGCGAAACCGGCGATTGGAACATGGAAGTGTGGCGCACCGAGACCGCGCGGGTCCGGCGCACGCTGCAGGTCTTCGAAGCGCTGCTCGGCGGCCGGCCGTGGCTGGTGGGCGACGGCATGACCGTGGCCGATTTCGCCCTGGTGCAGCCGTTGACAATCCTCGAGCGGTACGGTCTGGATCTACAGGGCTTGCCCGGGCTGGCCGATCTGGCCGAGCGGTTGGCCCGCCGTCCCTCCATCGTCGCTGCCCGTCGAGTCTCGTTGCCGCTTCATCGCCCGAATACCTAGCACCGATCCTGCCTTATCGGCCATCTTCCGGGAGCCTTCATGTCCACGCGTTCCGCCGCTCTCGCTCTCCTGACCGCCTGTTCGCTGGCCACTCCGGCGTTTGCCCAGCCTGCGCCGACCCCGGCGGCAGCTGCAGTGCCCGCGAATCCGCCGGTTCCCGCTCAGCCGGTGCCGGCTCAACCCCAGGCGGCGCCTGCGAAACCTTCGATCCTCATGGTCGTGTCGGACGTCGATGCCAGCCTGACGATCAAGCTCGCGACGACCGAACGCAAGGTCGACCTGAAGAAGGGCGAGAACCGCGTCGAACTGCCCCAGGGGCACTTCACCTTGCTGGTCGATCCAGCCAAAGTGCGCGCCGAGCCTGCGGAAGGTGACCTGACCGAGTCGGGCGGTGAACTGCGGATCGTGCTGACGACGTTGGGCCGAGTCGACGTGGCGCTGCCCGGCGAGGACGGCCGCATCGAGCTCGACGGCAAGACGCTGCCGGCCAAGGACGGCAAGGTCCACGCCGAAGTGCCGGCCGGTCCACACAGCCTGATCGTCCGCCGTCCGGGGCACTTCGGCGCCAAGGGCAGTGTCGACGTGGCGCCGGGACGCACGACCGCTGTGACCGCCCAAATGGAGAAGTTCGAGGGCACGGGCAACAAGACGCTGGCCTGGGTGGGCATCATCGGCGGCGGTGCACTGGTCGTCGGGGCGATCGCCGTGGACGCGTTCGGCAAGTACGACGAGATCGGCGGCGACGCGACACGCTGGACCTTGCTCGGCCTGGGCGCGGTCGGCTTCGTCGGCGGCACCATCTTGCTGAAGGGCTACTTGGACGAAGACGCCACGCCGCCGGTCAAGGACGCACGATTCGACGTGAAAGTAGCGGTACTTCCGGGTGGCGCCTTGGCACAGGTCGGCGGCAAGTTCTAAGCTCGCGTCCTGATTACGGCTTTCCGCCAAGCGACCCGATCATGCGCCAGCCATTCGAGATCCACGAAGTCGGCGACGGCCTCTGGGTCGGGCCCTGTCCTGATTCCCCGGAACGAATCAAGGTCTTGCGCACCAACGGCATCACCGGCCTGGTCAACGTGCAGACCGACGGCGACTTGAGTTCGCTGGGCATGGGCTGGCCGCTGCTGTGGCGCTTCCTGATGGGCCAAGGCATTGCCAGCCAACGCCATCCCATCGTGGACTTCGACGACCTCGCGTTGGTCCAGGGCCTGCCAGGAGCGATCGCCGCGGTGGCGGACATGCGCCAGGCGGGCCGCGTGACCTACCTGCACTGCACCGCGGGCATCAATCGTTCGCCGACAGTAGCCATCGCGTTCCTCGTACAACACCATGACTTTACGCTTGATGCCGCGTGGGACCAGGTGACGCAGCGGCGTGAGACCCTGCCCAACCGCGCCGCCCTGGAACGCTGGAACTCGTTGCGCAAGCCCTGATCGAAAGGTCGGTTCCTTCGCGCGTCGCGAACCGTTATGCTGGCCAACGGACGGCTGCTGCCATCGCGAGAGGGCCAATCAGAAACTCCGTTTCCGATTGGCCGGGCGCGTTGCCAGCTGGGTCGCCGAGCGCGCCGATGCGGGCGCGCCGGCTCCGCTCGAAGGTTCCGCATCATTTTCTGATCGGTGTTCGAGGGTCCATGGCCGAACCGCTGCGCCAGGTCGAGGTCCAACTCGGCCACCTGTGCAACAACCGATGCGTCTTCTGTGTATCCGGGCAGTTGTCCGAGCAGAAGCGCGCGCCGCAACTGCCGGCCGAGCCGATCCGCCGTCAACTGAAGGCCGCGCGCGAAAACGGCGCGACGAAGATCACGTTCCTGGGCGGCGAGCCGACCATGCAGCGGGACTTCTTGGATCTGCTGGCGTTTGCCGTGGAACTGGACTTCCATGAACTGGTGATCTTCACCAACGGCACGATGACGCCGCGCGACTCGTTTCGCGAGCGAGTGTTCGAAGTCTTGCAGGGGTTGGGCCCGCGGATGCTGCAGCGGGTGATCTGGCGCTTCTCGCTGCAGGGGGGCTCGCGTGAAGCCCATGACATCACGACGGTCAATCCCGGCGCGTGGGATCGCATCGTGCAGTCGCTCGACCTGCTGCAGGCCCAGGGCGCGCGGCTGACCGGTAACATGTGCGTGGTGACCTCCAACTACGAGTCGATAGCCGAACTCGCGGCGGTGGCGGCCCACTATCGCTTCGAAAACTTGCACCTGGACATGGTGCGGCCGCGCGACTCCGGCGATCGCACCGACGCTTGGCTGAAGTCGATCATGGCGCGCTACACCGACATGGCGCCTTCGTTCCTGGCCCTGGAAAGCGCGGTGGTCGGCCAGCTCGGCGCGGATTTCGACTTGAACTTCGGCAACGTTCCGTACTGCACGATGCCGGAAGTGGCGCACCGCATCCACCACGACGGCCAGGACACGGTCACGGTGGCGGCCGACGGGCAGGGCAACACCCAGGAAGGCTTCGACAAGTACGCGGACAAGCGCTCGGACAAGCACAAGCCGGCCGGTTGTGCGCAGTGCGTGTTCGACGACGTGTGCTCGGGCGTCTTTGACAAGTACCGGGAATTCTACGGCGATACCGAGTTTACCCCCATCACGCCCGGTGATCTGTGGCGGCGCGACGTGAACGGCCACCATTTCGTACGGTTGGCGCTGCCGGCACTGCGAACGCTGGAGGCAATGGGCCAGGTGCGCGTCTTGCGCGTGGACGAGCAGGCCGCGGAGATCGACGTAGATCTAGAGGGTTGGCGCGCCACCCTGCGCCGGCCGACCCACGAGTCGAACCGTCAGAAGCGCGCGAGCACGCCAGGCTGGTTCACGCTGACCAGTGACCGTGTCGAGGTGGTGCTGGTCGGGCCACCCGGGCAGACCGAAGCGTTGCAAGCGGCGCTGTCGAGGCTGGAAGTGCTCGGTGGTACGGAGCTTGCCTGTGATGTCGCGGCTTTGCAAAGCGCCTGGCACCTCGCTACGGTGCAACGCCAGGCCGAGCGCCAACGCCAGGATCTCGCCCTGCGCACGGTCACGACGCTGGCCGACCAGCTGCGCGCCCAACCGCTGGCGGGCATGCGACCCCAAGGCGTGCAGCGCACGGCCGATGGTCTGGGTTTCGAGGTGCGTTTCGCCGCGCCGACCGGGTCCTTGCGCCTGACGATTCGGGCGGAGCGGAGTCCGGACGGTCAGTGGCGTCCGCGCTTCCGGCATGAAGTCGAAAGCTTGCCGGAGTCGATGGTCGCTGCTTTCAACGCCGCGCTGGCTGGCCGGCTGAAGTCGTTGAGCGCGCGTCCGGTCGTCTGACCACGGTATCCGGCGAGATTGGATCGTTTTTTTGCCACGCCCGCCATCAGGTCTACCTTTGCGCTTCAGCCCGCCGCGGTGGGCAGGGGGGATGCGATGGGCAGCCTGGTACTCGTCATGACGATCGTGGGTGGCGTGGGCGTGGCGGTCTTGGCGGCGCGGCTGTGCCTGCAGGCGCTGGTGGCCGCGATGCCCATGCGCAACAAGAGCTGATCGCGAACGAATCTACACCCGCCAGACGATCCGCCCGCGCAGCAGCGTCAGCACTGGGCGCCCGCGCAACGGTTGCCCCCACAGCGCGGAATTCCGGCTCCGGCTGCAGTTGGTCGCCGCGTCCAGGGCCCAGCGCGCGTCCGGATCCAACAGTGTCAGGGTCGCCGCGCGCCCGACCGCCACGTCCGCGGAGCCCATGCTCAGCACTCGCCGTGGCCCGTCGACCAGCGCCCGCAGCGCCACTTCCAGCGTCAGCTCACCGGCATGCACGCATTTCAGCACCTGCGCCACCGTCGTTTGCAGGCCGATGGCGCCAGGGCTCGCGTAGTCGAATTCCAGCGCCTTGTCCGCGATGTTTTCGGGCATGTGGTCGCTGGCAATCGCGTCGATGGTGCCGTCGCGCAGGCCTTCCAGCAGCGCCTGGCGATCGTCCTCGCTGCGCAACGGCGCCACCAGCTTGAGGTTCACGTCGTAGTCGCGCAGGTCGGCCGCTGTGCCGGTCAAGTGCCAGGGCGTGACCGCCGCGGTCACGCCGATGCCCTGAGCCTTGGCGCCGCGCACCAGCTCGACGCTCTTGCGCGTCGTCAACCGCACGAAATGCACTCTACCGCGCGCCAGTTGAGCTACCGCGATGTCCCGCGCCACCGCGATCGTCTCGGCCGCCGCCGGAATGCCGCGCAATCCCAGGCGAGTCGACCAACTGCCCTCGTGCATCACGCCCGTCCCAGCCAGATCGGCGTCGACCGGGTGCACGAAGATCGGCCGCTCGAAGCTGCGCGCGTACTCCAGCGCTCGCCGCATCAGCTGTGAAGATCGCACGGGTTTGTCGCCGTCGCCGAAGCACACCGCGCCCGCTTCGGCCATTTCGCCCATCGGTGCCAGCGTCTCGCCCTTCAGCCGATAGGATAGTGCGCCCTGCGGCAACAGTTCGCAGCGACCGTACTCACGGGCCCGACGCAGGATCAACTCGGTCACCGCGTGGTCGTCGTTGCTCGGCTCGGTTTCGGGCGACACCACGACCGCCGTGAAGCCGCCGGCCGCCGCAGCTTGGCTCAAAGACTGCAGATCTTCCTCGTGGTCGTCGCCGGGCTCGCGCGCACACGCCCGCAAGTCGACGTAGCCGGCGGACAGGATCATGCCCGCCGCCTCGAACACTTCCGCGCCGTTTTCCGCTAGATCCACACCGATTTCAGCGACTACGCCACGTTCGATGCGCACGTCCTGCACGCCGCCCAGACCCGTGCCTGGCCCGTACGAGCGCGCGCCACGAATCAGCAAGGCTGGCAAGGTCGCGGAAAGTGCCGTAGGAATCGCCGGTAGCGTCGCTGAGCTCATCGCACCTCCTGGGATATCGCGGCCAAGCTACGCCTGCGTCTGGAGCCCACGCTGCAGCGCCACCAGGTACAGCACTGCCATACGCACCGCGACGCCGTTCTCGACCTGCTCGAGGATGACCGACTGCGCACCGTCGGCCACGTCGGGCGAGATTTCCACGCCGCGGTTCATCGGTCCCGGGTGCATCACCAGCGCGCCGGGCTTGGCCAACCGCAGTCGGTCCTCGTCCAGGCCAAAAAACCTATGGTATTCATGGCCATTAGGAAACAGGTCCGTGCCTTGGCGCTCGCGTTGGATGCGCAACATCATCACGACGTCCGCGCCCTCGATCGCCGGTTCGACGCGCTGGTGCGCGGTACAGCCGAGTTCCTCTACGCCCGGAGGCAGCATCGTCGCCGGTCCGGCCACGTGCACGTCCGCGCCCAAGGTGTGCAGGCCGAAGATGTCCGACCGAGCGACGCGGCTGTGGGCAATGTCCCCGATGATCGCGACCTTGCGCCCGCGCAGATCGCCCAGGTGCTCGCGCATGGTGAACAGGTCGAGCAGGCCCTGGGTCGGATGCTCGTGCGCACCGTCGCCCGCGTTGACGATGCTGCAACCCACGTGTTTCGCAAGGAATCCGGGCGCTCCCGACGCGGCGTGGCGGATGACCACGATGTCCGGGCCCATGGCCTCCAAGTTGCGCGCGGTGTCGAGCAGCGTCTCGCCTTTGCTCAAGGCCGAAGTCGACGCGGTAAAGCTCATGGTATCCGCGGACAAGCGCTTGGCCGCCAGTTCGAAGCTCATGCGGGTGCGCGTCGAACTCTCGATGAACAGCGTCAGCACGGTCACACCGCGCAAGGTCGGCAGCTTCTTGATCCGGCGCGCGTTCACCGCCTTCATGTGCGCCGAAAGGTCAAGGATGCCCGTGAGATCGTGCGCGGACATGCCTTCCAGCCCGAGCAGATGGGGCAAGACGGGCGTACCGGTGGGCAGGCTTTCAGGCAT
>CAYHHL010000010.1:0-3004 GCA_964356325.1 uncultured Enterobacteriaceae bacterium | reverse complement strand
CCAGCCCGAGCAGATGGGGCAAGACGGGCGTACCGGTGGGCAGGCTTTCAGGCATGGCTAGTCTCTACTTGGGTTTGCGTTCTATGCGGGCTCCTGAGATACGACCGTCAGGGGCGTAGTCCAGCTCCAGGGTTTCACCGCGCGCGACTTCGATGTGTTGCCCGACCACGTCGGCCGCGATCGGCAACTCGCGCCCGCCGCGATCGACCAGGACTGCCAGTCGCACCGCCTCAGGCCGGCCGTAGTCCACCAGTTCGTTCAGCGCCGCGCGCACGGTCCGCCCGGTGTGCAGCACGTCGTCCACCAGCACGATGCGCTGGCCGGTCGGATCCCCCGGCAATTCGGTCTGCGCGCCGATGGATCGGATGCCCTGGGAGAGCTTGGGCGATTTGAACCAGGTGTCGTCGCGGTACAGCGTGATGTCGATCGTGCCGACCGGTGGCCGCCAGCCTTCAGAAAGCGCAATCACGTCCGCAAGTTCCCTGGCCACCTGCAGCCCGCCGCGGTGTACGCCGACCAGCCATGGCCGCCCTGCCGCGCCTGGCAGTGGATCCGCCGGCCAGTGCAACGCCAGGATGGCATCGACCATGCCGCGCAGGATCTGCTGCACGTCGCCGCGATCGAGCAACCGGCCGTCGTTCAGAAGCTCTCGCATGTGCCAGACTCCGTGCGCTGGTGTACGAAGCTGCCGATTCTGCTGACATCAGTGGCAAACCAGAGCACGCCGGCTTTGCCCTTGACCGTGTCGAGCGGCACCAGGCCGAAGAAGCGTCCGTCCTTGGAGTTGTCGCGGTTGTCGCCCATGACCAGCAGATGGCCGGGAGGCACCACGAAGTCCGGGAAGTCCTTGTTTTCCGGGGGAGAGTAGCGCCTGGCGTGCGGCCCCATGCGATAGGTGTCGAACGTGAGCGGCGGCCAGTCCGGCGCACTGTCGAACGCGAGCTGACCCGGACCGATCGGCACGTGGTGCTGCGACGTGAAGGTGAAGCCGTTCAGGCACTCGCTCCACTGCACGCAGCGGTGGTTCAACTGGCCTTCCTGACCGCAGTCGGCTTCTTCGGAAATCACCTTGTGCGCGATGGGCTTGCCGTTGGAAAAGATGACGTTGTCGGTCACGTGCAGCCGATCGCCCGCCACGCCTATCACGCGCTTGATCAGGTCCTTGCCGCTCGAGTCCGGGTCGTCGTCGTACGGATACTCGAACACGACGATTTCGCCTGGCTGCGGCTCGCGCAGTGCCAGGAACTTGATGCGCGTGAACGGAATCTTCAGGCCGTATAGGAACTTGTTGACGAACAGGTGATCGTGGATCTGCAGCGTCGGAATCATCGACCCGGTGGGGATCTTGAACGCCTCGAACACGAACGCGCGGATCAGCAGGGTGAGCAACACGGCCCAGAAGATCGCGTCCACGTACTCGCGAAACGTCGACTTGCGAAACCGCCCGAGGTGCTCGTCCAGGCGGGCATCGAACGTTTCCGTCGCTACAATCAGCGCTTGCACGGCACCGGCGCGTCGCTCGGCTTTGCGCGTCCGGTGCAGCTCAGCCAGCTGCCGCTCCAGTTCCAGACGCAGGGGATCACTCAGCTTTTTGCCATGCCGGGACAGCACCCGGCCGCCCGCGTCCAACAGGTGGTCCGCGCGTGCCTCCAGGTTCTTGACGAAACGGCGGTACTGCTTGGGATCACTGGGGATCGTCGACGAAGGGGCTTCGACGGAGTCCGGCTCGGGACGGCTGGTCATGCACTCTCTCTTGCTCGCGTCGCTGCATCCGGAATCGTTCGACGGCTGGCCGCCTGAACTGCGGCAAAAACGCGGCCGGCGGCTGCAGGGCGAGAGCCTACAGCCGCCGGCGCAAGATGCAACTGAGCCTACTTGGAGGGGCGCACCATCACGTTGTCGATGGCGACGCCCGTGGTGCCATTGGCGGAGCAGTCCACCGAGTTGAAACCGAACACCAGCACGACCGGGCGATTTGCGTACAGGCTGATGTCAATCGAGAATTCCTTCCAGGTCTTCTGCGACGCGCTCTTGTCGATGGTCGTGACCTTGGGCGGCAGGGCGCCGGGGCCGACGTCTTTGACCGTGACCGTGAACTTGTCGAAGTTGGCCAGGGTCTCGACGTCAGAGTAGGCCATGAAGGTCAGCAGCGTTACAGCACCGGACGTGGCCGACTTGGGCACCACGAACTGCGGGCTCGTCGCCGTACCAGCCACGTTGGCGCCGGACTTCGGGTTCGCGCTGCACGCAAAGTCGAACTTGCCGACCGTCGCGCTCGGAGAGTTGAAGTTCAGCGAGCAATCCTGGCTGAACGGCGCGATGCCGGTGCTGTCGACTGCCCAGTTAGCCGTGCCGCTGGTACCGGTCTTGGCGATCGTCCAGGCGCTGGCATTGCCGCACGACACGAGATCCGCGAAGGCCGGCACGGGGCGAATGTCGATCTGCGCCTCGTCGATGAACCAGCCCGCGCCGCTGTTGCTGGTCTGGTCGATCGAGTCGAAACGGAACGCCAAGCGCACCTTCTTGCCGGCAAACTGCGAGAGGTTCACCGAGTTCCAGCGCCAGGTCTTCATGACGTTGTTGGTGGTGTTGTCGAACTGGCCACCGTTGGCGAGCGGCATCGAGGCGAAGGCGTCCCCGCTGACGAGCACATAGCGCCGGTCGTAGCTGTTGGTGGCTTCGACGTCGACCCACTCCTTGAAGATCAGGGTGATCGGCGAACCACTCGGCACGCCCTCGAAGTTGAGCACCGGCGCGACCGCGTTGCCAGAAACCGCCGTCGTGGTGGCGAAGTCCTTGCCGTTGTTGAAGTTCAGGCTCGCCTTGCTCTGGAACGCACCCGGAATGGCGGGGGTAGCATCGATGCCCCACGCCACGCCGCCGGTCGCCGCGCTGAACTGCCAGCCGTTGCCGTTGTCCTCGAACTTCTCCGTGTGCACGCTGGTCGGAGTGAAGTTGACCACCGGACCGGCGTAGATGTTCACGTCGTCCACGAACCAGCCCT
>CAYHHL010000009.1:0-62769 GCA_964356325.1 uncultured Enterobacteriaceae bacterium | reverse complement strand
GCGTCGCAGAAGCCGTCGCCGTCGTCATCGCAACCCTCGTCGACCTTGAGGTCCGAGTTGTTGTCCTTGCCGTCGCAGATCTCCTTGCCGTTCGGGTTGATCAACGGGTCGAGGTCGTCGGTATCGCCCGGGCCCTTGACGCACACGTCCGGGGCCACGCCGCCATTGCCGGTGCAAGTGACCTGAACGTCGAGGATCTTGGCAAAGCCGGGGCACGGATCGCTGCTGAACGTCGGGTTGTTCACCGCGATGGTGCAACTGGCCTTGCCCAAGCACAGGTTCTTGACCGCCTGGGCCGAGGTCGGCGCGTGGCAGACGCCGGTCTGGTAGGTGCCGCAGCCGCCGCTCGGCGTGCCGTAGCTGGCGAAGTCGACGCTGGTGATCGTCATGCCGGCTTCGCAGGTGACGGTCAGGTCGGTGCCGATCGCACCCTGGCCGCACAGCTTGGCCGAGCCGCCGATGGTCACGTAACCCAGGTTGATGTCGCAATAACCGTCCAGATCATCGTCGCAACCTTCGTCGATCACGTTGTTGCAGTTGTCGTCCTGGTTGTTGCAGGTCTCGAGCAATTCCGGGTTCACCTGCTTGTCGCTGTCGTTGCAGTCGCCGGGCTTGGTGGCAGTGGTCACGCCCGCGCCGAAGCACAGGCACTTCTTGGGCAATGCGCCCCACTGGTCGACGTCGCTGTCGGTGTAGAAGTCCGAGCAACCCTGGGCGTTCAAGTCGTTCTGCGAGCCGGAGCAGTCGTCGTCGATGGTGTTGCCGCAGATCTCGATCGCCGCGGGGTTCACCTTGATGTTCGCGTCGTTGCAGTCGTTGCCCTTCTTGGCCGAGAACGCGCCCGAAGGTCCGCACAAGCACTTGGGCACGCCGCCGCCGAAGCCGTCGCCGTCGAGATCGACCCAGAAGTTGGTGCAGCCCACCGCGTTCTCTTCGTCCTGCACGCCGTTGCAGTTGTCGTCCTTGCCGTTGGAGCAGATCTCGGGAGTCCCTGGATTTACGGTCGCTTGCGTGTCGTTGCAGTCCAGGCCGCCGAGCGGGCAGATGGGCGGCGTGTTGACGACGGTCATGTCCTTGTCGCAGAACTTGTCGGCGTCGTCGTCGCAGCCCTCGTCGACCTTGCCGTCGCAGTTATTGTCCAAGCCGTCACAGACTTCGCCGCACGCCGCGTCGCCGCAGCACGACAGCAGGTCCGCGCAGTCGACCAGGCCATTGCTGTTGTCGTCGACTTTGTTCGAGCAGTTTTCGCCAGCGCCGCACTGGAACTTCACGTCGGCCTGCGCGGTGCCACCAGCCGGCACGTCGAGCACCACGAAGTACGAAGCGCCCGCCGCGCCCGCGAACACGATCGGCTTGGACGCGTCGCCGAGCGCGATGCACGCCGCCGGGTCGCAGCCCGAGTCGTTGGCCTTGAGAACCAAGACCTTGGCGGCGGGGTTGGTCAAGCCGGTGACCGTGAGGGTGACCGGCGAGGAAGTCGCAGTCGCGAACTTGATGGCCTGTTCCGCGCCCGTGTACTTGACCGCGGTGTCGCAAGCGTAATCGACGACGCTGTTGGTCGAGCCGGTGCCGTTGCTGACCAGCGTCAAGGTTTCGCCGCAGGTCAGGGACGCCGAGGCCGAACAACTGCACGTGCTCTTGTGGCCGCACTCGCCGCTGACGCAAGTATCGATCGTGCAGATGTTGTTGTCTTCGCAGTCGGTGGCGCCCTTGCACTCGACGAAGCCGTTGTCGAAGAAGTCCAGCACGCGGCCCATCATGCCGTTGATGTCGTCGGGACCGGCGATCACGCCGCCGAACAAGATCGTCGAACCGACCGAGCGATAGCCTGTATCGTCATCGTGCGCGACCTGGACGATCTCGCCCGTGGTCATCGTGTTCGACAAGATGTTCTTGGTGCGGTGGATCGTCACCTTGCCGGTGATGATGTCGTTCAGGTTGTTCCAGTCATAACCCTGGTCGTACGCGAAGTTGTAGGTCTTGATCGGCGCCTGGAAGATGTCGATGTACGGCGACGCCAGGCCATTGAGCGGCCCGGTGATCCCCGCTGGCGTCGAGTCCTGTTGGGCCAGCACCTTGAACAGGGCGTGCAGCTGCGTGGGCGGATCGAATGCCCAAGTATCGCCACCTTCCATGTACACGTGGCCGACCTGGGCCAGGTACAGCGACAGCGGACCGGCTTCGGTGTCGGTCAGCACGTGGTTGTTCGGGTAGACGCCCAGGGTGACGAACACGCCGTCAAAGCCCACGAGGTCCGGGTACAGGCTCATGTCGCTGATGTGCTGGACGATCTTGCCCTTGGACTTGATCGAATTGAAGATCGCGTCGCCAGCCGCCACCGGCACTTCACTCGGGCGCCAGACCAGGTAGCCACCCTTGTAAGTGACGATGACGTCGAAAGTGCAGGTGCTGTAGAGCGATCCGTCGCTGACCTTGATCGTGACGGGCCAGGTGCCGACGTGCGCGGTGGTGGTCGGATCGATGACCATGGTCGTGTTCCAGCTGGTGTCGAGCCAGTAGTACAGCGCGCTCGTCAGGGTGATGAACGACGGCGCTTTGACCAGCGAGAACGAGAGGATGGCGTCGGTGTCCGGGTCGTAGGCCTTGAGCGGCAGGTACTTCTTGGCGCCGAGCGGAACCACCTGGTTGACCGGGCACTTCGAGAACACCGGCTTGTTGCCCTTGACGATGCAGATGTTGTCCAGGGCGAAGCTGGTCAGGTTGAACGTGCTGGTGCCTTGGACGCAGATGCCCAGGCGCAGGCCGTTGGAGCCCGACAGTTCCGCCGGCAGCGTGAAGTCCACGGTCTGCGCGGCGAGGTCGGCGGTCATCTTCAAGGTGTCGATTTGCGTGGCATTGGTCCAGTCCGCGTTGGCGCCGTCCAAGGTGCCGTACACCGTGATGTCGGTCTCGCCCTGGTTCCACACGAACTCGCGGTCGAACTGCATCGTGATCGTGGTGGCACCGGCCGCCTGGATGATCGGCGACTGCAAGCACGTGTTGTAGTTGATGGTCGTCGGCGTCCAGCTGAAGCGCGCGTGCTGATCCGGCCCCAAGGCGCCGTCCTTGGCCAGGCCCCAGTTCTTGGCGCCGTTGCCCGAGACATCGCCCGGATTCCAGCCCATCGCCTGCAGGTTGGTGCTGGCGGAAAAGTCCTGACAGTAGCCGATGTTGACCGTACAGACCGGCACCGTTTCGGCCGTGCACTTCTTGCTGCCGTCGACCTGATCAGAGCACACGCCCTTGGCGCACTCGGTGTTCAGGTAAGCGCAATCGACATCCTGGGTGGCGGGCGAGCAGCACACCGCAGTGCCGCCGACGCTGGAGTAGTAAAAGCACGAAGCCAGGATGCAGAAGTCCGCGGTGCAGGCGTTGCCGTCGTTGCAGTCGAACTTGTCGACGCAGCAACCCTCGATCGCCGAGTGCGTACACTTGCTGGTCGTGACACTGCAGGCGTCGGTGGTGCAATCGTTGCCGTCGTTGCATTCCGAGCCGTTGAAGGCGCCGGCCTGCGTGCATTGGCAATCCGGCACGGCGAGGTTCGTGCAACTGCCGATCTTGGTGACCGGATCGATGCTCTTGCAGGCGTCGGTCGTGCACTTGTCGCCGTCGTTGCAGTCCGCGATCGCGGCGCAGCAACCGTTCTTGGGCGCGGTGTGCCGGCACTGGTTGTTCACGCAATAGTCGATGGTGCAAGCGTTCTTGTCGTCGCAGGCGGTCAACGCGTCCTTGTCGTCGACGCAGCAGCCGGCGATCGCGTTGTTCTGGCAGGCGCCGTCGACGCACTTGTCGGTCGTACACGAGGCGCTGGGATTGGCCGGCGTGGTGCCGATGGGCTTGCTGTCGTCGCATTGGTAGTCGGCCACGCAGCAGGTCGTGCTCGCCTCGTGCTTGCACTGGCCGCATCCGGAGCTGAGGTCGCAACTGTCGTTGGTGCAGGCGTCGTTGTCCTCGCACTCGACGTCCTTGGTGCACAACTCGGGATAAGGCTTGTACTGGCACTTGTTGTTGGCGTCGCAGAAGTTCAGCGTCGAGCAGTCCAGGTCGTCGCAGTCGAGCTGGTTCTGGCAGCAGGACGGATCGCCGTTGTCGATGACTTCGCACTTGTGCGAGGTGACGTTGCAGCTATCGATGGTGCAAACGTCGTTGTCGTTGCAGTCGGCCTGGCCGTTGCAGCAGTTCGTCATGTTGGCGTCGGGGCCGTGCACGCAGTAGTGGTTCACGCAGGCGTCGACGGTGCAAATGTTGCCATCGTCGCAACTGGCGTCAGCGTCACAGCAAGTCGGGTCAGGCGTGGAGAACACGCACTTCTTGGCCGCGATGTCGCAGCTCGCGACGGTGCAAAACAGGTTGTCGACGCAGTCCGGATTGTCGGTGCAGCACAGCGGATCGCCCTTGGCGTGCACGCACTTGCCGGCCTGGGCGTCACAGCTGTCCTGCGTGCACTCCTTCTGGTCGTCGCAGTCGATGTCCTTGACGCAGCACTCGCCGATGGGGATGTTCTTGCACTCGAAGGCTTCGCAGACGTCCGCGGTGCATATGTTGCCGTCGTCGCACTTGGTGTCGCCAACGATGTCGCAGCACTTGGGCTTGGCCGGATCGGAGACGTGCGAGCACTTCGTCCAGTTCGGCGTGGCGCCCTGGCTCTGGTCGCACTTGTCGATGGTGCACGGGTTCTTGTCGTCGCACAGGGCGTTGGTGATCGTCGAGCAGCAGTCCGGCTTGAAGATGTCCTTGCCGTAGCGGCACTCGAGATCGACGCAGCTCGCGACCAGGCACTCGTCGCTGTTGTTGCAGTCCTGGGCCTGACAGCACACGCCTTTGGGCTGGTCGTGCTCGCACTTCCCGGTCACGACATTGCACTTGTCGTTGGTGCACGCCTTGCCGTCGTCGCACAGGTCGGTGGCATCCTCGCAGCAGGTCGGGTCCAACTTGAAGTTGGCGCAAGTACCTTTGACACCGCTCAGATCGCACTTGTCTGTGGTGCATTTCTTGTTGTCGTTGCACTCGCTGTCGTTCTGACACGAAGAACACTTGGCGGTCACGGTGTTCGGATTCAGGCACGCCTCGCCCGCGACGCAGTCCAGGCTGTTGTTGCAGCAGGTCAGCGCGGCGTCGTACGAGTAGACGCAATGGAAATCCTGGCACTTGTCCGTGGTCGAGCAGGCGTTGCCGTCGTCGCAGTCGGCGTCACTGCCGCACTTGTTGGCCGGATCGACGCTGAGCGGATCGCCGGTGACGAAGAAATGCGTGACGTCGTGAGCGGTTGCGTTGGTGAGCGGCGCGCCGTTGGCGTCGGCCAGGGTGCACTCGATGGCGTGCATACCGAGCTTCTGGGGCACCGCCGCGAACGTGACCGAGAAGGTATTGAACGCGCAACCAGACGGATCGTTGGCGGGAACTGGCTTGGCCGTGCTCAGGGGCGTGCCGCCGTCCAAGTAGCAGACGATCTTGTTCTGGCCGGCGTTGAGGCCGACGTTGGCATCGCTCGGGTAGAGGCAGACCGGCACCTTCAAGGCGCCAGCGACGGTGAAGTCGGTGCCGAACTGCTTGTTCGGCTCCGGCGACGTGATCTTGAGCGTCGGCGTGGTCAACGCGAAGGTCTCGACCCCGAATTCGGCATCGACACCACTCGCAAAGTCAGCGAGTTGTCCAGAGGGCGCATCCGCGGCCGGAGTCTGACATGCCGAAACGCACGCCAACACCACCGCGAACAGCGCCACGCGCAGCGTGCGTGCAGACCGCTGACTTCGCATTACAATCCTCCTGAGCCGTACGAGCGGGGCGGGTGTCTTCCATCCTCTTCCACCGGCTCGACCTTGACGGTGCAACGAGTTGCTAGGGGATCGCAACGTTCGCATGCCTTCGATGTCGAATCCAGATTCGGCCCCGAAACGCGCCGCCAGGTGGATCATGCCCGGAAACAACGCGTGGTCGGTCTGAGAAGGACGCCGCTGCGCAGGCGAGGGCCTTCCCGCCTGCGGAGGCTAGCAAAGCGCCGCCGGGACTGCAACGGGTTTCCGAGGGGAACTGAATGCCAGTTCGCGCCGATGCGGAATAAACCGGGTCGGCGGCCAACAGGCAGTCCGGCGCAAGTCCGCCGTGTTGTCGTGCCGGCCGTTTGGCCGCGACCGGCATCGCGATCTCGCCAGCACGGCGAAGGGACGCCGGCGGCTGAAGCCGCGCCTCAAATTGCAAAGCCGGCCTGCGCCGGCTGAAGGCCCAGTCCGCGTAGGCGGACTTCGCAGATCAAGGCGCGGCTTCAGCCGCCGGCAATTTCCTGGGGCGATCGGGCGTAAAAGCAGGAAAAGGGCCCGCGATGGAGCCCTTTCCGTCTAGTCTCTGGACTTTTTCGCACCAGGTGAGGGGCACCTGACTTTTCGCACCAGGCGAGAACCTGGAGCGGGAGACGGGATTTGAACCCGCGACTTCGACCTTGGCAAGGTCGCGCTCTACCGCTGAGCTACTCCCGCACGGTATCTACTCTCGCTTTCCGCAACACGCTGGGTCGCTTCAAGCGGGTGCATGTGTACCCGAGGTCAGGTAGGCCGTCAACACTCAGCCCAGCTATTTTCGACCTCGGCCGCTGATTTCGGAGTCTGACAGGAAGGCTCGAGTTGGCGCCTGGGACCGACTTTCAGCCAGGATCGGCCGTTACGGCGCTGCCTCGGTCATGTCGACGTTTTGCGTCGCGGTCTGACCAGGCTTGATCGTCACCGAGATGGTCTTGGTCACGGAGCCCTTGGTCAGCGTCAAGGTGTGCTTGCCGGCGGCCAGATCGACCTTCACCGGCGTCAGGCCGAGGTCCCTGCCCTTCTCCGAAACCTTGGCCCACGGCTTGGCGTTGACCACCAGCTTGCCCGGACCACTCGGCGCCTGAGTCGCTGAACCGCCTGCCGGCTTCTCCTTCTGTTCCTTCTCCAAGCGAATCTCGAACGTCTCCAACTGCGCGTTCTTGACCAGGAAGTCCTTGGTCTCGGACTTGTGCCCCTCAGCCTTGGCCTCCACCTTGATCGTGTCGCCCAGCTTGGCGTTCGGGACCTTGCCGTTGCCGCCCGTCAGTTCGATCTTCTGGCCGTTGACCGTCACTTCCGCCGTGATCGGAATGACCTGCACGATCACGACCGGCGAGGCCTGCACCGCGATCAACGCTTCCGGTTTCTTCTCTTCGCTCTTGGGCAGTTCGAGCGTGATCGTCATTTCGTCTTCGGTCAGTTCCTGGCGCACGAGCTTCATGCGCTCGCCGTTCTTGGCGATGATTTTGACGGTCTTGCCCTTTTCCGCCGTGGTCGTGCATTCCGCTTCGGTGCACAGCAGTTCGTCGTCCACCGAGATCTGGTTCGCTCCCGGTGCCTTGATGTGCAGCTTGGTCTTGGCGGTGGGTGGCGCGACCGCGGCCAGCGCGGAAGGCGGCTTGGCCGCAGTCTTGTCCCCGGTCATCGCAACGTAGCCGCCGATGGCAACCACCGCGGCCAGGACGACGCCGACGCCGACGAACATGCCGGCCTTGGATTTCTTGGGGATCACCGCGGACATGTCGGACATCGTGCGTCCGCCCGCGTTGGCCAGACCGAGCTGGGCCATCGCGTCGGGCAGCGCCATGGTCCTATCGGCATCCAACTGGGCGCCGCCAGAAGTATCCAACGCCATGGTCTTTTCGTCGTCCGGCACCCGCGCCGAGGGCGACGATCCAGTGCCACCGCCCGCCGCCCGACGCTGCGAAGCCGTGCCGCCCTTGCGCACGCCCTCCATCATCTGCTGCTCGGCCGCGACGTCATTGCGCAACTTGGCGATGTCGCTCGCGAACAGGTCGTTCATATAGGTCTTGATGTTCGCCGCTTCCGGATCGGGCACGTTGCCGTAGAACCAGCGCCGCAACTCGCTCACGAACACGCCGACATCGGCCTGGCGTTCATCGCGATCGCGCGCCAGCGACCTCAGCACGATCGCTTCGAGTTCCTTCGGCACTTCCGGGTTCAGTTCGCTCAGCGGCGGCACCTCGGCCTTCAGCACGTTGTTGAGCGTCTCGAAGTCCGACTCGCCCACGAACAAGCGCTTGCCGGTCAGCATCTCCCACAGCGTCACGCCGAGCGCGAACAGGTCGGACCGGCCGTCCAGCGGCTTGCCACGCGCCTGTTCTGGGCTCATGTACGCGCACTTGCCCTTCACGGTGCCCACGCGCGTCTTGGTCGATCGGCTGGCCGCCTTGGCGATGCCGAAGTCCATGATCTTCACTTCGCCATTGAAGGAAACCATGATGTTGTGCGGAGATACGTCACGGTGGATGATGTTGAGCGGATTGCCGTCGACCACGCGGGTATGGGCGTAGTGCAGGCCCTGCGAGGCTTCCATCATGATGTGAACGGCTTGCGCGATCGACAGCGGCTTGCCATCGCGCGCGCCGACGTCGAGCACGCGCTTCAGGTCGTGGCCCTCGACGTACTCCATCGCGATGTAGAAGAGTTCGTCCACTTCATCGAAGTCGAACACTTGCACGACGTTGGCATGCGTCAGCTGGGCGGCGACGCGGGCCTCGTCCTTGAACATCGTGACGAAGCCTTCGTCCTCCGAGAAGTGCGGCAGGATCCGCTTGATCGCGACGATCTTCTCGAAGCCTTCCGCGCCGATGCTCTTGCCGCGGAAGATCTCCGCCATGCCGCCCATGGCGACCTTCTGCGTCAGGTAGTAGCGCCCGAATTGGACCGGGAAGCTCTGACTGTTGGCCGTCGCCATGTCGTCTCCGCGCCGGTTCTCGAATCGGGCCCGAGGGCTCCCGTATCGCCGGCATATTCCAGGGTTGGATCAGCGTCGAGGACAGGTCTCACCTGCCGCCCCAGCAAGGTCGTGCAAACCTCGCTGTCCTTCGAACCTTGTAGGTCGTTCAAACCTCGCGTCGTTTCGGTGCCCAGAGGCGACCTGGCAGACGTCGAGGCGCGGGCAAGTTAGCACGACGAGGCCTGCGCGACAAGCGACTCCGCGACTTCTCGCCCGCAACCGTGCGGCTTCAGATGGCTTTAATCGCACACCGGCACGCGTAGGCGTGTCACGGCATGTCGGGATCTTTCATGTCGGCCATCAGCCGCGCCCAGATCTCGGAATCGAGCAGGCCTTCGGTATCGGCGTCCGCGGCGAAGGCTTCGCGATTGCAGCCCCCCTGCGTGCATTCGAAACAAACCATGGACTTCACGCGCAAGGCGTTGGCGTTCATGTAGTCGTCCAGGCACGTGGCGAGCAGCAGGTTGCGGCCGCGGTGGCTGCACCGGAAGATATCGGTCAGGCGGCGGGGGCGTGAGTCATCGTTCGCGATCTGCGGAAGTGCGCTGGTACTCATGGAAACCTCTCCTGCAGGGTCTTGGCCCAGACTCGCGCTTTGGACGCAGGGGGCCGAACGGGCGCGGAGAATAGCCACGTCCAGCCCTAGGTCAAGCAATTCAATGTTTCGCCTATTGTTCTGCACCCCTGCCTTTGGCCGAGCGAGCCACTGTGCTAGCGGTGGACTCCACAGCCGCGGACGCCTACAGTCAGGGCGATGGTTTGCCAGCGAAAACGCGCGCCGGTTCTGCGCGCGAGATGGACGGAAATGGCCTTGCTATCTACACCGCATCCTCTCCGGCTGTTCCCCAGATACCAGTGGCTCGCGCGACCGACGCTGGCGCTGCTGCTCCTGGCGAGCGCTTTGCTCTTGCCGCGTAAGGCGCTTGCGTTCGACGTCGATCGCACCGAACAGGGCCACATCATCCGGCCGGCGCAGGTGCCGCTGTCGGTGTATTGGCGTCCGCAGGCCGTCGGCAAGCTCACCTCGGCGCAAGTCGAGACGGCGATCCTGGCGGCGATCGCGACCTGGAACGCGGTGCCGGACTCGCGGGTCGTGCTGAATTTCGGCGGTCAAGTCACCAAGCCGCCACTTTACGATATCTATATCACCTTCGATTCCAAGTACGTCGGCAGCAGCGGCGACGTTACGGGCCGCGCCGATCGGCTGCACGACGCCTCGGGCAAGGTCAGCCGGATCGAGATCGCGCTGAACGCGGCGCCGCCCATCGTGTGGTCCCTGAATCCCAACGCGCCGTTCCAGACCGGCCAACTCGTCGATCTGCAAGGCGCCCTGACGCACCAGCTCGGCCATGCGATCGGTCTCGGCCACAGCAGGGACAGTGGCTCGGCCATGTACTTCTACCGCATCGACGCCGGCCAGCGCGTGCTAGCCGAGGACGATCGCCGCGGCGTCCATTTCCTGTGGCCCACCGCCAAGAGTCCAGCGCCCGGCAGCCAGTGCGACGCGTGCAGCACCGACGCCGACTGTGCCCAAGGGCAATGCTTCGCCTGGTCAGATGGTTCCCGCCACTGCCTGCTCTCGTGCCAGGATCACGGCGACTGCCCGTTGGCCACCAGTTGCGGCGCGACCGGCGACGGCAAGGCCTGCCTGCCCAATGACGGCCATTGCCACCCCGAGTCCGGGCAGGCGGCCCCTGGCGGCCTGTGCTTCAGCGACAACGCCTGCCCCGCGCCGAGCGCCGGCGACCCCGGCGGCTACTACTGCAACACCGAGTCCAAGTTCGGCTGGTGCACCAAGACCTGCAGCTCCGGATGCCACGGTGGCTTTTGCGTGGCCTCGAGCACCGGCCAGCTGTGCCACTACTCTGGAACGCGTGAACCCGGCGAGCCCTGCCTCATCGCTTCGGAGTGTTCGTCCGGCGCTCTGAACCCGGCGACTTGCGTCGGTTCTTCGGTCCAAGGCGGCTCGTGCAGCCTGGATTGCGTCGGCAACCACAGCTGCCCCAAGAGCTCGTCCTGCCGCACGGACCAGTTTTGTTCGGCCAAGGGCGGGCCGCTGCCGATCGGCTTCCCCTGCGAAGGCAACGGCGACTGCGCGACCGGCGAATGCGTGCCGACGCCTGGCGGCCGCTACCCGCGCGTGTGCAGCCAGCCCTGCGTCGTCGCAGCGGAATGCCCCGCCGGCACCGGCTGCAGCACCGTGTCCGGCCTCCAGTGGTGCATCCCCTCAGGCCCGGCCATCGTCGGCGGTCCGTGCCTGTTGTCCGGCTCGTGCGGCAACAACCTGGCCTGCGACGTCGGCCCCGCGCTTGGTATCGGCGCCTGTTCGCCCACCTGCGACCCGTACGGTGACGGCAGCGACTGCACCAAGGCGCACAGCTGCGTGTGGGTCAAGTCAGGCGGAGTGTGCCGGGCGGACCAGGGCGGCGCCGCGCCGGGAGCCTCGTGCAGCGCCAGCCAGCCATGCCGCTCGGACCTATTTTGCGCCGCGGCGACCGGCGAGCCCGCGAACTGCCGCACGGTGTGCGACCCCAAAGGCAAACCGTGCGCTTCGGGGCTGACGTGCGCGCCTTTCGAAACGGGCGGCTTGGCCAGCGAGCACGGCGTGTGCGCGCCCGACGCCGCGCTGCGCTTCGCGGTGAGTCCTGCTGCAAAGAAGCTAGCCAACCCCTCGGCGCGCAACGATCTCGCGCTGCCGGACGTGGTCCTCGCGAGCAAGTTCAAGGGCGTACAACTGGCGGACGACTCGACCTGCCAAGCCAGCCGAACCTCGCGCGGCGTGCTGCCCCTGCTGGCCTTGCTGGCCGTCGTGAGCCTGCTGGCCCTGCGCCGCCGAGCCTGCCTCGAGTGCTAAGCACTCGAAGCAGGCGATGTCATCCTGAGCCAATTCGAGTGCTTGCACTCGAAGCTGCCGAAGGACCTCTGGGGAAACACGCCGCCCGGGCCCCCAAACGCCTGTCCCCCAAACGACCGCGGCCCGGTTCCACCTTCAAGGCAGGACCGGGCCGCGTCTTGCACTGGAGCTGAAGGACTAGATCTTGCCGTCCAGCACCTTCTGCACGACTTCGCCCATCTTCTCGGGGGTCATCGGCGCGTTGTACTGGCGACCGTTGATGAACAGCGAAGGCGTGCCGCGAACTTCGGCCGCGCCGGCTTCCTTGATGTCCTTGGTCAGGCGCGCTTCGTACTTCTTGGCGCCCACGTAGGCTGCGGCCTTGTCGACATCGACGCCAGCTTCCTTGGCGTACTTCTTGAGGTTCTCGGTCTGCGCAGCCAGACGGGCCGGCAATTCGCCTTCGGTCGGCATCATCGTCGACATGTTGTTGTAAACGATCTCCTCGAACTCCCAGAACTTGCCCTGCTCCTCGGCCGCCATCGACCAGTAGGTGGCGAGGCACGCCGCCGGGTGCATGTCGCGCGACATGCCCGGGTTGCACTGGCTCGACAGCGGGAAGTGCTTGTACACAATCGCGACCTTGCCGTGCATCTTCTGCTCGAGCTGCTTGAGCGCCGGGTTGATGCGCGCGCAGAAGGGGCACTGGAAATCCTTGAATTCGACGATCTTGACCTTGGCGTCCCGGGGACCGTTGTGCGGCGAACCGGCGTAGTCGAAGTCACGGACCTTCGGATCCAAAGCAGCCGGGGGCGTGAACTCCTTGCCGTCCGCGATGATCTTCGCGTAGACGTCCTTGGCCGGGGTGCCGTCCTTGATCATCTTCTCGGCCTTCTCCAACTCCTCGTCGATCATCTTCTTGAAGTCTTCGAACGGACGCGCGCCCGAGAGCTTGCGGCCGTTGACGAAGAATGCCGGCGTTCCGGTCGTCTGGACCTTCTCGGCCGTGGCCATGTCCTTGGCGATCGCGTCCTT
The DNA here is from genome assembly GCA_964356325.1 of uncultured Enterobacteriaceae bacterium. Classification (GTDB taxonomy): domain Bacteria; phylum Myxococcota_A; class UBA9042; order UBA9042; family UBA9042; genus CAYHHL01. The sequence goes on along the minus strand of CAYHHL010000009.1, from coordinate 50,126 downwards.
GAACTTGTGGGCGTCCATGCACTTCTGCCACTTGCCTGTGTCCAGACCAACAGCCTTGGCATGCTCGCCGAGCTGGGCGGCTTCGAGCTTCTGCTGGTTCTCGTACAGGTACTTCTCCATTTCCCAGAACTTGCCCTGCTCGTTGGCGCAAGCGGCGGCTTCGGCGGCACCCATCGCGTTCTTGTGGAAGTCGAGCGGCAAATGCTTGAAAACGATACGAACCTTGTCCTTGTACTCGGTCTCGATCTTCTCGATGGTCGGCTGGACGCGCGAGCAGAAGGGGCACTGGAAGTCCGTGTACCAAATCAGCGTCACGGCGGCGTCGGCCTTGCCCTTGACGGCTTCGAGACCCGAAAGCGGCACCTTCCACACGGTCTTGTCCGCCAGCGGATCCGGGCGATCGGCCTTCTTGTCGCCACCGGCAGCGGCGGGCGGCGCGGCATCGGCCGGCGGGTTCTCGCCCTTGAACACCCACTTGATCAGGTTGTCACCGAGCGCCGGGTTGTTGGCCTTGGTCAGCTTCTCGTTCAGGTCCTCGGCCTTGGTGCCCTTGGCCAACTCGTCATTGGCCTTGGTGATCTGCTCGTCGATGATCTTCTTGAAGTTCTCGATCGGCTGCGCGCCCGAGACATTCACGCCGTTGATGAAGAAGCCCGGCGTTCCGTTGACGCCCAGACCCTTGGCCACCGCCATGTCGCGCTCGACCTGCTTGGCGACTTCGGCGTCCTTGAGGTCGGCGTTGAACTTGGCCATGTCCAGGCCGATTTCCTTGGCCCACTTCTGGTAGTTCTCGTCGCCGAGCTGCTGCTGGTTGGAGAACAGCTTGCCGTACATTTCCCAGAACTTGCCCTGCTTGTGGGCGGCCAGAGAGGCGACAGCCGCCGGCTTGGCGTGCGGGTGAAACGGCAGCGGCTGGTTGATGAAGAGGATGCGCACGTCCTTCGGGTACTGCTTCTTGACCTCTTCCAGCGTCGTGTACGCGCGGCTGCAGAACGGACACTGGTAGTCGCTGATCTCGATGATCGTGACCTTGGCGTTGGCCGGACCTTCAGCCGGGGTCTTGGACCCGACCGGGGCTGCGACCGGCGCTTCCGCCTTCACGGTCTCGGGGGTCACGGCTGCCGGAGCCGGCGCCGATGGAGAGGTCGCCATGCGTCCGCCCACGAACGCCAGCACACCGACCGCGACGATCGCGATGATGGCATTTTCCTTCTTCATCTAATTTCCTCAAGCTATGGCAGGTTGGGAGTCGGACGGTCTTCAGATACGACGGTCGCGAGCGAACAAGCGCGGCATGGTAACCCCGCTCAGCATCGGCTGCAACCCCTGCGTCCAGCGCGTCATTCCCGCTCTTGCGTCCTGCCGCCGCGTCCGCTGCAATGCGCGCGCCGCCCCGCCGGTCCGTCCTGGAGTTTCGATGCACCCTATTGATTCAAGGCGAGTCTATCTGCCGGCCCTGATCGCGATCGCCTGCGCGCTCGGCTGTTCGCGCCCCATGCCGACAAGCCAGCCGGTCGACGCCGGCAGCCGATCCGCCGTCGCCGTGTCGCCGCACGACGAAGCCTTGCGCCGCGATCCCGACGCCATGGACGAGGGCCTGCGCGAGGCCTTGCGCCAGTTTCGCGACAAGTTCCAGTGCAATGGCATTTCCGGCTGCAAATCCGAGCAGACGTTGGTGGAATACGGCTGGGCGGCGCGCCCCTACCTCGAGCAGTTGTTCCAGCAGGCGCCACCCCAGGCCAGCTACCGGACGCGAACCGTGCGCACGATCGCGCAGTTGCGGGATCCGTCGGCCCAAGCGTTTCTCGTGCACGTGCTGCAGGATCGCGATCCGGAAGCGAAGGCCTACGCGATCTGGGGCCTGGGGCTGCTCGACGCGAAGAATTTGCGCAATCGTTTCGAGCATATCGCCAAGGAGGCGACGACGCCCTGGCTCGCGCCGCCCCGCCTGACCGCACTGTGGGCGCTGCACCGGTGGGGCGACGTGGCCGCGGGCGAGCAGTTCCTCCAGCAGCTGCGGGTACTTTCCGGTCAGCAGATGGCGGGGCCGGCGCTGACCTGGGCGGCCGAGCTGTGCATGCGCGAGGAAGCCCCGGATTGTCGAACGGTTTTGCCGCTGTTGGCCCGGCATCCCGGCTTCACGACCAGGCGGCAGGCGGCGCGGGCGATGGCGGCGCGACCGGTGCATGGCTACGAGCCGGCGCTGACCGATCTGTCAGGAGATACCGTGCGTTCCATCTCGGAGCACGCCATGACGGCGCTGCAGCAGTTGACTGGCCTGACCTACACGGACGCGGCGGCGTGGCGGCAGTGGTGCGCGCAAACCCATTGTCAGGCCATGGAGAATCTGCCGAGGGACGCGACACCGAGCCTGCCGTAGGCGAAGCGGCGATCAAGTCGGCGCGCGCGCGATCGGCAAGGTCAGGCAGCGCGGACCGCCCCGACCGCGCGACAGTTCGGCGCCCGTCAACGCCACCGCCAGGCGCCGCTGCCCGGTCATCCACAAGTCGGCGTTGGCGATGAAGTGCGCCGGCGTCATCACTTCGAAGCCCGCACGGTTCAGCGCACGCAAGGTCTGGGAATTGCGCGCATAGAGCAGGATGCGTCCCGGCCCCAGGCAGAAGGCGTTGGCACCGTCGGACCATTGCTCGCGCGCCGCCGCCCTCGGCTCGCCGTCGCCGCAGCGGATGACCTGAAGCGGCATGCCCAGTTCAGTCAGCAACGCCGGCAGATCGCAACCGAGGTCGCGCTCGGGCTCGCGCAGGTCGACGATGCGCACCCGATCCAAGGGATCCGACGCAGGATCGAAGGCTTCGCCGTGCAGGAGGCAGGCGTCGCGATCGACCATGGTGAAGACCGTGTCCAGATGCATCGTCGCGCGCCGCTGCGGCAGGTGCACGCCCAGCACAGTGCGCACGCCCCGTTCGTGCAGCAGACCCGCGAGCGCCAGGGCCGCCGAGGCCGTGGTGCGCACGCCGATGCCGACCAGCACGATATCCGGTGCCGCCACCAGCACATCGCCGCCCTCGACGCAGCGAAGGTCGCGATCCTCGTCCGAAGCCAGGCCCGGTTGGTCGGCGCGCAGGTCGAGCTTGACCACGTCGCGCAGCAGCGGGTGGTGGTCCAGCAGCGCCCGGGCCAGCACACCGTCCCGTTTTCGCGCCCTTGGCCGTGGGTAGCCGACCACGATCGCGTCGCCCACGGCCGCCCAGACATCGCGCGCGAACATCCAGTTGGGCATCGGCCAGGACAGCAGATCGGCATCGGTGTGCGGGTCGGCGCCGGACATCAGCGCATGCACCAATTCAGCCGGGGGCAGATCGCGCAGGCGTTGGCGGGCGTTCTCGACCACGCGGGGCAGCCGGCCCCACTGGCGCTCGAGCTCCAGTACTTCGTCCACGACGCGACCGGCGACGCGGTGATCGGCGACCACCTGCTGCAGCATCGTGCGCAAGTCGTGGCTGTGCTGTGGACCGGTGACGGCGCGAATGACTTCGACTAGTTGGGTGTGCTCGGACTGCAGCAGCGGCAGCAGCACCAGATCGTCGAAGAGCAGGTAGTCCGGATTGGCTGCGAATTGGCCCCGGGCGTCGACACCGACCGATTCGATGTGACGCGGCGCCATGCGGTCGAACTCGGTGCCTGGCGCGCAAGTGATGCATCCGCGCAGGGTTGCCGTCTCGTTCCACAAGCCGACCTGCGCCGGGCCGTCGTCGTGCATGGATGACCTCGCCGAATGCCTGAAGCATAGCGGAGAGGTGGGCTTGTGGCGAGGAACGGAGCGGGCTGCGGATTCCGGCCGCTATTTCACGTCGAAGCTGACGGTCGCCTGTGCGCTCCACGCCATCTTGCTCGGATCAGCGTCGTCGTACGTCTGGGCCATGCCGACCAACGTGTAGTGGCCCGCCTTGTCCGGCACGAACGTCAACGCGGGCTTGTCCGTCGTCACCCCGTACAGCCAAGCCGCGGAACCGGCCGGGCGCTCGCTCACCAACCACACGAAGTTCTTGGCATCCCAAGCGTTCTCCGTGACCTTGCCGGTGATCACCGCGGGCTTGCCCACCGTCACGTCGCCAGGCGAGTCGAGCTTGAAGACCGGCGCCTTCAACGCCGCGTCCTGCGCCCCCGCCAGGGTCAGCTTTTGCGTCACGAGTTGACCGCCGACGCACTGCTTGGCCGCGGCGTCCCACTTGCCAGAGCAGTAGCGCAGGTGCATCAGCGCCAAGTTGTTCTGCTTCAGGGTCAACGGCTTGAAGGTGATCTGCAACTGCTGCAAGCCCCACGGCGGCACGCTCACCAGACTGAACGGCCCAGGCTTGCCGCCGGTCAGCAGCGCCACCGAGTAGTCTGTCGACGCCAACGCCGGGTTGTCGCACGCGTTCTCGCTCGAGATGTTGGCGGTGGTCACGCAGGCCTGGACCAGTTGCAGGGCGCCACAGCTCTGGTTGGCCACGATCGCGATGTTGGTCGCGGACTTGCCCACCGAGGCCAGGAACCACAGCTGCAGCGAAGCGTCCGGCGCCATCGAAAGCGAAGGAATGTCACAAGTCCCCGCTACGATCGGCAGCGAGAACGAGTTCGGCACGTTGGCTTGGGTATAGGAGACCAGCAGGTGGGCCGCGGGCGGCGCGCTGCCATCCAGGGCCGGCTTGTACTTGCACACGATGTAGCCCGACTTGCCCGGCGGCACGGCCAGCACGCCCGCCACCTCACTGCCCTGCGGATACTCTTTCACGCACGAGTACGCCGCCTTGGCCGCCGCGTCCTGGTTCGGATCCTCGGCCACGACCTCTTCGCTGGAGAACTTGAACGGCGCCTGGCCTTCGACCGTCACGATGCAGGTCTGCGGCTTGGCCACGTTGCTGCCGGTGAAATCGAAGCCCGTGAGATTGTTGGCACTGCACGACAAGGTGTAGCCGCCCGCCTCGGTGGTCGCGGTGATCTTGATCGGCGCCGTCGCGTTGGTCAGGTCGTTGGTCAGGATTTCCAGCGTCACGTCCTCGTCATCCGGCGTCTTGTTCGGATCGTAGCGCACGCACACTTCGAGCTTGGCTTGGCCGTCGAGGTTGTCCGGCGACCCCTTGCCGGGGATCTGGTCGCCTTCGTTCGGCGTCTTGGTAATCGTGTACTGGCTGTTGGCCGTACCGAAACGCGCTTTCTTGAAGATCAGCGGGGCATTGCCGGTGTTGTAGATCTGGTAGCAGTGCTCCGGCGGGTTGGACGTACTGGCGTTGATGAACTTGTCCTCGGCCTGCGACAGCTTGACCTGCGCAGCCAGGCTATTGACGCCAAAGCAGAAACGCGCGGGCGTCAGCTGCTTGTTGCCGTTGTGGGTGAGCGTCAACGTGCCGGTACCCTCGGCGAGTTCGTCGGGCTTGGGCGTGTAGGTCACGTTCAGCACCAGCGTCGCGTTCGGCGCCAATACGAAGCCGCCCGGACAGATCTTCTCGTCGACGGTCTTGCTGCCGACCACCGCCATCTTGAGCTGGGTCTGCGGCGTGGACGTCGCCCAGGTCTGCTTGACGCAGAGCAGCTTTTCCGGTGGCGCGTGACCGTTGTTCCTGATCTTCACGACCTTGGTGAAGGTCACGGTCTCGCCGGTATCCGACTGATCGAACTTGAAACAGTCCTTGTCGGTGGGCGTGGTCTTCAACGGCGCAACGCTGTCGTCCAGGCGCACTTCCAGCGTCGGCGGATAGGACACTTCGAACTGGTCGGTATTGCTGCATGCAACCACGGGAACGCTCAGCGCTCCCAGTGCCAGCCACGCCGTTGCCAGAGTGATTCGCCGAGCCATCCTGCCTCCTGGAACTTGCCCCTGTCTGTGTCGCCCCGTTCGCCTCCCTTCAGGGAAGCCGCTGAATCTCAAAGCGAAACTCAACGAGAAACACGGCGAACATCAAGGGAAACACAGCATCTTGTAGTGAATCGCGATCTTGTCGCCCTTCTGCGGCATGCACTTGCCGCCCTTGGCAGCCGGCACGAAGCTTACAGAATTCGACGCGCCGTCATAGGACCACGAGTCGCCGGCCAACGCGCACGGCACGCCGTTGATCTTCACGTCGATGGTCGAAGGCTCGGGCGTGCGGGTCAGGAAGTACTGCTCGGTCAAGCCGAAGGCCGCGTTGCCGATGTCCTTGAGGAACTGCGCGTAATCCGGGGCGCAGATGCTGCCGAACTTGCCGCCGGTCTTCTGCACGATGTCATAGTAGCGATTGCCCGCGTCCGCGCCGCCGTTGCTCTTGCAGCCCGAGTTGGGGTCGCCGGCGATGGCGTGGAAGTGGAACAGCGACTTGTTGCCAGTGCCGTGGATCGAATAGAAATAGTTGGCGTAGAAGTCCGGCTTGCTGGGCGAGCTGTCCTCCTCGTCGGACAACACCACGATCTCCAGCGCGGCGTTCTTGCGCAGGAACGCCCGGTTGTGGCCACCGCACGCCTTCTTGCCGTCGTCGGGATTGAGCACACATTCCGCGCCGCCGCCGCCGCAGTCCTTGTCGGCCGTGCAAGGCTTCATCGTGTCCGCAGTCAGGGGCAGCTTCAACGCCAGGTACGCCGCCTCCAGGCCCTGCTCGTCGCCGGAACCATTGGCGCCTTGATTCGCGAGGTTGAGCAGCTTGCCAGTCGGATCCGGGTCCCCCTTGGTCACGATGCGCACGCCGCCGGTCTGCATCAACTTGCCGCTCTGGCCAGGGTCGCCGACGTCCGTGGTCACCACGCCGATGTGGTAGTCGTTGTTCCACAGTGTGGCGATCTTGACGAACTCCTTGAAGTTCTTGGCCAGTTCGTTTTGCTTGTTCGACATCGAGCCGGAGTTGTCGATCACGAACAGGACGTCCACCTTCTTGCCGGTGCCCTGGTCAAAAACATCCGTGAACTCAGTGTCCAGCGTGCCCTCGCCGATGAGCGGCACGGTAAACTGCTGGCCCATGCACCACTCGCCTGCGTTCTTGCAGACGTTGGACGGGGCGCCACCGCAGCTGACGCCGGTCTGCTGGCCGTTCTTGTCCGCGCACACGCCGAACAAGTCCGTGGTAATCGCCAACGAACATTGATCCTTGCCCACATTCTGTGGCGCGTACTGGACCTTGAAGTGCGCGGGCGTCGCGGTCGTGATGGGCAGGCCCGTGCCTTTCGGGATCGCCGGCCAGGCCACCGCATCCATTTCCGGGCCGCAGCCTTGCATTTCGACCTTGGTCACCGCGGCTTCCGTGGAGCCGGTGTTGTAGACCGAGACTTCCTGCGGTGCCGCTTTGCAGCCGACTGTGACGATGCCGAACTCCAGGTGATCAGGCAGAACCTGCACGTCCGCCTTGCCGACCTGGGCGATCAGGTTGGGCGCGGCCTTGGCCAACTGCGCCGGGCTGGCCATGTCGACCGCCGGGAAGTGCTTGATCGCACCCGACAACGTGTCCTTGAACTGCAGCACGATCAGCCCCTGCATGGGCGTCACTTCGTTGGGCTTGCCGCCCGGCAGACCGAGGAAGCCTTCCAACGTCTCTGGCGCGTCGAACTCGACCTGGATGGAACCGACATCGCCTGGGCCCAGGTCGAACAGCTTGGTACTCGGCGCGAAGGTCTTGAACTTGGTCGAGCCGCCGCTGACACAGGTGATCGGTCCCGAGGGCGGCAAGCCGGGCAGCGAGACCGGAGCCTTGCAGTCGGTCAGCTTGGCCGAGTCGAAACTGCAGTAGCCCGAGCCGTTGTTCTGCACGGAAAGCTTGAGGATTTTGGACGTGCCATACGCCAGCAGACCGAAGTTCAGAGGCACCGGCACCAGGGTCACGCTGCATTCCGCGAGGCTCTTGCGCATCGCCTTCAATTCCAGGATGTAGTCGGGCTTCTGCGGATCGGTCGAAAGGATGTGCAGCTTGGCAGTCGCAGCCGCTTCCGGCGCTCCCTTCGCCTCGAACTGGACCTCGAAAGCGTCGTACTTGCCGGCGTCCAGCGCCTGCGTCCCCGGCGTCGGGCTCGCCGGCTTGAACGCACTCGGCACGATGGTGAACTCCTTGCCGGCATCATCGCTTATGGTCAGCTGGTTGACGTCGATCGGCGCGGTGCCCTGGTTGAACAGCTCGACCTTCTTCTTGGATTTCACGCCCTTGCCCACGAAACCGTAGTCCACCACGTCGCTCGGCGTCACCTTCAGGCTGCCCGCGTCGGTGTGGCCGAACAGTGGCACTTTCAGCACCGGCGTGCCCGGATCGTTCGAATGCACTTCGAGATTCGCGAGCGGCGAGCCGTTGTTGGGCAGCGCCTCCTTGCAGTGCATCGTCACGGTCAGCAGCACGTCCGCCTTGCCGGCCAGGTCGATCGGCCCCAAGTTGCTCAGCTCGAAGGTCGAATTCTTCAGCGCCGGCGAAACCACCTCGATCTTCTCGATGTGCAGCGGCGCCTGGCCCTGGTTGAGCAGCTTGATCGTGGTCACCGCATCGCTGCCCGAAGTCACCGAGCCATAGTCGCGCTTGGGCGGAATCGCAACGATGTCTGGGGCAATCTCGCCGCCGAGCACCAGCGCCGAATCCTTGCGTCCATCGGCCAGTTCCACTAGCAGCTTGCTCGTGTCCTGGTCGCCGTCCAAGGGCACGTAATGAATGACGACTGGCCGCGACATGCCGGCTTCGATCGGCGTCTTCACGTCGACGGCCACTGGCAGGGTGAAGTCCGCACTTCCGGTGGGCGAAAGCTGCACCGTCGCCAACTGCATGGGCTGATCGCCGATGTTCAAGATGTTGACGGTCTTATCCATGCCCGTCTTGCCGGCGATGTTGCCGAAATCCACCGGCGAGGGCTGGATGAGCAGCGACGACCCGCCCGCGATGACCACGACCGGCACCGGGAAGTGCTGCTGGGTCAGATTCACCGCGTTGTTGTCGAGGATCAGGTTCAGGTTGCGCGCCCCCGTCACCTTGGGCGTGTAGGTCACGTGCAGGACCGCGGACTGGCCGGGCGTGAGGTTCTTGAGCACGAAGTCCGTGACTTTGAACTCGTCGGTCGGGGGCGAGAACGACACGCCCGTCAGTTGCAGCGTGCCGCGACTGCCGATGTTGGCCACCTTGAGCTCGAGCGTCTGTTCCTCGCCCGCGGCCAGGTCGGTGAATACGAGCTTGTCCGGAATCGTCGATGGCCGCTGGTCCGCTTCGACGCAAAACGTGCCAGTACAGCCGGAAGTGCCCGGTTTTCCCCCGTTGTTGCCGTCGTTCGTGTCAGAGCAACTGGTCGCGGCAGCGCCACCCGCCATCACAAGGGCCCAGACCGCAGCGCGAATCCGCAACATGGACAACCTCTCGAATGAACGTGGCTTCTTGATACAAAGGGTAGAGTCTCGAACCGGAAGACTACAGCGCAGGAGCGGGGTACTTCGCCGTGATGAAGAAGGGCAGCGAGGCATCCTTGGGATTCTTCATGGCGGAGACAGCGCCGTCGGGCCAGGTAATCCTCGCCGCGTACCACATATCGTTCTGGTTCATCGCCGCCGAGGTCTTCTCGAAAGTCAGGTCGCCGTACACGTAGACACGCACCGTCGCGATCGAGGCACCGAAGCCATGATCCTTGTAGTAATGCACGCCTACCGCGTAGGTCTTGCCGTCCTCGGGCAAGGTCAGGTTCAAGTTCTCGGGACCGCCGCCGTCGGTATCATCGCGATCCAGGTGCGGGTTGTCGTCGATGTTCGGGTCGTAGCTGCCCCACTCCAGAGCCTTGCCGCCCGAAGTCGCGCAGTTGAACCAGAAGCAGTCATAGGCGTCCGAAAACCACGGGTCGGCCTTGCCGTCTTTGTCGTAGTCGGGCATGGCCGCGAAGTCATGGGCAAAGTGCAGGTCCATGTCGGCGCCGGCGTCCGGGCCTTCGTTGGTCTGGTCCTTGTCACCGGGCGTATTCCACAAGAGTTCCACGTGCAATGCTTGGTCCGGCAACACCTTCACGACCTTTTCAGCCGGGAAGCAACTCGGCTTGCCCGAGGAATCCGTCACCGCGAGTTGGAACTTGTAGTCGCCGGCGACGTTGGGCTGGAACGTGACCGAGGACTTGTTGGCGGCCGGCAGGAACGTCGACACCGAGCCCTCGGGCTGCTTGACCGTCCACTTGTAGGTCGCGATCGCGCCGCCCGAGGTGCTGTAACTCTGCTTGCCATCGAGATGAAGCACCGTCTGCGGCGTGACCGTGTCGCCCTCGGCCACCGTGATGATGCCGGTCGGGCAGTCGCCGTTGGCGCCGACGCCCTGCAGCGTGACCTTGGCGTCGCCGCTGCCGCTGTCCGAATGCACCGTGACCGAGGCTTTGTCCGGAATCGGCTGGCCGCTGCCATCCTTCTTGCTCAACTGCGTCGGCATGTAGACGGCCTTGAGCAGCGCTTTGCCGTTGATCGGAATGCACAGCGGCGCCGCCTTGGTGGGTGCCACGCCGCCGTTGACGCCTTTCCAGACTAGCGTGAAGGAGCCAGGGCCCGGCGGCGTGTCGAAGCTCATGTCGGTGACGCAAACCTGCTGATCGCCGCAGCTCTCGAGCGTGATGGGGCGTTCCGGCGCGGCGCCGACGGCAGTGGCACCGAACACGACGTCGGTGGGCGAGACCTTGAGGCACGGCCCCGAAGAATTCACCTTGACCTTCAAGCGCCTCCAGCCCACGCCGCCGTCCTGGGTCAGGCTGGGATCGTTGGTCTTGAAGATGATGTCACCGACGTGCGGCTTATCGTCCTTGGCGGTGTAGACCACGGTGACCTGGATGTTGGTGCCCGGCGCGATGTCGAAAGGCGGCGCGGCGATGGCCTTGTTGTGGTCATCGGTCAGCAAGATGTTGAAAATGCTCGGGTCCAGCGCGCTGCGGTCGATCGATTCGACGTGCAGGGGCGAGTTGCCGACGCTCAGAACCTTGGCGTTCCGGCTCGGGCTGGTGCCGATCTGCACGAAATCAAAGTCGATGATCGGCGGTTGCAGCTGGATCCGCGCCTGACCAGCCGACGTCGCCAGATGGATGGTGAAGACCTTGGTCTTGACGTCGTTGGTGCTGATGACGACCTTGGCCGTGCGCGTCACGTCGTCCGGGAACTTCTTGAACTTGATGGTGAAGTTGACCGCCGGACCGCCGGGCGCGACGCCGGGGAACTTGAAACCGTTGCAGGCGCTCACCTTGTCGTCTGCGATGCACGTGAACGCGGGGTCGGTCGCCTCGTCGGGCGATTTCGCTTCGTAGGTGAGGGTAATCGACGCGATACCCAGTGCGGCCTTGCCGGCGTTGTTGATCGAGAAGTTCTCGGTGTGGATCTGACCGGGTGAGAGGTCACCCGCCGAGATCGGCACCGAGCCATTGTTGTCGATAGTGCCGTTTTCGTTCACGACCAGCATCTGCGGCTGGCACTCCAACGCGAGGTTGCCCTTGGCGCAGGTGAGTCCGGGATCGGTGGCGCCCGCGTCGGGGTCGGTCTTGACGCCGTTGTTGGGGATGCCAGTGCCGGTGTCGCCGGGCGCGTCCGAGCAGGCAGTCGCGAGACCGGTCAGGAGGCAAAGGCTCAAAGCAATCCGGCGCATCAGGTCCTCAGTGCGCCGCATTCGGGCGCTGCGAACATGTCAGGGTCGGGCGAGAAAGGGCGAGTGAGGCCCCGCTCGGCGGACGAACCGCTGAATGTAACGAAAGCGCGCACGATCCCGCAAGCGCCATCCGATGTCGGTGAGGCGATTGCGCCCGGTTGGGCCGGCGATTGCGCGCGGTTGAGCCGGCGATGGCGCGCGGGTGGGTCGCCGAGGCTGCAGTGGAGGTCGGGCGCGTCTTGGGCTTGCCTGGGAGACCCTTCGCGCGGGATTCGATCGACGCTGAGTCTCGATCGGAACACCGGGTGGATCTACTGCTCGCGCTCAGGGTAACTGACGGGGTCCGGCACTCTTCGAGTGCCACCCGTCAGTTACTTCAGGATCCGTTCCTTGCTGGTCTCGATCATCGCCGGCCGGAACGACTTCTTCAGCTTCAGCAGCTTCTCGAACTTGGCACGCTGGCGGCCTTCGTTCAGCAGCACGGTCGGCTTCTTCACTTCGCCGTCGATCAATTGGTCGCTGAAGTCGTAGAACTTGGCCTTGTCGGTATCGGCGGCCAGCGCGACGCCCGCGGTGCCGAGTACCGGCGTCACGACGAAAAGGCTCAGGAGCAACAGGCGAAGGGTGCGCGACATCTCGGACTCCATGGGTTCGGCGTACAGCAGCGTTCCAAAGTACTCTAGCCGTCCGTTTCGTCAAGCAGGTATTGTCCCCGCCAGGCTTGCGAACTAGCGCAGGATTCTGCGCGCAACCTTCGCATCGTCCTGCTACGGCTTGGCAGCGGGCGCCGCGGTCTTCGGCTCTTCCGCGGCTCGCGGCGCTGTAGCAGCCCCCTTGGCCTCGGGCGCCAGCGGCGGCGCCGGCGCCGGCCCCGGAGTCGGGACGGGCGCGGCGTCCGGAGCCTTCGGGGCCGGGTCCTTGGCCTGCTTCTCCAGGATCATGCCCTGCTCGATGGAGTCGATGAAGCTGTTGATCGCCGCGACGTTCTTCCAGCGAGTTGCCTGCGTCTGCTCCTTGCCCACCAGTTCGGCCTTCTGCTTGGCCCAGTCCGCAGGGGCCTTGCGCGGCGCCTTCTCGTAGCCCTTGATCGCGGTCCGCGTCGCATCCAGAGCGGCTTTGAGGTCCGCGACGACCTGCACGCGCTGCGCCGGTTGCACGCCAATCGCCTCCAAGTACCGCTGCCAATAGGTGATCGACTTGTTGCCGTCGTTGAACGGAGCCTTGTTGTAGATGAGCGCCAGCCGCACCACGATCGCCGAACGAGAGGCATCCTTGACCAGCACCTTCTCATAGATCTCCGCGGCTTCCTTCGGCTGGCGCTTGCCTTCCAAGGTCAGCGCGCGCCCGGTCAACGCTTCCAAGTTCTCCGGTTCGAGTCGAAGCGCCGCCGCGTACTGCCGATCCGCATCGCGATAGTTCAAGTACTCCAGGTAGATGGCACCCAGGTCCATGCGCGCCGCGATCGAGTTCGGGTTCAGCTTCACCGCCCGTTCGAGCGCCGCCACCGCTTTGGGCAAATCGCCCAGGCGCACGTACGCGAGACCCAGGTTCGCCAGCGCTTCGGCATTGGCCGGATCCAGACCCAGCACTTTTTCCTCGAGAATCCAGCGGGCAATCTCGTTCTTGTTCTGGCGCAGGTTGATCACGCCGCGGATGTTCAGCGCGATGGTGTCCTCGCGGTTGTTGCGCAGGGCTTGGCGCACGAACTGCTCGGCGAGTTCCAGGTTGGTGGTCTCGCCCTCCAGGTAATACAGCGCCAACGCCACGTTCGCCATCGAGTTGTCCGGATCCTGGCCGCGGATGCCTTCGCACACGCCCTTGGCCTGCTCGCGCAACGATCGGGCCTTGTCGGGCTCGCCGGCTTCGTCCAGACGGTGGGCTTGTGCCAGCCAGCCCCGGGCGATGTAGCCTTGGGCTGAGAGTTGCAGCACTTTCTCGCGCTCGTCCTTAGGTTCGATGCTCTTGGCCGCGTCGTAGGTCTGCTGCGCGTCGGCGTACTTGCCCTGCCGTTCCAGCGCCATGCCGAGGTTGAAGTACGCCTCGTAGAAGCGCTTGTCGGCATCGATCGCCTTGCGGAAGCTGTCGGCCGCGCCCTGGTAGTCAGGGCCGCACTTGCTGCAGCGCCCATCGGACGTGCGGCACACCTGCGGGCACTGGTAGGTGCTGCACTTGCCGCTGGCGGGGTCCATGTACTCGCCAATCTTGCAGATTGCGCCCTCGGACTTGTTGCCCAGCAATTCGGGGCCCATGCACTCGCGCACGTCCAGGTTGCAGCCCTCGGTGCCAGCCTTGCAGCGCACGAACTCGACCGAAGGACCGACCGGCTTGGGCGCGTCCGCCGCGGCGACGATCGGCACTTCCTTGACCCAGTCGCCGCACCAACGCACGGGTCCGGAGGCCATCTCCTCTTTCTTGCAGTCGTAAGTGTCCAGTTCGCAGGTCAGGTCGCGCTTGCCGCCGACCCAGGGCTCGCAAGGCTCCTCGATCGTCTTCTTCTCTTTTTGGCCCGTGGGCTTGCCGTCGTCGCCGATCGCGTCGACCTCGACTTCTTTGGACCGCGAGTACTTGGCGCAGCGCGTGATGTTGCAGGACTCCGGCGCGTCGATGGCCACCGCGGCGCAAGTCGGCGGGGCAATACGCACGCATGACTTGCCCAGCGAGATGAAGCCGGGCGCGCAGCACTCGCCGTCCTCACGCATCTGGAACTGGTTGCACTTCGGCAGCTTGCGCAGCGCGGCGCCGAGACCTTCGCGCATGGCGTCCTGAGCCTTCTCGCTCACGCCCTCGAGGTACGCGCCTTGCTGGGCCCAGGCCGCCACCGGCATGGTCAGGCACAGCAAGCCTGCGACTGCCAATACGTTGCGAAGCTTCTGGATACTACGAGTCATGGCGATCCGCTGCTGCATGTCTGTTCGTCCTTGCCCGCGGTTCGCTTTGGCGAATGCCCGCTGCTCTCGATTCTGTCGCCGGGTGTCTGTCCCCAGCTCGTTCACTGCAAAGATTTCGCGGAACTACTGCGGCGCAGGAGCTGAGGGCTTGCCACCCTCGACCGCGCCCGAAGACTTGCCCTTGGTCTTGGGTTCCACGGGCTTGTCGTCGCCCGGCTTGAACGACACGGTGAACTTGCCGCGCCGAACGCTCGTGATGAACGCCGCCGAAGTCGCCGCGTCGGTCGCCTTGTTCGCGCTGACCGCCGTGGTCGCCTTGGGCAGGTTCGGGTCCTTCTCGACCGTCGGGTATTCCTCGGGACTGACCCGCGCCGCGTACTCGCCGGCTTCCTTGGACCATTTGTTGTAGACGCCGAGGTTGTGCGCCATGTTGATGGCATTGCGCAACGCCGACAGGGACTGCTCTTCGATCGGCACCGCCAACTTCTCGATGATCGCCCGGTAGGCCTGCTCGAGCTCCGGATTCTGCGCCACTTGCGGCGGCACCGGTGCATTGAACAAGTCTTCCTTGAACTTGAAGTACAGCACGCCGATCTTGAACGCCGATGCCGCGGCGAACGCCCGACCCGCGCCAGCCGCCGTGGCATCGATGACCGTGAAGTAGCCCTTCTCAGCCTTCTTCAGCAGTTCTGCCTTCTTCTGCAGAGCCGGCCCCAACGCCGACATCTTCTTCACCGTCTTCAGCGTCACCACGTCGAAGTCATCGAAGTCATACTCGGACTTGTAGAACTGCGCCTGCGCCACGTGGTAGGCCGCGCGCCCCTTCTGCGCCTCGGGCTTGGCGAACGCCGCCACCGCTGCATCGGCCGCCTTCACGACCTCCTTGCGGTTCTTGACCGGGTCGCTCGTGCGCAACGTCTCGGTGCGGCGGCCCAGCGCTTCCACTTGCAAGTCCGGACGGTTGCTGAACTTCGTCACGATGGACGCGTAGATGCCCGCTGCCTTCGCCGCGCCCTCGGTGCCCAGCTTCTCGAACACGTGGCCCTTCTCCATCTCGGCATCGGGAATCAAACCCTTGAGACGCTTGGTGTTCTCGTCCTCGCCCTTGAGTGCGCCCGCCACCGTCTGGAACTTGTCGTAGGCCGCACCCGCTTCCTTGTAGCTCTGCAGCGCGGTCAGGATCTGGCCCGCGTTGATGAGCGCCTGGGCCGCGTCGGCATTGTCCCGCAACTTCGCCATGTTCAGGAACGCGTCGGCGGCGTCCTTGAATTGGGTCATCGATTCGTAGATCACGCCGATCTGGAACATCGCCTCGGGACCGACCTTGGCCTTGGGAAACTCCTTGACGACACGCTCATACGTCGTGATCGCCTTGACGTCCTCCTTCTGCTTCTCGTACAGGATCGCCTTGTTGTAGAGCGCGGTCGCCGCCAACTCCGGTTCGTCCTTGCGGAACTCGGCCAGGATGGTGTCGAACTTCTTGTGCGCGCCGTCCCAGTCCTTGCGCTCGACCAGTTCGAACGCCTGCTCGGCCACGGCCACGACGATGTACTTGCGCAGGTCCTTGGTCTCCAACACGATCCGGTTCTTGCGCACCAGCATCTTGCGCGCCCAGTCCTCGATCTTGACCCACTCCTTGTGGCGCGCGAACACGTCGATCATGGTCTTGACCGCGATTTCCGCGACCTTGTTCTCGGGCTGGTAGGTGTAGACCTTCTCCAAGCGTTCCACGGCCTTGTCGTACTGGCCGCGATCGTAGTAGGTCGTCGCCGCCACGTACATGATTTCCGGGACCTTCTTGCCCTTGTTGCACGAGCGCTTGTTGCCCTTCTCGCACTCGTCCTTCAAGCGGAACATGATCTCGACGTACTTGTCCGCCGCGTCGACATAGTCCTTCTCCAACGGGTGCAGTTCCTGGCGCTTCTTCGGCACTTGCGCGGACTTGATCTGCTCCTCGGTCAGTTCGGAGTTCTTCTCCTTCTTGAACTTCTTGGTCGTCGTCTCTTCGCCCATCTCGGCCATGAGCGCCGGCGCCGTCGGATCGTCCACCCAGGCATTCTTGACCGCGTCCCACTTCGCATGGGTCTTGGCCATCAGCTTCTCGGTCGAATACAGCACGCCCAACGCCGCGTCCTCGACGAATTCGCCCGACGGGTCGCGGACGATGCACGCCTTGTAGCCGTCGAGCGCGCCGCGGTAGTCCTGCAGCTGATCATAAAGGATTTCCGCGTAGTAGAAGTTGACGACGTACGCCTTCTTGCTATTCGGATAGCGACGGACGAACTCCTTGTAGTCGCTGGCGGCCTTGGCATAGAACGGCTTGGCCTTCTCCAAGTCCTTCTGTTCGTCCTGCGTCTTCTGCGCGGTCTGGTGGTAGTTGTTGGAAATGAACAGCAAGTAGGCCTCGCCCATCTTGCCGGCCTTGTCCAACGCCTCGCCGCCCTTCTCGCCCTGGCGCTTGACCGCCGCGACCCACGCACTGGTCCGGTCGTCGGTGAAGGCCAAGAAGCTGCGCATCGCCTTTTCGACGTCGGGGAAGTTGCCGATCTTCTTGCGCACGTCGACGATCGACTCGTGCCAATCGACGCAGCGAACGTCGGCCGGATGGCTCTCGACGAACAGGGTGAACAGTTCGATGGCGTTGTCGTCCTTGTCGATCGCGACGTAGATTTCCGCCATCTTCTCGAGGCGTGTCCACATGGCCGCGTCACCCTCGATCTTGCTGAAGTAGTCCTTCGCCTCGGGCCAGCCATGGTCCAATTCCGCGAAAGCCTGAACCAGGTCCTTGAGCGCCTGCAGGCGGAACTCGATCTTGCCCTGCTCCTTCTCCTTGCTGATGGTCTCGACGACTTGCTTGAAGGTGTCGATCGTGCGGCGGAATTCGCGCAAGTTGTAGTAGACCCAGCCCAGCTTGTAGAGCGCGTAGTTGAACATCGGCGCGTTCTTGAAGTTCTGCGTGATGCGCTCGTAGTTCATCTTGGCCAGGGTCAGGTTGTTGGCCTCGAAGAAATGCTCGGCCAGATCGAGGTGCGCCTTGGCGATGTACTTCGAGGTCGGGTACTTCTGCACCAGCTGGTTCAGGTACTGCACGCCCTTGTTGGAAAGCACCTTGTCGCCCAAGGCCTTGCCCTGCTGCAGCGCGGCGTTGCCCAAGCGGTACAGCACTTCGTCCAAGCGCGGGTAGCTCGGGTACTGCTGCAGGATCTTCTCGTAGTATTCGATGGACTTCTGGTAGTTCTCGACCGGCTGCGTCGGCTTGGGCCCGCGGCGCGTCTCCGGCAGCTTGTCCCACGCGTCCAATTGCTTCATGTATTCAGCGCCTTCGAGCAGCCACTGGTAGTGGGTCTCCTCCCACCAGTTCTCGGCCAGGCGAAAGATCAGGTCGGGCTTGATGCTGTTGTCCGTCGTGCGGTCCAGCAACCGTTCCGTGGTCTTGATGATCTCCTTGCGCAACTGCGACTTCTTGAACTGGAGCTCCTGCTCCTTTTTCGAGAAGCCCAGCGTTTCCAGACGGTCGTAGTCGAAGCCGCCCTTCTTCAGCTTGTCGTCATCGACCTTCTTGCGCGCCGGCTCGACCGGCTTCACGTCCTCGATCAGCGAGGCTTTCTTGTCGACCTTCTTGGTCCCCGCGCCGGCATCGACGTCTTCGACGACTTGAGCGTAGACCGGCAGGCCGCTCAGCACGCCGGCCAAGAGCGTCACTGACGTCATCCGGCGAATCCACTTGCGGATCAGCAGATTGCGGATCATCAGATTGCCGGTGTCAAACTTCTCTCGCATCGCCATCCTCTCGTGCTTTCGCTCGTTCGTGGTCCGCTGCACTCGGTCCGGGTCGCCAACTGGAGCTGACGTGCGCGGGTCGGGGTCGCCAACCATCGATCACACCGGCTTATCAGGGGCCGGCTTCGTTCATGGGTCTCGGGGCGGTCGTCTGCCTGGACAGGCCTACTTCACTGCTTCCACCTGACATTTGTTGGGCAGAAACGAGCGGTAGGCGCCGATCTCGTCCTTCCAGAACTCGCCTTCGAACGGCCAGACCATCGAGTCCGAGCCGGCGATCGCCACGGAGCCCTGCTTGGCCGCCCCCTTGGTCGCGTCGTCGTCCTTCTTGCCGGCGATGGCTTCGTCGATGCGGTTCTGCTCGGCCTCGATGAGGTCGATCTTGAGCTGGTCCAGCTTGTCGAAGTAGTTGTCCAGATCCTTTTGCACGACGCGCAAAGTCTTCTGAATGATCACGCCGCCTTCGCTGATACGCTCCTGGCGCAGTTGGCCCAGGCGCCCGAGCAGATCCTGGCCGAACGGCCCGAGCTGGTTGAGGTTGGCCTTCAGCGTCGCCTCCTCCTTCTCGATCTGCTTGATGGTCTGGTACAGGTTGTAGAACTCGACGTTTTCCATCACCGGCGACTGCAACACGCGCGGCAGGCCGTTGGTGCCCTTCTTGTTCACCGAGTCGATGAAGGAAATGTAGTAATCCTCTGGCTTGCGGTTCTTCTTGATGAAGTCGCGCAACGGCGGGCTCAGCGACATCACGTGGCTCTCGAACATCTCCATGGCTTTGCGCGCGGAGTCGATCTGGCACATGTTGACGTACATCGTCGCTTCGAGAATCCACAGTTCCGGATAGAAGTGGTGCGCGAAGTACGGGCTGTGTAGCGCATGGAACGTGCCCAGGGCGCGGCTCGTGTCATTCTTGAGGAAGTACGTCCAGCCGGACTCGTAGAACGCCGTGGCGAGCTTGGGCGAGTTCTTGCTGATCTTCTTGTAGTAGTAGATCGCCGCGTCGAACTGGCCGATGTCATAGGCCAAGCGCGCCAGGCTCAAGTACGCCAGATCGACCACCGGCTGCCCGGCCACGCCTTGCTTCTCGGCCGCGAGCACCGCCTTCTGGAAGCCCTGGCTCGCCTCGGTCACCTGTTCGGCGTTGAGCTTCTCCTTTTCCTCGGGCGACTGCGAAATCGGAATGAGGCCGACGAGATACTGAGTGCGCGCATAGTCCTCGGCGCCGGCGTGGACCTTGTCGAGAAACGGCTTGGCCTCGGCGGACAGGCCAAAGTCGTGCAGGAACTCGCCGACGAAGTAGTTGTATGCGTCCTGGAACTCCGCGGGCTGGTTGACGATCGAAAAGCGCGTCAGGTCCTCGAGCTCGGGCGGCCGGTAGTTGATCTTGCGTCGCAGTTCGCGCAGCTTCAGGAACGCCTGCTGAAACCACGGCTTGTCCGGGCCCGCGCGCACGACATCGAGCAGCTTGGACGCGCCGGACTGCCACAACCCCGCGTTCACCAAGGCCTTGGCGATGCCATAGTTGGCGTTGTAGACCTCGTCGGAATCCGGGGCATAGGGCACGCCGTCGGAACCTTCGTCCACGAACTTGTTGAACAGCTGGATGGCCTTGCGCCAGTCGCCATCCTCCGCGAACTGCAGGCCCGAGGCCATCACCTTGTTGGCAAAGGCCTTCTTCTGGGCGGCCTGGCGCTTGCGGTCCTCGTCGGCCAGGCGCAGGGCTTCCTCTTGGATCTTGGCCTCTTCGGCCTTCTGCTCGGCCGCCGACAACTCGCGCTTGGCTTTGTCGTCGGTCTTGATCTTGGCCGGCCCAGCGGGCGTGCCGCCGGTCGTTTGCCCGGTCTGCAGCATGAAGCGAATGACCTTGTCGGACACGCCCTTCTTCTTCAGTTCGAGGATCTCACTCGGCGCCAGCTTGAAGACGGTGCCGTCCTTCTGGATCTTCTTGATGATCTGGTCGTCGGGGACTTCCAGACCGGTCAGCGTGATGACGTCCTGGACCGTCAGCGCGACCGCCTCGGTGACCGGACCCAGCGCCAGACCGGCGGCGAGCGCAAGGGCGGCGAGGCGCGGCGAGGACAGGAGACGACGAAAGCTCTGCAACTGCAACACGGTACGGCCTCCAAAAGACTTGGATCGGATCAGGTCGGCTATTGAGGAGCAGCCGTGAAGTACGTCACCGCGACGGTGGTCGAGATCGGGAACGATACGCCACCGCCGGACGCACCATAGAAATTCTGCCGATAGCCCAGGCGCAAGGCCCAGTTGCGCGCCAGATAGAACATGAGGTCGGCGCCGACTTCGCCCGCCGGGTCGAACTTGGTCGTCGGGTCACCGCTGACCGGCGTGATCTTGGTCTGCACCGCGCCGACGCCGAAGTTGAGCGACAGGTCGAACTCGGTCAAGTGCGTGCCGAAGAAGCCGAACTTGCCGTGCAGCAGGTACCAGTCGACGCCGGCTGACGCGTACGCCTTGAGTACCTGCGGCAGGCGGACTTCCAGGCCAGGACCGCCCGATTGCCGTGCGATTTCAAGCGAGTCCTTGAGGCCCGTGCTGTTTTCGAAGGCGTAGACGCCGTGGACGTCCAGGGCAAGGTCCTCGGAGAAGAAGTACTGGTAGCCGGCGCCGACCAGCGGATACACGAAGAAGTCGTCGTTGGGCACCACGCCCGACTGGATCGTGAAGGCGTGGCGGCCTTCCTTGAGCACGTCGCGCTTCTGGATGACGCGGATTTCCCGCCGGCGCGCCCACTCGAGGCGACCGCCCAGCGGCACGGATTCGTCCGTATTGCCATAGGCATCTTCGGCCGGGCCTGGACCGACGACATCGGGCAGTTTCTCGGCTTCGGCGGCCGGCGCCTCGGGCTTCGCTTCCGCTTTGGGCGCTTCCGGCTTCACTTCCGCCGGCGGTTCGGCGGCAGGCGCGGTCGCGGCAGGCGGCTCGGGCGCCGGCTGGGCCAGCACCGCGGCCGGGGCCGAGAGCAAGGCTGCCGGCGCCAACAGCAAACCGGCGGCGGCGATGGCGCGCAGGCTGGGAAACAAGGCGATTGTCGTCTTCATGTCGCTCACGTCCTCGATTCGTTCACGATGGCACCGCGAGTGCCGGCCGGGGGCAGCGCGCGGCCAGGCACAAGGGGATCACTTCGTCAGGAAGGCCAGGCCGAGGGTGAACTCGACCGGAGCCAGCCAGGCATTGCCCGGCTTGTAGGCGAACTGCTTGTAATCGACACGCAAGTTGATCATCCGCGACAGGTAGACGCGAAATCCCGCGCCCCAATGGCCTGCCGGCTTGAACTGCGATTCGACCTTGCCGTACGGGCGCCCGGTCGAGGTGTCGATGTCCGCTTGCACCATGCCGAATCCGCCGGCGATGCCCAGGTCGAAGTTGCTCAGCTTGGAGGTGAAGATGCCGACCTTGCCGTGCAGCGGCACCCACGCCACGTCCAACGAGGTCAGCATGGTCATGCGCGGCGGCTTGATCGTGTTGTCCGTCAGGTTGGCGCACTTGTCTCCGGACTTGCCGGCGCATTCCAGAAATGTTTCCAGGGCGCTCTTGCCGCCGAGCAGGTACGAGAAGCCAGCTTCCAGCGACAGCGTGTCGGTCATGAAATAGGCCAACCGCCCGCCGATCGGGTACGGCAGGTAAAACGAATCGTTGGGCACCACGCCGAAGTGCACCGAGCCCTCGAAGCCACCCTTGCGTTCGTACAACGGATTTTGCAGCGATGGCACAGCCTGCTCGACATTCCAATACTTCGCGAGTTCCTTGTCGATCAACTCGTCGGCGTGGGCCGGAGTCGCCGCCAGGCTCGTCCCCAGGGCCAGCGCCAGGGCAACCAGCGCCAGGGCGCTTGCCTTGCGAGTGCCCCATGATCCAGGGCCGGCCGGGTTGCGTGCACAGGTCATGATTCCTCCGAGTAGGTTCTCGATCGTCGCACTTGGCATTGTGATGTTCATTCCAGGCGTTATAGCTTGCACGCCGCCGCGCATTCGCCCTGCGCGCAGACGCCGGCACAGCATCGCTTGCTGTTGCTGCCGCCGTCACCGCACGGCAGGCCGTCGCGCGTCGGGCCGTCCTCGCACATGCCCGCCGCGGTGCAATGCTTCGCGCCGCAAAGGTCGTTGCCGCCGCAATCCGCTGACTTGACGCAGGCTTTGCGGAACAGCAAGCGGCGATCCTCGGTGGCGCCGGCGCTGTAACCGAAGCGCCACGTGTCCGAGTTCTCGTAGGTCGAGGCGAGGCTCGGGAACCTGCCGTTCTGGAACGCGAGCGAGCCCTTGATGGCCTGCATCTTGCCGACGGGGACGTCGCCGTTGGACATCGAGCCGTGCCGGAACGCCGGACGCCAACTGCCGGCCAGCGAATTGCGCACGCGCACCAAGGCTTGGCTCAGCGACTTGGTCCACGGCGACGGGTCCGAGCGGTTGAAATCCGAGGTGTTGATGAACTGGTAGGTACCGCCGGTGCGGCAGGCGATCTCCATCAAGCGCGGATCCGGCTGGTTGTACTCCTTGGCCACGGATTGGAATTGCACGACGTCCACGGTGACGTGGTTGTTGGCGGCATCCAGTTCGCGCAACTTCTTGAGCAGGGCGACGTATTGGATGGTCGCCAGCGGGCAAGGCTTGCGGCAGATGCTCTTGATCCCCGAGAGGTCCTTGTAGTTGAAGTAGTTCTCGCTTTCGGTGCAGGTGTCGGGACCGTCGACGACGATGACGACGTGCTTGTTGTTCTTGACGATGTTGCGCGCGGGGTCGGACAGGAACGACACGGCCGTGTCGATGGCCTGCCAGATCGGCGCGCGCCCTAGGCCCTGGAGCTTGGCCTTTTGTAAGATGCCGAGCTCGAGTTCGCGGCGGTACTGCTTGTCCGTACGCATCGGCCCGAACGCCTTGATCTGCTGTTCGTCGATGGGCAACGTGTTGTAATCGTCCGTGGCCCC
This sequence comes from uncultured Enterobacteriaceae bacterium, assembly GCA_964356325.1. Classification (GTDB taxonomy): domain Bacteria; phylum Myxococcota_A; class UBA9042; order UBA9042; family UBA9042; genus CAYHHL01. The sequence goes on along the minus strand of CAYHHL010000009.1, from coordinate 26,994 downwards.
GGTCGGGTCGGGCGCACACTGGCTGCCCGCGCCACACGTGCTAGTGTCGTTCACGCCATTGCATTTCTTTTCAGTACCGCTGCAGATGAACGCGTTCGACGCCGCCACGCCAACACCGATCAACTCGTCGAAGAAGTAGCCGATCGCGCGATCGTAGCTGTTCAGACTGTCGATGAAGTTCCCGGCTGCAAAAACCCGCGCATTGTAGAAGTCCGAAGTCGTCTCCTTGGTGCTGCCCGACACGACGGTGCTCGGTGAATCTTCGAGCTTGGTGTTGGCGTCCACCAGGCCACTGGTCGAGCCGCTGTGATCGATGATCAGTGCAACGTTGACGAACGTATCGGGATTCTTCTTGTCGCAGCGGTTGCTCAGCGCCTTGTAGTGTAGCGCGCTCGCGACCAACGGACCGTTCAGCGACGTCTTGCAGTCAGCGGACCCCGAAACGCGTTCGTCCATGCAATCGATGTTCATCGTGAAGTTCTGCGGGCCGATCGTCGCGCCGGGCGCCAGCGAGGTCACCTCGGTCAGCTCGATCAGATCGCCTTCCTTGATCGCGAGGTCCTTCTCTCCTTCGCATCCTGGCTTGGACAGCCCGGTCGAGGCGAGGTTGACGGTCAATTCGAAGCCATTCGCTTCCGGCACGATTTCGGGCTCCGCGCCGTCTAACTCCGGAAGTGGGGCGCCACAAACGCGCGTCACCGTCTTGTTGTCGTCCGAAATGTGGGCCGGAAATGCCGTGACCACCTGGACCTGAAAGAACTTCGTGTCCGGCAAACTGAATTTCGCGGTCGAATCGCACGACACCAGGCCGCCGGTCAGGAGCCAGGTCAGACCGAGGGTGCTCCCGATCAAGGCCGTTGGCGTCCACAACACTCTGCGCTGATGTAGCATGACTATCCTCTTGGAACGACGGGGAAAACCAGGGAGAAGAAGGCGCCGGGGAGCAGGCTTTCGCGGCCGATTGCCTGAACTGAGGTCTCCGTGCCAGCGCCCACGCGCAACTCGGAAGGGGCAGAATGTTTCCGCCCCTGTCCCAGCAAGTCAAGGGCGCCGTCGACGGATTGGGGTGCGCTGGTCCCGCGCGACCCGCTTGCCGGAGGCTGGCATCAAGTCGCGGTTGACGCTATCGGCGGCGGACTCTACAGTTCATCGCTTCCGTCCGATGAGCATCGCCCGCCTGGGCCGGTAGTTGTCGCGCGGGACGGTCAGTTCATTTCAGCCAAGGACGAATCGCCATGTCTCGTTTCGCCCCATTCGCCTTCGTTCTCGCAGGCCTCGTCGCCATTGCGGGCTGTTCCACCGACCCGAACGGACCCGGCGGGACCGTTCCGACCGGGACCGGCGGAGGATCAGCCACTTGCATCCAGGCCGGCAACCAGATCGACTGCAAGGCCAAGATCGAAGTCATCCGCGACGGCACTTCGCCGATCACCAGCAACGCATCGGTGCCGATCCAGGTGGGCACCATCGCCCAGGGCGGCTCGTCGGATACGATCTTCACGATCAACAACACCGCCAACATGCTGGCCGCGGCCGACCTGATCATCGAGGGCGTCCAACTCGACTACGACGTCGCTTCGCCCGAAGAAGACAAGGACACCGGCAACGTCGCGTTCCAATGCTACGCCGACGACGGCACCACCAAGTGCTCTGACATCCCGGCGGCATCCTGGATGAAGATCGTCCCAGGCGGTCTGGAGAACCCCGCGCAGAAGCGCACTTCCGCGGTGAACTTGCGGATCCGCTACACCCGCTTCGACAGCATCAACCGGACCGCCAAGCTGCACATCAAGGTGCGCAACGCCCAAGTCGCCGAATTCGTCGTCAACTTCACGACCGTGCAGGGCCAGCCCAAGGCCAACATCCAGCCCGGCAAGCTGGAATGGCCGCTGGTGCAGGCCGGCAAGACCGAGCCCCGGTCCCTGACCATCTCCAACGTCGGCAACGCTACGCTGAGTATCAGCAAGTTCGACTTCGCGGGCGACGTCTTCTCGCTGGTCGTCGACGGCGATCCGGATGCGATCGTCCACAAGGGCGGCGCGATGGTGAAGTTCGAACCTACCCTGGACATCGAAGCGGGCGGCCAGAAGAAGATCACCGTGACGTTCGCGCCCAAGGACGACAAGCCCAAGCAGGGCACCATCACCGTGTGGTCCAACGACAAGTCAGCCGCGAGCATCGCTGTGCCACTGCAAGCGAATTCGGCGGTGCCGTGCCTCGAGTTGCTGCCCGCCATCAAGCTGCCGTTCGGCGGCGTGCTGGCCGGCGCGTTTTCGACCAAGGACCTCATCGCCAAGAACTGCGGCACGGCGGATCTCGAAATCTACTCGATCGAATTCGTCGAGGGCACCACGTCCGACGAGTTCTCGTTCGATTACACCAAGACCATCAAGGAAGGCGGCAAGCTCGACGCCAAGAACTCCAATTTGGATCCGCTGGGGCCGTCCAAGGTCAAGTACCTGATCATCCCCAAGAATGCCTCGGTGCCCGTGACGGTGAAGTACTCGCCGTCGGACATCACGCCCGAAGACCCCGTGACCAAGGCGCCCAAGCCCGATGTCGGCGTCATCAAGTTCACGTCCAACGCGTTCAACGCCAAGACCGTGATCGTCGAAGGCATCGGCGTGAACCAGACGTGCCCGCAGGCCAAGGTTTCGGTCAAGGAAGGCGAGGAAGTCGTGCCGCAGACGCCGCTTCACCTCAAGGGCGACGGCTCGGTGGCGCCGAACGGCACGATCAAGAAGTACAAGTGGACGGTCAAGCAGCCGCCGGGCTCGAACAAGCCTTTGTCGCCGAACTTCTCCTTCCCGAATCCGACGTTGACCGCTGACGCCGCGGGCGAGTACGAGTTCTGCCTGGAAGTGTGGGACGGCAACGACGTGAAGTCCTGCGATCCGGCGTGCGTGAAGGTCAACGTGGTGCCGAACAACGCCATCCACGTGGAATTGCTCTGGGACACCCCGGGCGACCCGGACCAGAACGACACGGGACCGATGGCCGGCGCCGACATGGACCTCCACTTCGCGCATGCCCTGGCGTCCGGACCGGACATCGACTGCGACGGCAATGGCGACCCGTGGTTCTCCAATCCGTTCGACTGCTTCTGGTTCAACTCCAACCCGGGTTGGGGCAGCGCGGACGCGGGCGCGGGCGACGATCCCAGCCTGGACCTGGACGACACCGACGGCGCCGGCCCGGAGAACTTGAACCTCGCCTCGCCCGAGGGCAACGCCAAGGACCCGAACGCCTACTCGGTGGGCGTACATTACTGGAACGACCACGGTTTCGGCCCGTCGTACGCCACGGTGACGGTATTCTTGCAGGGCGTGGTCACGCTGAAGGTCGACAAGATCAAGATGGACCCGCTGGACATGTGGTACGTCGGCAAGATCAACTGGCCCAACCAGTTGACCAGCGGACCGCTGCCGCCGATCTCGATGTGCTACCAGAGCGGCGACGCCTGCCTCGGCCTGTCGGACCCGAACAACCCGAAGGCCGGCAAGATGTGGAAGCCGGTCGGCGACTGGTGCATCACCAAGTGCTACGTGAACGAGCTGTTCATCGCGGCTGCGGGCGGCGCGGCGCAGATCGGCAGTTGCAAGAAGAAGTAGTGCGCGAGAGGTTCTGAAGAGCCGCCGGCCTTGCCGACCACGTGCCCTACCGATGTCGGCCGCTGGTCCTTGCACCGGCCGGGCACTTCGGACGGTCGCGGAAGTTGGCCTGGAGGCAATTGTGGACCGAGTTTCCTTCAAGCAGACGCGCACTTTCGTCAGAGGCCTGGTGCTCCGCGGCGCGCTCGGTCTGGCCACGATCGCGGCGATCGCGTGCAGCACGCCAGCCGACGACGGCAAGGACGCGGGTTCGACGGGCGGCGACACCAGCACCGGCACGCCCAGCGCGCTGAGCTGTGGCCACGAAAAGGTCAAGGGTCTCGACTACAAAGCCGTGGTCGGCGTGCTGAACGAATCGGGCAGCCCGGTCGAGAACAACGAAGTCGTCAAGATTTCGGTCAGCTCCTTGAGTACCGGCCAATTCCAGGACACCCGCTTCATCGTCACCAACAATGCTTCGCCGGCCACCGCGAGCGAACTGCGCATTACCAAAGTCGAAGTCAAGTACACGGTGCCCGCCTTGCCCGCGCAGGACGGCGACAAGCCCGGGTTCGAGTGCCTGGTGGGCTTGGGCGGCGACAAGCGGGCGTCCTGCGCCGGCTACGACTTCGGCCTGGTGGTGCCGCCCGACTACGAATGCGCCAAGGCCGGGGACAAGGCGCACACGCAGACCGAGATCTTCGTGCGCTTCAACAAGCCGGCGGACAACGTGGCGCGCGCCGCAACCCTGCGGATCGACTACCTGCTGGACGACGCCAAGACCGCGGGCAGCACGACGTTGTTCTTGGCGACCGGCGTCGGCCAGCCCAAGATCACGGTGTCGCCTCAGCAGTTGGACTTCGGCACGGTCAAGCTCGGAGCTTCCGCACCGGACAAAGTCACCGCGCTGAACGTGGGCGACGCGCCTCTGCTGATCACCCAGATCGACTTCGCGCCGAACGACAGCAAGGCCTTTGAACTGCAAGTCGGCGAGAATACGTGGAAGGGCGGCACGATCGCCAAGTTCGAGCCACCGCTGACGTTGGCCAAGAGCGCGGGCCAGGCCCTGAAGGTCAAGTTCACCGCCTTGGACGGCGCGGTGCACGCGACCACGATGAAGATCTTCTCCAACGATGCGAATTCGCCGACTACCGTGCAATTGCTGGCGAACAAGAACGTGCCGTGCTTGAAGGTGCAGCCCTACCCGACGCTGAACTTCGGCAACGTCGTGCTGGGCGGCGCCAACAAGAAGAAGCTGGCCTTGAGCAGTTGCGGCACCGAAGAAGTCGAAGTGACGGGGCTGGATCTGCTGAAGGACACCGGCGATGTCTTCAAGGTGGGCGCGATCACGGCACTGGGCGGCAAGCCGATCGGCAAGGATAACCCGCTGAAGATCGGCAAGAACGACACGGTGGACGTGCTGGTGACCTGCACGCCGGTCAGCGAGAACAAGGACCCGGCGGGCAAGGCGCAGCCCTACACAGCGCAGATTGCGGTGGCGGACAACACCATCGACCCGGCCAAGACCGTGGCGTTGCTGTGCCAGGGCACCAACGTCGCGTGCCCGACCGCGATCATCGGCACCGAGAGCGAGGAAATCGTGCCGCAGGGCCAGATCATGCTGAAAGGCAGCGGTAGCGTGGCGCTGGAGCCGTACGCGGTCACCAAGTGGAAGTGGGAGGTCCTGAAGCAGCCGGCGGGCACGGACGGCTACCTGTTCTATCCGCAGACGTACGCGGTGGCCCCCTGCAAGTCCGACGGCACCTGCCCGACGCTGGCGCCCGAGGCCAAGGCCGCGGACGTCGTGTTCGGCATCCCGACCTACCACAAGGCCGACAGCAAGCTGTACGTGCAGGCCAACGTCGCCGGCGAATATACGTTCAAGCTGAGCGTGTGGGACGACGCCAACAACCCATCGTGCAACTCCGCGACCGTGACCATCAACGTCGTGCCGGACACCGGCATCCACATCGAATTGCTGTGGGACACGCCGCTGGACACCGACAAGAAAGACAGCGGCAACGACGCCGGCTCGGATCTGGACCTGCACTTCACCCACCCGAGCGCGACGGCGGGCAAGACCTGCAAGACTCCCGCTGAGTTGTGTCCGAATGGCAAGCCGTGCGCGTGCCAGCCGGACCTCGATTTGGACGGCGCGGGCGACCCGTGGTTCGAGGCGACGTTTGACTGCTACTGGTTCAACGCCAACCCGAAGTGGGGCAGCCTGACGCTGAACGCCGACGATCCGGGCCTGGATCTGGACGACACCGACGGCGCCGGCCCGGAGAACCTGAATCTGGCCACGCCCGAGAACAGCACGAAATACTCTGTCGGCGTGCACTATTGGGACGCGCACAACTACGGCGACTCGACCGCGACGGTGAACATCTACATCCTGGGCATGCAAAAGGCCTCGGTCATGCAACTGATGCACGAGTGCGACATGTGGTGGGTTTCGCAAATCGACTGGCCGAGCGGCGACCTGCTCGACGTGCCCGGCGCCAACCTCAAGAACGGTTCCAGCGGCAAGATCACGCCCAAGTACGGCAGCAAGCTCGCCACGTCGCTCAACGGCCGCTGCAAGCTCGCGAAGTAGTGACGCTTCTGCGCCGGTTCGCCTCGCCCTGTCGTCAGTACCCCCCGGCCCGGCTGCGGCCCTCGCGGCTCGAGATGCGGTGACAAACCATGCGTTATTTCATGCTGTTATACGTCGTGGCGCTGATGGCCCTGGCCGGATGTTCGAGCGATCCTAGCGGGCCGGGCTCGACGTCGGCCAACTGCCCGGATCCGGCCCACCTGGACCTGAAGGCGACCTTGGACCTGCGCGATGAGACGGGCGCGACTGCCAAGGATCAGTATTCGCTCGATGTTTCGAATTTTCAGGCTGGCGGGAAGAAAGACTACAAGTTCCAGATCGGCAACACCGCGAATTTGACGACGGCCAGGGCGCTGCTGGTCAAGTCCGTGCAATTGCAGGAGACGGACCTGGAAGGCAAGGCGGTGGCAGCGCCGGTGTTCACCTGCCTGGGCCCCGACGGCAAGCCTTGCGCGGAGAGTACGTGGCCGCCGATCGTGCCGGCCGGTCTGGACAAGAGCTGCGGCGGTGCCGGCAACACGCAGGCGACGAGCTTCACCGTGCGGTTCACGCAACCGGCGACGGCGGTGAAGCGGCGGGTGAAGATTTCTCTGGCGGTGTCGGGAGATCCGCTCTACGCGACGGCGACGCGCGACCTCGTCATCTTGACCGAGCAGGGCGTGCCGAGCCTGAAGTGCTCCAAGACCTTGCATGATTTCCTGCAGGTACCGCTGGGTCAAGACGCCAGCGCGACTGTGTCATGCAGCAACGTCGGCACGGACACGCTTTACATCGACGAGGCCGAAGTGCTGACGGAATCCGGGATGCCGCTGACCGTGACGCTGGGCGGCCAGATCGCCAAGCCGGGGCTGGCCTACCAGGGCACGCCAGGGGTGTCGATCGAGAAAGGCGAGACGCTCCTTCTGTTTGCGCAACTGGCCAAGCTGACGGCGACCACGAAGATGAGCGCGACGCTGCGCTTGCACAGCAACGACCCGGCGCTGCCGGTGACCGACGTGCAGTTCCGCGTCAACACGACCGGGCCGTGCCTGCTGATCGAGCCGGCTTCGAACCCCATGGATTTCGGAGCCTCGCCAGTGGGCGTGCCGGTGTCCAAGGAAGTACAGCTGATCAATTGCGGCACGGAGACCTTGAACCTGGCGACGATCGCGCTAGAGGCTGGTGGTGATGCAGGTTTTGCCCTGGATTTCTCCGGCAGTTGCAAGGCTCCGGCGCCGGCAGCGCCTTTGACATTGGATTTGGACGTCAATCCGAAGTGTTCCCTGTTCGTGACCTACAATCCGCCGCAGGTGACCGCCGACGCCAAGGCGACGCTGGCGATCGAGAGCAACGGCGGCTCCAAGAAGATCGCCTTGCACGGCTCGGGCACGCAGGCGAGTTGCCCGGTGGCGTGCGTCAAGGTGAAGGCCAACGATCCCAAAGGGGTGCCTATCACGACGTACAAGCAGGGCGATCCGGTGATTCCGCAGACGACCTTGCTGCTGGACGGCAACTGCTCGACCGCGCCGACTGGCCACGTGCTGAAGACCTTCAAGTATACGATGCTGAAGCAACCTTCTGGATCCTATGCGGTCTTCTCGCCCGCCGCGCAGTTGACCAAACCGGCCGCGGGTCCTGTAGCGGTGGCGGCGATCGCGCTGAATGCCGCGGGGACCTACAAAATCCGCATGGACGTGACCGACGACGCGGGCACGCCGGCATGCGCGCCGGTGCTGCTGGACGTGACGGTGGTGCCGGACGACAAGCTGCACATCGAGCTGACCTGGGACACGCCAAACGATAAGGATCCCACTGATGTAGGCGACAAGGACTCGGGCAAGAAGGACGGCAAGTTCATCGGCTCGGATTTCGATCTGCACTTCGCCCACCCGAATGCGATGACCGTGACCAAGCCAGCGAAATTCACCAATGGTCCGCTAGATCCATGGTTTACGCCGTGCTGGGACTGCTACCTGCTCAACGCCAAGCCGCCGTGGGGCGACAGTTCGACCGACGATGATCCGCGCTTGGACCTGGACGACAAGGACGGTTGGGGCCCGGAAAACACCAACATCCACGTGCCGGAACCCGGGGCGCTGTATTTCGTCGGCGTACATGATTGGAATGACAATGGTTTCGGCAGTTCGACGCCACGCGTGCGCATCTACCTGGACAATCAGCCTGTGCCGGTGTTCGACAAGATCGGCCCGGCGATGGTGACCGGCGACTTCTGGTGTGCGCAGCGCGTGGCGTGGAACCCGAACAAGCTCGAACCCTGCGCAGGGGCCGACGCCTCGGGCAACCTGCTGGTTCACAAGTACAAATTCGATTACACCGCCACGAATTTCGCCTGCCCGAAGTAGCCGTGGCGCTCCGTCCGCCTGTTTCACTACCGCGAGGACCACGGTCCAGGGCTACGGCGGAGGGACTTTGACGAAATCTGCGGGAAGGTGTTTCGCAGGCCCTTGACTGGACGGTGCAATCCGCGGTATCCATGCGCGCAATGCTCCGACTGACCGCCTGGGCACCAAAGATTGACCGCCTGAAAACAAGCGCCGCTGGATCCAACCCATTAGCCACGACAAGGAAGCCAACCCATGACTAAGTCTGACCTGATCGAGAACGTCGCCCAGAAGGCCACCCTGACCAAGGACAAGGCCAGCATCGTCGTCAACTCCATCTTCGACCTGATGGTCGATGCGATGAAGCGCGGTGAGCGGATCGAAATCCGTAACTTCGGCAACTTCACCGTGCGGAAGTACCCGGCGTACACCGGCCGCAACCCCAAGACCGGCAATCCGGTCGCCGTGGGCCCGAAGCGCATGCCGTTCTTCAAGGTCGGCCTCGAGCTGAAGAACCGCGTCGACAAGGGCAACTCCAAGTAATTCGACAGCTTCTGGCGTAAGACGGTGGGGTTCTGCCTGCCTTGCGCCAGCCGTGGCATGCCGTCGAGAAGCGGCTGCCCAGGTCGATGGTCAGCACAAGACCTTCACGCACCAGACCTGCACGCAGCTGGTGTGCGGGTTCAGAGTAGACACCGCGCGCGGGTTGCCACCTCGTTGAAGACCGCCATGGATGCGGCCCTCCGGGTGGCGACCGCGCGTTGTGTCGTTTCGCGCCAGTTCGAAGCCGCGATGGCGTCCAGTGGAGGCGCCGCCCGGTCTCGACGAGGATTTCCATGACCAGCCCAGCACTTCCCCTCATCCTGCCGGGTCTGCCCGTCGCCACGATCAGCGAAATCGCGCAGTTCGAGGGCCAACGCGTGCAAGTGCGCGGCTGGCTGTATGGGCGCCGCAGCAAGGGCAAGCTGCACTTCCTGCAGGTCCGCGACGGCTCGGGCATCATCCAAGCGGTGATGTTCAAAGGCGATGTCGACGAGGTGACCTTCGAGAAGGCCGACCACCTGACCCAGGAGACCTCGCTCATCGTCACGGGGACGGTGCGCAAGGACGAGCGATCGGCGATCGGCTACGAGTTGGCGTGCGACGGCCTGACGATCGTGACTGAGGCGCACGCCGACTACCCGATCTCGCCCAAGGAGCACGGCGTCGCGTTCCTGATGGATCACCGGCACTTGTGGCTGCGATCGCGGCGCCAGCACGCCATCATGCGGGTGCGGGCGCGCATCGTGAAGACGATCCGGGACTTCTTCGACGATCGCGGCTTCCTGCTGATGGACACGCCGATCTTCACGCCCAATGCCTGCGAAGGTACCTCGACGCTGTTCGAGACCGAGTACCACGGTGAGAAGGCCTACCTGAGCCAGTCCGGGCAGTTGTACAGCGAAGCGACGGCGATGGCGTTCGGCAAGGTCTACACTTTCGGGCCGACGTTTCGCGCGGAAAAGAGCAAGACACGCCGACACTTGACCGAGTTCTGGATGGTCGAGCCGGAAGCCGCGTACATGGACCTGGACGGGACGATGGATCTCGCCGAGGACCTGATCGTCACGATCTGCCAGAAAGTCCTGGAACATTGCGGACCTGAGCTGGACACCATCGACAGCATCCGCACCGAGGCCGAGAACGATCGCCAGCTCAAGCCGCGACGGGAAGCGCTGGCGTTGATCCAGAAGCCGTTTCCGCGGGTGGACTACGGCGACGCGGTGGAGAAGCTGCACGAGCTCGGTTCGGACATGCCCTTTGGCGACGACATGGGCGCGGACGACGAGACCAAGCTGACGCAGTTGTACGATCGGCCGATCCTGGTGAATCGCTATCCCGCGGAAGTCAAAGCATTCTACATGAAGCGCGACCCGACCGATCCAGTGCGCAGCCTTTCGGTGGACATGCTGGCGCCCGAAGGCTACGGCGAGATCATCGGTGGCGGGCAGCGCGAGGACGACTACGAGACCCTGCGCGCCGCCATCGAGAAGCATGGGCTGCCGATGGAGTCCTTCGATTGGTACCTGGATCTGCGCAAGTACGGATCGGTGCCGCACGCCGGTTTCGGTCTGGGTCTGGAACGCACGGTCGCGTGGGTCTGCGGACTCCCGCACGTGCGCGAGACGATTCCGTTCGCCCGGTTGATGGACCGCTTGCGGCCGTAGACTTGTCCAGGAATTTCGCGAAGTTTTCTGCGCGCGTTGCGGCCAGCGCGATGGTGTTTGACACGAGCCGTGCGGCAGGCTAGCTTCCCCTGGCTGCGAATCCGCCCGGTGCGGGGCAAGACAACCGTTGTATGACGCGCAGTTGTGTGCGACGGAACGGAACCAAGGGGATGTTCCGCGCATGGGCCAAACGACCGTCGAATCCAAGACCTCCGCCAAGACCGTAGTCTCCGGTTCGAGCACGGCCGTCCGCAGGGGCCTGTTCCGCGAAGTCTTCGGGCTCACTGACGTCGGGCTCGTGCGCGAAGGCAACGAAGACGCCTTGCTGATCATGGAAGATCAGGCCCTGTACGTCGTCGCGGACGGCATGGGTGGCCACGCGTGCGGCGAGGTCGCTTCGGCGTTCACCATCGAAGCGGTCAAGGCCTTCTACCATTCGCGCGACCTCACGCGTCGCGTCAAGTCCGCCCACCGTCGAGCGATTCGCGCCGATGAGCCAGGTGCGCGCGACGTGAGCCACCACGCGCTGCGTCTGCGCAAGGCCGTGGAAAGCGCCAACATCTCGGTGTTCCGCCTGGCCCAGCAGCACGAGCAGTTGCGCGACATGGGCACGACCGTGGTGGCGACGGCATTCGTCGGTTCGCGCGTGTATGTCGCCAACGTCGGCGACAGCCGCGTCTACCGGATGCGCAAGAACAAGCTCGAGCAGTTGACCGAGGACCACTCGCTGCTGAACGAATACATCAAGATGAACCTGCTGCAGCCTGACGAGATCGAGAACTTCCCGTACAAGAACGTGATCGTGCGCGCGCTGGGCTTGCAAGAGAGCGTGGTGGTGGACATCTACGTGGCGAGCATCCGCGCCGGCGACCAGATCCTGCTGTGTACCGACGGGCTGACCGATCTGGTGCGCGACGAGGAAATCGGCCGCGTGCTGCACGATGCGCCCTCGGCCGAAGCGGCGTGTCACATGCTGACCGAAGTCGCCAAGGAGCGCGGCGGCCACGACAATATCACCACGCTGGTGGTGCGCATGCACGACCGACCGTTGCTCGCACGGCCCCAGCGCGTGCCGCCGCCGCCGCCGGGACTGGGGCAAGCGGAGCCGGGACCCGGCATTCCGCCGCCGCCCCCGGGACCCGCGCCGGTTTCGTAGCCAGTCCGGTCGCATGCGCGCCTGCACCACGACGGGCATACGCCGATCCTGGCGCGGGTTGCACGTCGGCTGCGGCGCCCGGTCGATGCGAACCGTCGCTTTGGCCTGTAGACCTTCCCACACCCTAGCCAGCCAGATCGCCTCCGCTTTCGGCCGGTGCAAAGGAGTCCCGTGAATCTGCCCCGTTACAAGGTCGCCGTCCTGGGAGCCACCGGTGCCGTCGGCCGCGAGATGTTGGCCGTGCTCGACGAGATGCGCTTCCCGTTTTCCGAAGTCATTGCCCTGGCTTCCCCGCGCTCAGTCGGTGAGGAGGTCGATTTCGGCAAGCGCAAGCTGATCGTGCGCGCGGCCGAGCCCGAGGCGTTCGACGGCGTGGACATCGTCCTGGCTTCAGCGGGTTCGGCGATCTCCAAGCTGTTGCTGCCCGAGGCCGCCCGTCGAGGCTGCTTCTGCATCGACAACTCCAGCGCGTTCCGGATGGATCCGGACGTGCCGCTGCTGGTGCCCGAGGTCAATGCCGAGGCGCTGGACGATCACCACGGCATCGTGTCGAACCCGAACTGCTCGACCATCCAGATGGTCGTGGCGCTCAAGCCCCTGCACGACGCCGCGCGGATCAAGCGCATCGTGGTCTCGACCTACCAATCGGTCAGTGGCGCCGGCAAGCAGGGCATGGACGAACTTTCGGCGCAGGCGATCGCGCTGTTCAACCAGAAGCCGTTCGACGTCAAGATCCACCACGCGCAGATCGCCTTCAACGTGGTGCCGCACATCGGCGCGTTCGAGGCCGACGGCTACACCGAGGAGGAGACCAAGCTCATCCACGAGACGCGCAAGATCCTCAACGATCCCGAGATAAAGGTGTGTCCGACGGCGGTGCGCGTGCCGGTGTTCGCCGGCCATAGCGAATCGATCGCAGTCGAGTTCACCTACGAGCTCACGGCCGACGACGCGCGCAACATCCTCGAAAAAGCGCCAGGTATCGTGGTGGTGGACGACCCCAGTCAGAAGCGCTACCCGATGCCGATCGACGTCGCCGAGAAGGACGCCGTGTTCGTGGGGCGGATTCGCAACGACCCGTCGGTGCCGCATGGGCTGGCGCTATGGGTGGTGGCGGACAACCTGCGCAAGGGCGCGGCAACCAATGCGGTGCAGATCGCGCAGTTGGCGGTGAAGCGCGGCCTGGTACACGGCGCATTGGTGCGACCGCCGCGCGCGGGCACGATCGCCAACTGACGGCGGTGAGTTCGCGCGCCTTTGCCAGTTTGGCACACCGGGGGGCGCGGTAGACTCGAGACCGTGACGGGACGGCAGGCGCTGTAGCTGCGATCGGGGCGCATCCGCCTGTTTCGTCAGATGTTCCGGGCGAGCGGCTTTGGCACGGGGCGTGCATCATGGAAGCAGCGTGAGAGTTCGCAACGGTGGCACGGTCCAGTCGGTCCGGCCAGTCGCGAGAATGGGCGCGGAGGCAGGCGATGGTGTGGAGTGCGCGGCAGGCCCTTGGCCAGACAAAGAAAGTGCTGACTCTGGCAGTATCGGTGACGATGCTCCTTCTGACTAGCGCGTCGGCCTGGGCCATCACCATTCAGATCGACAGCATCGCCGCAATCTCGGGCCTGACCTACACGCCCAATGAGCGCTTGTTCAAGTCTCCCGCCAGCGCCGTCGACATCAACGTCGAGCACGTCATCAACATCGCGGACTGCAACCTGATCCGCAAGAATGCGCTGCCCAAGGTGCGGATCAAGTGGAGTTGGCTCGATCGGCCGCTGGCGGGCGTAGCGTCGAACACGTACGGCATCAAGGTCGCCGCGCCGGGCGCGAGTTGCAGCCTCACCGAGATGTCCTCGACCGCCGACCCGTCGGGCAAGTGCAAGGTCTTGCTCATCGACGAGAAGTTCAAGGCCAACGCGCTGGGCGAGACGGTGGAAGTCGACCTGCGCGACCTGCTCGGCGACACGCTGTGCACGGCCGGCACCGAACCCACTGCCAAAATCGCCTTTCTCATCGGCGGTCAGGTCGCAACGGCCGGCGCCGCCGCCACGACCAGCGGCATCACGCTCGACATCAAGCTCGACCTGGCCGGCCCGGGCACGCCGACCATCACCGGCCTGACTCCAGGCGGCAACAACCTCAACGTCACTTGGAGCTACGTCGACGCGAAAGACAACTTCGCGCGGGTGTATTGGTCGGCCGGGCCGCTGGATCTCAATGCCCTGCCTGAATCAACGAGGTCGGACAAGTTGCCGGGCACCTCCTACAAGATCCCGAACTTGACCAATGACATCCCCTACAACGTCACCGTCGTCGCCGTCGATGCGCACGACAACGAGAGCGCCCCATCGGCAATCAAGACCGCCACCCCCATCGAGGTCCGAGACCTCTGGGAGTACTACAAGGACAAGGGCGGGGCCGAAGAAGGCGACTACGCCGCGTGCAGTGCGGCTCCGGTCGGTCGCTCGCCCTCGGGGCTCATCGCCCTGCTGATGCTCGCGGGGCTGGCGTGGCTAGTGGTCCGGCGGCGCAAGTCGGTGCGCGCCTTGCCGATTGTCCTGGTTGCGCTCGGCCTTTGCGCCCTGCCCGCCCGCAGCGAGGCTGTCTCGCCCCTGACCTCGAGCCTGGACATCCGCTTTGGCAGCTACACCCCGCAAATCGATCGCGAATTCGTCGGCACCAATGGCTTCACGCCCTACGCCAAGATCATGAAGGACAGCGCCTGGGAAGTCGGCGCAACGATAGATTGGCGAATCTGGAACGGTTTCGGGGATTTCTCGATGGGCATGGGCGCCGCGCGCTGGACCAAGGAGGGCAACAGCCTCTCGAAGGGCGGTGCCACGACCGGCGACACCACCACGCTGTCGATCGTGCCGATCTCGTTCGACGCCGTGTACCGCTTCGACGTGCTGGCCGAACGCTACGACTTCCCGCTGATTCCCTATGTTCGCGGCGGTATCGTCTACGCGCTGTGGTGGATGGAGAACGGCCTGGGCAACTTGTCGCGCACTACGATCGGCGGCAAGGAATACGTCGGCCGCGGCGGCACTGGCGGTTTCTACGGGACGTTGGGCATGCGCTTGCTGTTGGACGTGTTCGAGCCGCAGTCCGCCCGCAGCTTCGACATCGAAATGGGCGTCAACCACAGCTACTTGTTCGCGGAATACAAGAAGCTCTCGCTCACGGATTTCGGCAACCCCAAGTCGATCGACCTGTCGGACGACATGCTGACCTTCGGGATTGCGTTCGATCTGTGAGGCCCGCGGACCGCGAGCGCTCGCGTCACGTGCTGCTGTGGGTGCAGTTCGACGGCACCGACTTCTCGGGCTTCCAACGCCAGGCTGAAGGCACGCGCACGGTGGCGGGCACGCTCGAGGCGGCCTGGCTGCGGATGCTCGGCGAGCCTGTGATTGCGCGCAGTTCCAGCCGCACCGACGCCGGAGTGCACGCCCGCCGCATGCCGGTGCTGGTGCGAACCGACAAGACGGTGCCGGCGCGCGGCCTGATGCTCGGGCTGAACGCACATCTACCCGAAGACATGGCGATCCAGGCGGCGGATGACGTGCCCGCGGAGTTCGACGTGCGCGCCGACGCGGTGGGCAAGCGCTACGTATACGGGTTGACGGTCGGGGAAGCGCGCCAGCCCCTGCGCCGGCGAAATGCCTGGCAAGTGCGCGGGCCCTTGGACGTCGAGGCCATGCAAGCAGCCGCGGTGTATTTCGCAGGCATCCATGATTTCGCGGCGTTTCGAGCGGTCGGCTGTACCGCGGCCTCGACGATCCGTCACCTGCGCAGCGTGGAGGTGGCCGAGCCGGAACCGGGTGTCGTGACGGTCACCGTGGATGGAAACGCCTTCCTGCTCAACATGGTGCGCATCATCACCGGCACGTTGGTCGACATAGGTCGCGGCCGGCTCAACGCACTCACAGTGCCGCAGATCCTGCTGGGCGGCGATCGCAGCCGCGCCGGGCAGACGGCGCCCGCGCACGGTTTGACGCTGGACGAGGTGTTCTACGGTCCGGCAGGGGCCAGGCAAGGCGTCAACTACAAGGACTTGCTGGTGAACATGCAAGCAGCCCGAGGCATGTAACCAGGTCAGGGCGAGACGCAGTCGTACTTGCTGCCGGTGTACTGGCATTTCCAACCGGGCACTTCGCTGCAGTCCAACTCGACGATCTTGGGCGGCGAGCCGGTCGAACAGTATTGCAGCGTATTGCCCGAGCACTTGCCCGCGGGTGGCCAGCTCGAGCCGCATTCCGCGCCTACCGTCGGTTCGCAAGTGGTGATCTTGCAGGTCCAGCCGCTTGTGCAGGTGCCGCACGGTTTGCCGCAGCCGTTGTCGCCGCAAACCTTGGTGGTCTTGCCGTCGAGGGTCTTGCAGTTCGGCACACACGGCGGCTTCTCGATGCAAGCATTCACATTCTTGAGGGGATCCCAACCGCAGGTCTTGCCCGCGGTCGCGCCGCAATCGGTGTTGAGCTTGGTGGCCGAGGCGCCGCTGCCCACACAGGTCTTGAGGATGTCGCCCGCGCAACTGCCCTCGTTGGGAATACCCTTGCACGGTCCAGGTTTGCACTGTCCCGTGCTCTCGCACAGGTCGCCTTGCGGGCAGTCGCCGCAACTGATGCCGCAGCCGTCGTCGCCGCACTGCTTGCTCGCGCACGAGCCGACGCAGGCGTCCTCGTGGCACAGGAAGTCGATGCCGCAGTGGAACTTATCCTGGCACGTGCCGCAGTTGCCGCCGCAGCCGTTGTCGCCGCACTTCTTGCCGTCGCATTTCGGCTTGCACAGTTCGATGCACTCGCTGCCGTCGGGCTTGCACAAGTACCCGGTCTTGCAGAAGCCGCACACCGAGCCGCAGCCGTTGCCGCCGCAGACCTTGGGCGTGCCGTCGCTTTGCGCGCAGTTCGCGACGCAACCGTCAGGCGTGGTGCGCAAGGTCGCGTCCAGACCGGCGTCTTCGTCGACGGGTGCGCTGGCATCGGTCCCGGGTGTCGCGCTGTCGACGATCTCGCTGCCGGCGTCAGGGGGCGTCACCGAGTCCTCGGTGTCGAGCGTGTCGGCGATCGCGGCGTCGGCCTTGGCCTTGGCGGCTGTCTCGCCGTCGGAGCAACCGAAGCCCAAGACGCCAAACCAGAGGCAGCAAACCCAGATACAGCATCGACTTGTCATGGGGAGCGGCCTCTTTCGCAGTGGGCATGGCCGTGCACTGGAGCCCGGATGCGCGCCTCAGCATAGCGGGGCCAGGTCGCCCGCGCCAGAAAGCCGGCCTCGGCCCCGTCTTCTCCCGCGATGGCAGGGCTTGCGGATCGCGCTGTTGCCAATTTGGCACACGGTTCAGACCGCGCGGGGCATGGAGATGCCAAGGCGTCGCGACCCACAGGCCGTGCCGACGGGCAACCGACGCGATTCCCTGCGTTTCCTTGGCGGGCCAGATGGCACGACCCTTGCTTCTAATCGGACTAGTGCTGGTGTAGCCAGGGCCACCAAGGGCGAGTCGGCAACCTAGCTGACGTGCGAGAACAGGCGAGCATGGAAGTTCTGCTCAAGCGTCATTTCTGGGTCATCACCCTGGTCGGCCTCGCGGTCATCGCGTGGCTTTCGGCCGGGTCGATCAATGCCTTCATCGGCATGCGCCTGGCCGTGATGGGTCGCGGTGACGAAAAGCCCAATATCGCCGCGACGGCAGGGGACACCGCGATTGGCCTGCGGCTGTTGAACGGTCGCTTGAACGAGCAGGCAGGCGCAGTCATCGCCGGTCGCAGCATCTTCCTGATCGAAACGCCCAAGGTCGAAGAGCCTCTCGAGAATACAGATGAAAACGTCGTCGACAGCGGAGCCGAACTGGCGCCCCCGGAGCCGACCTACGAACCGACGACGCTGCCGGTCAAGCTGCTGGGCACGATGGTCGTGATGCCCGCCGAGTTTTCCCAGGCCAGCATGGAGATGGACAAGAAGGACCAGAAGGTCGTCGGCGTCGGCACGGAAATCCTCGACGGCAAGGCGACCATCCTGGCTATCCGGCGCAATTACGTGGTGTTGAGGGAAGCCGACAAGCTGACGATCGCGCCGCTGTTCGGCAAGGATTCCGCGGCCATGGGGGTGCCGGTGCAGCCAGGCATGGACGGGCAGCCTGGCCAGCCGATGCCCGGCCGATCGCCTGAGCCCAAGCGCAGTTCCGCTGTCGATACCAGGAAGAGCACGGAGCCGCAGGTCGAGGGCGTGAAGAAGCTGTCCGACACGAGCTACCAGCTGGATCGCAAGCATATCAATGACAAGCTGAAGGATCTGGCGGCGCTGGGCCAGCAGGTCCGCATCGTGCCGAACTACAAGAACGGCAAGTACGCCGGTGTGCGCATGATCGGCATGCAGGGCGACAGCCTGTTTGGCGAAATCGGCTTCACGAACGGGGACATCCTGCTCGCGGTGAACGGTGAGCCCCTGGACAGTCCGAACAAAGCCTTGTCCCTGTACGAAGCCTTGAAGAACAAGGCGCGCCTGACCGTGCTGATCGAGCGCGGCGGCGTCGCGAAAACGCTGCGGTATACGGTCCAGTAGATCGAACCATCTGGGTGGGATGGGCTTTTCGTGCCACCACCAGCGGACCAACGTCCGCATCGGAGAGTGCCCTTTGCGTCCGTTCCGACCCACGCTGGCTGACAAGCCGGGCAAGCCAAGCCAGCCGCCGCCGTCCCTGCGGCGTGCCTGCGACAAGACTGGCGTTTTGGTGCTGATCTGCGCGCTTCTGCTGCCAGGCATGGCGCATGCCCAGCAAGCCGCTGCCCCGCCGGGCGACAAGACCATTCCCGTCAAGACCGGCGCCGGCACGCTGAACAAGAAGGGCAAAACCAAGGACTTGAAGGCGACCGGCAGCGGCGTGTTCAAGCGCGGCGGCGGCAAGCAGTCCCTCGATCCGGACTACGATCCCGCGCAAACGTCCAAGAAGCTGGGCGTGGACGGGGGCCCGAGCGATCCGGTGGTGCCCACGCCTGCCGGTGGCGGTCGCGCTGGCAAGGACGATCAGGCAGGCGCGGCCAAGGGCGCGATCGGTGACGACGACCTCAAGAAGATGGGCGATGACGTCGTCGCGATCAAGAACAACATCAGCGATATCAAGTGCAAGAAGCTGCCGGCCAACGCCAAGGTGACACTGGACTTCCAGGACGCGCCGATCGAAGCGGTGATGAAGCTCGTTTCGTGTTGGACCACGCGCAACTTCATCCTCGCGACCCAGAAGCGCGGCGGCAAGATCACCATCATTTCGCCGCAGCCGGTCAGCGTGTACGAGGCCTACCGCGCCTTCCTGTCGAGCCTGATGGTCAACGGCATGTCCGTCACCAAGAAGGGCGCATTCTACCACATCGTCGACACGGCGGACGCGCGCACCTCGGGCGCCACGGTCGTCGGGCCCACGAGCGCGGTGCCCAACGATGACAACATGGTCACGCGCATCATCCGGTTGAAGAACCTCGACGCCAAGGAGGTCGAGCCCCTGGTCACCAAGTTCAAGAGCAAGGCCGGCGATATCTTCGTGTATCCGCCGAACAACTCGCTCATCGTCACCGACACCGGCACCAACATCCACAGCATCATGAAGTTGCTCAACGACGTCGACTTGCCGCTGGGCGCCGAGAAGATCTGGATCCGCCCGGTGCAGCACATGGACGCCTCGGAACTGGTCGAGAAGATCACCGCGGTGTTCGAAGGCGCGGGCGGCAAGGGTGGAGCGACCACGCCCGGTTCGCCTCCCGGAGCCGCCGGCGGTCCGGCGGGCAACAAGGTCACGCTTTCCAAGGCGATTGCTGACGACCGCTCCAACCAGCTCATCCTCATCGCGACGAGGAGCAACTACCTCAAGATCGACGCGCTGATCCGCAAGCTCGACGTGCCGATTCCGGGCGAGGGCGCCATCCACATCCACCATTTGGAGAACGCCGACGCCGAGGACGTGGCCAGCACCTTGTCCTCGCTCGCGGGCGGCGGCGGCGGGGCCAAGGCCGGCGCGGCGAGGGGCAAGACCGGCGGCGCCAAGGCCGGTGGGGCCAAGGGCGGCGGGACGGCCACGCTGTTCGAAGGCGACGTGAAGATCACCGCGCACAAGGCCACCAACGCCTTGGTGATCGAGTCTTCGCTCAAGGATTACCTGTCTTTGCAGAAGGTCATCGCCGAGCTCGATCGGCGGCGCAAGCAAGTCTACGTCGAAGCCGTGATCATGGAGATCTCGACCTCCAAGAACCGCAAGACCCAACTCGCCGGCTCGACGGGCGTCAAGTTCGACATCGGCCAGTACAAGGATGTGCCCTTCCTGATCGGCTTGGGCGGTCTGGGCATGGGCGGCGTCAGCTTGCAGCAACTCAACGCGGGCGGCTTCGCGGCGGGCTTGCAGGGGCCCCTGCTGCAGGTCGACGCCGGCAACACAGGCGCTGTCCCGGCCGGCGCCACCCTGTCCATCCCCGCGTTCGGCTTCCTGATTCAGGCGATCCAGGAGAATTCCGACGTCAACGTGTTGTCCACCCCGCACATCCTCACGCTCAACAACGAGGACGCGGAGATCACAGTCGGACGCAAGATCCCCTATCGTTCCCAGAGCATGGGCGGCAGTGCCTTGGGCGGTCTCGGCGGCCTCTCCGGCTTGGGCGGCGCGGCGTCGTCGTTGGGCGGTCTCGGCGGGCTGGGCGGCCTGCTCGGCGGCGCGCTCGGCGGCACGGTGCAGCACCTCGAGGTCGACCTGACGCTCAAGATCACGCCGCAGATCAACGAGTCGGACTTCATCAAGCTCAAGATCGACCAGCAACTCGACGAGGTCGAAGGCATCAGCCCGGATCTGGGGCCGACGACTTCGAAGCGCAAGATCACCAACACCGTGGTGGTACGCGATCAGCAGCCCGTGGTCATCGGTGGTTTGATTACCGATCGCGAGACCACGGGCGTTTCCAAGATTCCGATCCTGGGCGACCTGCCCCTGCTGGGCATGTTCTTCCGCAAGACCACCAAGCTGCTCGAGAAGAAGAACCTGCTGCTCATCATCGTGCCGCACATCATCAAGGACCCGAGCGATCTGGAGCGGATGCACGAGAACAAGATGCAGCAGATTCGCGAGTTTGCCGAAGAGCTGGCGACCAAGCAGAAGGAGTACGAGGGCAAGGTCGACTACCGCAAGAAGCGCGGATTCCTCGAGGCGGTGTTCCAGACGGTCGAGAAGGCGTCCGAGGAGCGCAAACTTCAGGAAAAAGCGTACTTCGACAACGCGGACGTGGATCTGGTCGGACCGCCGGAGCGCCACGACCTGAACTTCGACCCGTTCAAGGCGCAAAAACAAAAGGATGCGCAGGACAGGAAGAACCAAG
This sequence comes from uncultured Enterobacteriaceae bacterium, assembly GCA_964356325.1. Lineage (GTDB taxonomy): Bacteria > Myxococcota_A > UBA9042 > UBA9042 > UBA9042 > CAYHHL01. Next base: position 5,783 of record CAYHHL010000009.1, on the reverse strand, counting down.
GCAAGCCGGACGCCGAGGGCAGGCTGGACGACGAGAGCGACGACGGCACCGTGCCCGAAGTGATCGACCTGCCGGAAGCGGAAAAGCCAGGCGGTGGCAAGGCTTCTGGCAAGGCCAAGGACGACGACGCGAGCGATCGCTTGGACGGCGAGAAGCCAGGCAGGGAATCCGCTGCGCCCGCGGCAACCTCTGCGCCCAAGGCGAAGACCGTGCCAGTCAAGGGCAAGACTGCGCCCAAGGCCAAGGGCAAGAAGGCTGGCCCGGACAGCGCGCCCGCGAAAGAAGACAGCGCCCCGAAGACGCCGGAGCCCAAGCCGTGACGCTCGAAGCCACCACGATGATGTCGATTCCACTGCCGCCGCAGAGTCCGGCGCCGACACAGCGTCCGGCCGTGGCGCCACAGATCGATCCGCGCGCGCTGGGTGAGATCCTGGTCGGACGCGGCTGGTGCACGGTCGAGGCGGTCGAGAGCGCGCTGAAGGTGCAGGGCGAGCGCGGCGGGCTGATCGGCGAGCTGCTCATCCAACACCTGGCGATCACACGACTTCAGCTGATGCAGGCGCTCGGTTCGCAGCTGGGCATGACCGTACAGGACAGTATCGACGAGGCGAACATCGACGTGTCGCTGGTGGCGCCGTTGGCGATGGGCTGGGCCAAGGAGTCGGAACTTCTGCCGATTCACAAGCTGAACGGCGTGTTGACGGTGGCGACCAGCAATCCGATGGCGACCTCGGCGCTGGACGACTTGCGCGTGCTGTTCGGCGGCGTCCAGGTCGAACCGGTGTTGGTGACTCCCGACGTGCTGAACCACGCCATCAACTTCGCTTTCGACCGCCGCGCGCGTGCCGATCAAGTGCTCGACGACATGGAGAAAACCGACTCCGGCGTCGCCGACATCGCGATGGAACTGGAGGACGCGGCCAAGGACATCCTCGACGAGGACGACGAAGCGCCGATCATCCGGCTGGTGAATTCGGTGCTGAACCAGGCGGCCAAGGAACGCGTCTCGGACGTGCACATCGAGCCGATGGAGAAGTACGTGCTGGTGCGCTTCCGCAAGGACGGCGTGCTGCGCGAGGTGGTGCGGACCTCCAAGAAGTTCCAGGCTTCCATCACCAGCCGCGTCAAGATCATGGGCAACCTGAACATCGCCGAGAAGCGCCTGCCCCAAGACGGCCGCATCCGCATCAAGGTGGCGGGCCGCGACATCGACTTGCGCTTGAGCACGATCCCGACTGCGCACGGCGAGCGGATCGTGATGCGTCTGCTCGACAAGGGCTCGACTACGCTGGATTTGAAGACGCTGGGCATGCGCGAAGACGTCGTGGAGGCGATCAACCAGCTGGTGCACCGTCCGAACGGCATCTTGCTGTGCACGGGGCCGACCGGTTCAGGCAAGACGACCACGCTGTACTCGGCGCTGATGTCGATCAACAACCCGGATATCAACATCTTGACCATCGAGGATCCGGTCGAATACCAGTTGGAAGGCATCGGCCAGATGCAGGTCAACCCCAAGATCGACTTCACCTTTGCCCGCGGTCTGCGCGCTACGCTGCGTCAGGATCCGGACGTGGTGCTGGTGGGTGAAATCCGCGACCTGGAAACCGCTGAAATCGCGGTGCAAGCGGCGCTGACCGGCCACCTGGTGCTTTCGACGGTGCACACCAACGACGCGGCCTCGACCTATACCCGTATGGTCGACATGGGCGTGGAACCATTCCTTTTGTCGTCGTCGATCATCGGCATCCTGGCGCAACGGCTGTGTCGCGTGCTGTGCCGGGACTGCCGGCAGCCGCACATCCCGACCGATCTGGAACTGGAGCAACTGGGCATCGCGCGCACCGATCCGCGGCTGGCGACGGCGACCATCTACTCGGCGAAGGGCTGTCCGCAGTGCGGCATGACGGGCTACGCAGGTCGGATGGGTCTACACGAACTGCTCATTCCCAATGAGGAAATCAAGCGGCTGATCGTGGCCAAGAACGACGCGGGGACGATCAAGCGCGCGGCGGTGGCGAGCGGCATGCAAACGCTGCTGAACGACGGCGCCTACAAGGTGCTGCGCGGCTCTACAACCGTGGAAGAGGTGATGCGCATCGCCAATCAAGACCAAGAAGATTAGGTCTCTGCAGTGCCATCGCAATCACGCATCACAATGGGTCGCCGAGCGACTGGAATTGAACGCCCAGAATTAGAAGCAGTGCTCATCAGGAACCTCCATGCCGGTCTTTGAATACATAGGCAAGGATTCAAGTGGCCGCACCATCAAGGGAGTCCTTGATGTCGAGAGCGTGCGTTCGCTCAAGTCCGCGTTGCGCCGCGACAAGGTTTTCCTCACCGAGTACCACGAGACTTCGGTCAAGGGCGGCAAGGCCAAGATCCGCGCCGGTGCGGTGCAGAAGGCCGGCTCGCGCGACTTCGACCTCGAAGAACTGCTCACGCGCATCTCGCCCAACGACGTCTCGGAAATGACCAGGCAGATGGCGACCTTGCTCAAGGCCGGCGTGCCGTTGGTCGATGCGCTGGGCGCCACGGTCGAGCAGATCGAAAACCCCAAGCTCAAGCGCGTCCTTGCCCAGGTGCGCACCGACGTGAACGAGGGCGCGCCGTTCTGGCGGGCGTTGGGCGCGCACCCGAAAGTCTTTGGCGTCACGTACTTCAACATGGTCCGCGCGGGTGAGAGCTCGGGCAACATGGACGTCGTGCTGCTGCGGTTGGCCGACTTCACCGAATCGCAAGTGCGCCTGCGCAACAAGATCATCGGCGCCATGACCTATCCGGTCATCATGTTGTGCATCGCCACCCTCATCGTCTCGGCGATGATGATCTTCGTGGTGCCAACGATTACCGGGATGTTCACCGATCTTGGCACCGAGATGCCGTTGATCACCAAGGCCTTGATCTTCATCTCGAGCCTGTTCTCGAGCTTCTGGTGGTTGGGCATCCTGCTCGCGGTCGGCGCAACCGTAGGCTTTCGGCGCTGGCTGGCCACCGACAAGGGCGCCGACTCGTGGGACGCGTTCCTGCTGCGGGTGCCAGTGCTGGGCGACCTCATCCGCAAGATCGCGATCTCACGCTTTTCTCGGACCCTGTCGACGCTGTTGTCCTCGGGCGTGCCGCTGCTGACCGCGATGGAAATCGTCGAGAACGTGGTGGCCAATCGCGTGCTCGCCAAGGTGATCGCCGAAGCCCGCGCGGCGATTCGGGAAGGTGACAGCATCGCCGGGCCGTTGAAGCGCAGCCAGCAGTTTCCGCCGATGGTCGTGCACATGGTGGCGATCGGCGAGCGCTCGGGCGAACTCGAGAACATGCTGCGCAACGTGAGTGAAAGCTATGAGAATCAGGTGGATACGCGGGTGAATGCGCTGACCTCGCTGCTGGAGCCGATCATGATCGTCGGCATGGGCGTGATGGTCGGCTTCCTGGTGGCGGCGATCCTGCTGCCGATGATGCAACTTGCGAAGTCCATGAGAGGCTGAGAGTTTCCGCGCCGAAGGAGGGCGCTACCGATGAACCTGAACGTCTTGAAACTGCATCTTTGGCAGCAACTCGAAGCCTGTACCCAGGCGCATCACGGAGTCGCGCGGCGCCGCGCGGCAACTACAATCAAAGTCATGCCCCACGCTTCGCTGGGCATGACTTTGATTGAAATCATGGTGGTGATCGTGATCATCGGCGTGCTCGGCAGCGCGCTCGCGGTCGGCGTGTTCGGCATGCTCGGCGATGCCAAGATCGACGCGGCCAAGGCGCAAATCGCCACGGTCGGCGGCGTGATCGAGGCGGTCGAGGCGCGCCAGGGCGAGTTCCCGGACTCGCTGGCCAGCCTGACTGAAGGCAAGCGCGCCCGGCTCAAGCAGGCCAACCTCAAGGATCCCTGGAAGCAGGACCTGAACTACAGCGCCCAGGGCGATGCGTTCACGCTGTGCTCCAACGGTCCGGACAAGAAGAACGGCGGCGACGACGACATCTGCTATGGCGGCAATGACAAGCACTGAACCACGTAGTTCTCGCGGGTTTACCCTGATCGAGCTGGTCGTCGTCGTGGCGGTCATCGGCATCGTCACGGTCGCGGTGGCGGCGGGAGTCAGCAACATCCGCGGCGCCTCGGTGCAGTCGGAGTCGGGCAAGCTCGCGGTCGCCGTGCGCTATCTCTACAACCTGTCAGTGCTTTCGGGCAAGAACCACCGGTTGGTCATCGATCTGGACACGCAGTCCTACTGGGCGGAATCGCAGACCAGTTCGGATCCGTGCGAGACCTTCCTGCTGCCGGGCGAGGGCGAGGAGGAAGACGACGCGGTCAAGAAGAAGCCTTTGAAAAAAGGCAAGAATCAGGCCGAGCCGGACAAGAGCCAGACTTCCGGGTTCACGCCGATCGAATCGCGCCTGCTAGCGAAGTACACGCTGGACAAGGGCCTGAAGTTCGGCACCGTGATGACCTCGCACCAGCAGAACCCAACGGAAAAGGGCATGGCTTACGTGTACTTCTTCCCCAATGGTACCACCGAGAACGCGTTCATCTACGTGCAGGCCGACGACGACGACGTGATGACGGTGGAGGTCAAGGCGCTGGAAGGAACCGCGAAAGTACACAAGGACAAGGTCGACGCCGACAAGCTCGGCAAGGAGAGCTGATTCGTGCTGGTGGCGCGCAACCGACGGCAACAAAGGGGTTTTACCCTGCTCGAAGTGCTCATCGCGATGGCGGTGCTGGCGTTCGCGCTGACCATCATCACGGCGGGCACGTCGTCGTCGGCGCTGTACTCCAAACGCATCTACCGGTCGACCGTCGCGGCGCTGCTGTTGCGTGGAACCATGCTCGACGTCGAGGAAAAGTACCGCAAGGACGGCTTCCCGACCAACGACGTGACCGGCAAGGACTGCGAGTTGCCCAAGGCCTACGCCCGGCAATTCAAGTGCAAGTACGACCTGATCGGCCTGAACCTGGACGACGCGGCGATCGGCGACATGTCGACCCAGGCGCAAAAGGTGCTGGCCGACGCGCAAGACGGCCTGGCCAAGACCGGCGCGCTGGACAAGCTGAACTCGGGCGACGGCGCGGCGGGCGATCCGGCCAAGAAGATGCAGGATCTGGCGGGCGCGGCCAAGGGCGCGACGGACGCGGGGCTGGACCTCGGCGCCTTGAGCAAGGGCGGCGATATGATGTCGCTGCTCGGCGTCATCCTGATGTCGGGCGACCAAGGTGTGAACCTGCTGAACTTGTGCGACATCAACATCTCGGTGCTGCAGATGTCGATGGGCATCATGGTGGCGGAGCTGCTGCCGCGCATCCTGAAACGGGCCTCGGACCGGACGCGCAAGGTCGTGCTGCACCTGACCTGGAAGGACGAGGAGGGCGAGAAGCGCGCGCTGGACATCGAGACGTTCACGACCGCGGTGAGCGAGGAGGAAGCCCAGGCTATCCAGCAGATGAAGCAGATGGAGAAGGTGGAAGGCGCGATCCAGGGGGCGATGCCTCAGCCTCCCGGCGGTGGGTGATGAGGAAGGAACGCCGTGGATCCACGGGTTTTACCATGGTCGAGCTCATGATCGCAGTTTCGCTGCTGGCCATGCTCGGCGTCATCATCAGCACGGCCATGTCCTCGATTCTTGGTGCGATTCGCGACACCAAGCAGATGCAGGACTACTACCACACCGCGCGGGTCGCCTTGGGTCGCATGGAACGCGAAATCGGCATGGCCTACGTCAGCAAGCACCAGAGCGAGTTGCGCACGACCAAGACCGTGTTCATCGGCAAGACCAATACCATCACTTTCACGTAC
>CAYHHL010000008.1:56293-66092 GCA_964356325.1 uncultured Enterobacteriaceae bacterium | reverse complement strand
GTTGGACCCGGCGCAACTGGCGGCGTGGCTGCTGGCGGACAACGCCCCGGGACGCTTGCAGATCCAGCTGCACAAGGTGCTGTGGCCGAGCGCGGATCGCGGCGTTTGAAACGGAATCGGCGGGCTGGACCTTGCTTGGACCGTCAGCCCGCGGATTTCTCGCCGTTTTCGCGGTCTAGATCCGGCGCTTCGGATGGTTCGTGACGCGAGTCCATGCCCCGCACTGCTCTGAAGGCTTGCACGGCAGCGACCACGGCTGGCCCCACCATGCCGCCGATGGTCGACACGCGCCCGACCGCACCGCGAACCTGATCCAGCGTCGATGCCAAATCCCGAGCAATGACCGCGATCTCTTGCGTCGCGGCCGCCATGTCGGTCAACGTCGCCGCGAGCTTGGGACCTGACGTGTCCAACACCCGCTGGGCACTGCGCAAGGTCGCCCGCGCTTGGAAGATGAGCGGCAGCAGGGCGCCCGTGAGCAGGGCAGCGAGAGTCAACAGCGCGATACCGACCGGGTCCATGGCAACTCTCCTGCCGGCAACCGAATCGCCGTCGCCCCATGTTACCATGCCCGGCTGGACTACGGCGCGGGCTGCGTCACGATCGCCTTCCGCAAGGCAACCGTGGCACCATGCGCGCCCCTCCGGAGGATCGATGAAACGCTACGAAGGCCCGCGACCCCGCCAGACCCGAATCGTCGCCACGATCGGCCTCTGTCACGACAAGGACTATCCCACCTTCCTGCACCGGCTGTGCGAGGCCGGCGCGGACGTCCTGCGCTTGAACATGAGCCATTCGGACAAGGATTACGCCAAGGAGCGCGAGATCCTGGCGTGGGCCAACGTCGAGGTTCCCAATCTGGAAACGCCGCCGGTCGCGGTGATGGCCGACCTGCAGGGGCCCAAGACGCGCATCGGCAAGCTGGCGGGCGAAGGCATCCAGCTGGTCACCGGCCACCAGGTGCTGCTCGTGCCCGAAGGCATCGATCCGCAAGTCGAACCGCTGCCCGACGGCACGATGCCGCCCACCATTCCGATCCCGGAACCCCTGGGCGGCGCGATCCTGCGCGGCCTGCGCAACCTCGCGGTCCAGCAGCCGAACCTGCGGCCCTCGGTGCTGTTCGGCGACGGCGACATCATCGTCGAGGTGGTCGGCCTGGGCGAGCACTTCGCGCGCGCGATCGTCGTGGCGGGCGGACTGCTCGGGTCGAGAAAAGGCATCACGATTCGCGAGTTCGACCTGGACCTCGATCCTTTTCCCGAGAAGGATCAGCGCGACTTGGAGTTCTGTCTCGATCAAGGCGTCGACTTCGTGGCACTTTCGTTCGTGCGCACGGTGGCGGACCTGGACCGGGTGCGCCTGTTCATCCGCGAGCATCGCCGGCAGACCCAGGCCGCGGCGGGGCCGAACGCGCCGGAGCAGCGCCCCGAGCCCCGTCTGGTCGCCAAGATCGAAACGCTGTCGGCGCTGCAGCATATCGACGCGATCCTGGACGCTTGCGAAGGCGTGATGGTGGCGCGCGGTGATCTCGGGCTGCAACTGGGCGTCGAAGAAGTGCCGATGGTGCAAAAGCAATTGATCAACGCGGCGCGCAGGCACGGCAAGCCCTGCATCGTCGCGACACAGATGCTCGAGTCGATGATCACCAACCCGGTGCCGACGCGGGCCGAGGCGACCGACGTGTTCAACGCCATCGTGGACGGCGGCGACGCGGTGATGCTGTCGGGCGAAACCAGCGTTGGTTCACGGCCTTACCAGACGGTGGCGACGATGGATCGGCTGGCGCGCAAGGCCGAAGCCTGGTGCCATGATCAGGAGTTGTTGCGCGGCGATCAGCGCGGGCCCCGCGAGCCGGATGCCACGGCCGATCAACCGACGGCCTACCTGCAGCGTATCAACGAGGCTTTTGCCTTTACTGCCGTGCAGTTCGCCGAGCATCTGCCCGCCCGCGCGATCGTCTGTTTCACCCGGACCGGGCAAACACCCGAGCGACTGTCGCGCCAACGCCCGACCGTGCCGCTGCTGGCGTTCTGTCCTAAGGAGGCGGTGGCGCGCGCGATGCTGCTGTATTACGGCCTGCACCCGGTGCTGATGAAGGGCTTCGACGCCGACCCGAACAAGCTCAACCTCATGATCGATAACGCTCGCGGCCTGTTGCGGCGCCTGTACGGCATGACCAAGGGCGAGGCCATGGTGGTGACGGTCGGGATCGACTGGCCCAAGGGCGGCACCAACTCGCTGCAGGTCGTCATCGAGGACCATAAGGTCGCGAGCGAGACCACGCTGCCGCCGGTCGCGCTGCCGAGTTGGGGCCATTGGGAGTCGCGCTGAAGACTACGAGAATTCCAGGCGAAATCCCGTCGGACCGGACTGGGAACAGGTGACCTTCAGCGTTCCGGTCAGCAGGTTCCACAGCGGTCCGACCAGCAGATCCGCCCGCCAGCCGTGCAGTTCCGCCGCTTCCGCCAGCGCTTCGGGCGAGTCGGGCTCGCTGCGCAGGGCCTCGAGCAACGTGTCGCGCTTGACCAGCAACTGCGGCGCCAGGTTGTTCCGGTTGGCGATGTCGACCACGAGTAGCATCAGAAGCGCCGATACCGCCTCGAGTTCCTGCCCCGGTGGCGGGCGCGAGGGCGGCCGGTGCTGTGGCGTCGCCAGACCGCGGGCAATCGCTTCGAGCCAACGCTGGCCGAAACGCTGGACCGCCCGGTGGTGGAACCGGCGATCGCCTTCGAGATCCTTGCGTTGCACAGGGGCGTGGCGGGCCAGCAGCAGCAGCACATCGTCCGGCAGCAGGAAGTGCGGCACCACGTCTTCGGCCAACGCGAGCACTTCCCGTTCCGCCGCCAGGGCATGCAGCACGCCGGCTTCGCGCGGGTCCATGCGCCGACTGCCCGAGACCCGCTGCCACGCCAGGTCCGGATCGCGCGAATACCGCAGTGGATCGCACAGTTCGTGGCATTCCTGCTCGACCCACGCCAGCCGCCCCAGCGAGTCCAGCTCGCCGGCCAACAGGTCGTGCAGCCTCAGCAAATGCGCGACGTCACCCGCGGCGTAGCCGAGCAACCGCTCAGGCAGCGGGCGCTGGCTCCAGTCCGCCATCTGATCGCCCTTGGGCTGGTGCACGGCCAGGGCGTTGTGCAGCAGCGTGCCCAGGCCAGTTTGCAGACCATGGCCGAGAAAGGCCGCCGCGACCTGCGTGTCGAACACCCGAGTCGGCAGCTTGGCGAACTGCAACCACGCGATGCGCAAGTCGTTCTTGAGCGCGTGGCCGACCACGGTCAGACCGGGTCTTGCCAGCGCTTCGAGCAGCGGGCGCAGGTCGATGGGCGCCAGCGGGTCCACGATCCAGATGTTGTCCCGACTGGCCAGCTGGATCAGCATCAGCCGTGGGATGTACGTGCGCTCACTGTGGAATTCTGTATCGAAGGCAACCGCGTCGACCAACGCCAGCGCGGCGATGAGGTCGTCAATCTGCGCCTGCGTGGTCAAGACGGGACTCGCCATGACAAGATTGTGCGCCCGCAGCGCAGGCGCGGCAAGGAGCGCTTGAGGCGTCGCGAAACCGTCCATAAGATCCATTGGGTGTAAAGCTGCACGAGTGCTCGTCTGGACGTTCTCGTCAAGTCTGCTAGAAGCCGCAGGGAGGCGCTGTCGCCGCGTGAGCCTACCATGACCGTCATCTCGCCAACGCCCGACGCCGCGACCGAGCATTCGTTCGAGGGCCTCGTCACTGAACTCGACCAGTTGGTGAAGGATCTCGAATCCGGCCAGTTGTCGCTCGAAGACAGCCTCGCCGCCTTCGAACGGGGTATGTCCCTGAGTCGCAAGGCAAGTGCCATCCTGGATTCGGCGGAACAGCGTATCGAGCAGTTGTCAGGCACGGCCGATTCGCCAGTCCTGCGCCCTCTGGACGAACCGCTGTAGGCGGCGCCACACGATGTCCACGCCCCACCGCCAGGTCGAACGGATCGATGCCCGCCTCGTGCGCGAAGGCCTGGCTGCGGACCTGAAGGCGGCGGCAGCGCTCGTTCTCGCCGGCAAGGTCATGGTCGGCGAGCGCAAGGCCCAGAAAGCCGGCGACAAGGTGCCGAGCGACCTGCCCCTGCGCCTGCTGGGCGGGCCGCCCAATCCGTACGTGTCGCGCGGTGGCCTCAAGCTGGAAGGCGCGCTCAAGGCCCTGCAATTGGACGTGACGGGCCTGTACTGCATCGATGTCGGCGCGGCGACGGGCGGCTTCACGGACTGCCTGCTGCAGAACGGCGCGGTCGAAATCGTGGCGGTCGACGTCGGTCACGGCCTGCTGCACGAGAGGCTGCGCAAGGACCCGCGCGTCCACGTGCGCGAGCGGACCCACGCGCGCGAGTTGACTCCTTCTGCCCTGCCCTGGCCCGCGGATCTTTTGGTGCTCGACGTCAGCTTCATCGGCGCCCGTCAGGTGCTGCCGGCCCTGGTGCCGCTCGTGCGCCCCGGCGGCAAGCTCTTGCTGATGGTGAAACCGCAGTTCGAACTGGCGCGCGACCAGGTGCCGCACGGTGGCGTGGTCACGGACGACGCGGCGCGCTGGAAGTCGGTGGCGGATGTGGAGCAAGTGGCGCAGGCGCTGGGCTGCCGGACTCTGGGCCGCGCCGAGAGCGAAGTGCCTGGACCCAGTGGCAATCGCGAAATCTTCCTGCTGCTGGAGCGCCCTGCTGAAGTGGGCCGGCCGCCCGAGGAGCCCTGGCTGTAGCGGTCTCCGTCAAGCGCGGTTACACTCCGCCCCCGCATGAATCCAGTCCTCTCCATCGTCATCCCGGTCTACAACGAAGAGGAGTCGCTGCCGGCGATGCACGCAGCCTTGCACGCGGCGCTCGATCCGCTCGGCAAGCCCTGGGAAGCGTTGTACATCGACGACGGTTCGCGCGATCGCACGCCAGAGATCCTGCGCGAGATGGCGGCCCTCGATCCGCACGTCAAGATCGTGCAGTTCCGCCGCAATTTCGGGCAGACCGCGGCGATGACGGCCGGGTTCGAGCATGCCCGCGGCCAAGTCGTCTTCCCCATCGACGCCGACCTGCAAAACGATCCGGCGGACATCCCGCGCATGCTCGCCAAGTTGGACGAAGGCTACGACATCGTCGCGGGTTGGCGCGAGAAGCGGCAGGACGCCTACCTGACCAAGACGCTGCCCTCGCGCATCGCCAACCGCCTGATCGGCCGCGTGACGGGCGTGAAACTTCACGACTATGGCTGTACTCTCAAGGCGATCCGCGCCGACGTGCTGAAGGACGTGCACCTGTACGGCGAGATGCACCGCTTCCTGCCCGCGTTCGCCCATCTCGCCGGCGCGCGCATCACCGAGATGCCGGTCAAGCACCATGCGCGCCGCTGGGGTGTCAGCAAGTACACGTTGTCCAAGACCTTTCGCGTGGTGCTCGATCTGGTGACGGTGCGTTTCCTGGCCGCCTACGCGACCAAGCCCATCTATTTCTTCGGCCGTTTCTCGTTCACCAGCTTCGGCATCGCCGCGGCGTGCATGCTCTGGACCCTGGTCAACAAGTTCGCGAGTCACGTGTTCGTCAAGGATCAGCCGCTGTTCCTGGTCGGCATCTTCTTCGCGATAGCTGGCCTGCAGTTCCTGCTGTTCGGTTTGCTCGCCGAGATGAACATGCGCACGTATTACGAAAGCCAGGGCAAACCCACGTATTTCGTGCGCGACCGCGTCAACGTCGACCCGCCCGAGCGGGTTCAGCGCTGAATTCGCGACGTTTTCGAGCAGGAGTCGGGCATGTGCGGCATCGTGGGCTGGGTGTCGACGCGACCTGACCATTTCGGTCCCGGTGCGCCTGCCGTCCTCGCGGCGATGCAACTGGCGATTGCGCATCGAGGTCCTGACGACAGCGGCCAACATTTCGATCCGCCGGGTCCGCAGCCGGGCGGGGCGGCGCTGGGCTTCCGGCGGCTGTCGATCGTCGATTTGGGCGGCGGGCACCAGCCTATGGCGAGCGAAGACGGCCAGGTCTGGGTCGTTTTCAACGGCGAGATCTACAACCACATGGCATTGCGGCGGGAACTGCAGGCCGCCGGGCACATCTTCGCCACTGACCACTGCGATACCGAAGTGCTGGTACACGGCTGGGAGCAGTGGGGCACGGCGCTATTACCCAAGCTTTCTGGGATGTTCGACTTCGCAGTGTGGGACGGTCACCGCCGGCAGTTGTTGCTGGCCCGCGATCGCCACGGCAAGAAACCGCTGTTCGTCGGCGTGCTGGACCAGGGCGAAACGCTGGTATTCGGCACGGAACTCTCGGCGGTGACAGCGCATCCGGCCGTGCCCAGGCGTCTGGACCCGCACGGACTGCAGTCGCTGTTGCTGTTCGACTACGTGGTCTCGCCGCGGACGATGCTACAAGATGTCGCGGCCTTGGAGCCCGGCACCTGCTGGCTGTGGCAGGCGCGCGAGGATGGCACGGCGCGCATCGAGATCGCGCACTGGCACACGCTGGCGCCGGTCGACCCTGACCTCGCGAAGCTGACTGAGGATCAGGCGCTTGCCGAGCTGGACGTGCGCCTGCACCGGGCGGTCGAGCGGCGCCTGATGGCGGACGTGCCGCTGGGCGTATTTCTGTCAGGCGGCATCGACAGCTCGCTGGTGGCGGCCTACGCGAGCCGCTTGCGCCCGGATCTGCAGACCTTTTCCATCGGTTTCGCCGACAAGAGCTACGACGAGTCGAGCCAAGCCCGCGCGGTCGCAAGGCATCTCGGCACTCGCCATCACGAAAAGACCTTCGATCCGCAAGCTTGCCTGGACGCCCTGCCCAACCTTCTCGCGAGCCTGGATCAACCGCTGGCCGACGGTTCGATCCTGCCGACCTGGTTCCTCTGTGGTTTCGCGCGCCCCGACGTGACGGTGGCGCTGGGCGGCGATGGCGGCGACGAGTGGTGGCTGGGCTATCCTACGTTCTACGCCCACCGGGTGGCGCAGTGGGCGGACGCGGCGGGCCTGGGGCGGGTGCAACCGTACTTGCAGCGGGCGCTCGGTCATCTACCCGTTTCGCATGGCAATCTTTCGCTCGACTTCCAACTCAAGCGTTTCGTCGCGGGTCTCGGCTATTCAGGCGGCATGCGCCACGTCGCCTGGATCGGCGGTCTCGAGCCTCGGCAGCATGCCCGCGTTCTCCATCCGGATCTGCTCGCCAGCCTGGATCAGCCGGGGCCCCTGGATCAACTCTTGCCCCGCCCAAATGCCGCGACCGCGATCAGCCAGGTGTGGGATCAGGGCAAGGCGCTCTCGCGGGACGACGCCGACGCGCTGGCCTGGCTGTACGCCCGCTTCTATCTGGCTGACGGCGTTCTACAAAAGGTGGATCGCGCGTCGATGCAGCACGGCATGGAGGTGCGCGCGCCGCTGCTCGACAACGAGGTGGTGGACCTGGCGCGATCGCTGCCGACCTCGATGAAACTGCGCGGACGGACGACAAAAGTGTTGCTGCGGCGGTTGGCAGCGCGGCAATTGCCCGCAGCGATCGTGAAGCGACCGAAGAAAGGCTTTGGCGTGCCCCTGGCGGCGTGGCTGCGCGGTCCGCTGAAGGGCTGGATGCTGGACGTGTTGGCGCCGGAGAAGCTGAACCAGACTCCATGGTTGCACGCGCCGGGTGTCACGGCGATGCTCCGTGAGCATCTGGACGGGCGCGCCGATCACCGCAAGACGCTGTGGGCCTTGCTTTGTTTCGCCACCTGGCAGGAGCGTGTGTTCGAGGCCCCACGTGCTTGACCTGACAAGCGATCTTGGCCTGGCGATTGACCTGCAGCCGAACCGGGCGATCCTGGCGACGGTGGACGCGGACGGCATCGCGGACGTGCGGCGGATCGAGCGCTTGCCGACCATGGACGCCGACGCCTGCCTCGCGCAGCTGCTGCAAGCCGCCAAGATCCTTCGCGATCGTGCGCCCAAGCCAATTGCGCGGCTAGGCGTGGCGGTGACCGGCGCCCAGGGCCTGCACCTGGCGGCGAGCCTCGGCCAGTTGCTGGAGCTGCCGACCCAGGCGCAGCCGCGCGGCGTGTGTGCCGCCTGGGGCGAAGCAATGCTCGGTGCTGGACGACAACTGCCTGACTTTGCGCTACTCTGGCTCGGTGAGAACATCGACGGCGGCGTGGTGCTGGCCGGCAAGCCGTGGCTGCGCACCCTGGATTTCGCCCACCTGCCGGTCGATCCGCTGGGGCCGCTGTGCTCGTGCGGAAAGCGAGGCTGTCTGCACCGTTACGTGAGCGCCGAAGCCTTGGAAGCGTCCGCGGCGCTGCTGCAGGTGCCGCGCAGTCACCCGGCGGCGGGTGGGCACGACCGGGGACTGCACGAGGAACTGGGGCGGCGCGCAGCGGCGGGCGAACGCCTCGTCCTGACGCTGCTGGACGACGCGGCGCGGGCGGTCGGCGTGGCGCTGGCGGGGCTGACGCAGGCGCTGGACCTTTCCACGGTGCTGCTGACGACGCAGGCGCGAACGGGCGCGGTGGGTCTGGTGCCTCTGCTGAACGAGGCATTGGCGACCCATGCCGGACGAGAAGTGCGCGTCGTAGCGTCACTTCTGGCCGAGGATGCGCCGCTGGTCGGGGCTGGCTTGCTCTAGCTACAGCTCGACGCCCCGGCTGCTAAAGCTCGACACCGCAGACGTTCTTGTTCTTCAGATCGAAGGCCTTTTCCAGTGCGCCGAGGAACTGCACCGGGTCGCTGGCATCCGCGCCCAGCAGCTTGCCGCCACCACTGATTGCCAAGCTCATGGAATTCTTGACGTCCTCCGCACTCACCGAGCCGATGTCGACGACGTACAGGCGCACGGCGAACGGCTTGCCATCGGGGGAGCGCAACACGTTGTTCTTCGATTCCGTGGCCGTGGCCGTCAGCCTCAGGCGAGGGTCGCGCGTGCACTGGCCGCTGCAGTACGCAGGACTCGGATCTTCCCCGGGTTTCGGCGCCTGGACGCAGCCTCCGGTCGCGCCGCCGACGCAGGTGGGCAGGCACGCGGTCGCGCCTTCGCTGCACTGGTAGTTGGACGCCTGGGCCTTGGGCATGCATTGCTGAAAGGTTGCGCACGTTTTCATGCCGCTCTTTTCGTCCACGCAATCGGCGTTGCCGTTTCCGGGGTTGCACAACACCCCGCTGCCGAGTTGGGTCCCGCCGCCCACGCATTCGGAGATTTTCTGGCACGAGGCATCGCCCACGCAGTCCGCGTCGGTCGCGCAGCCCAGGCCCATGGCCATGCGCTTGGCCTGGATCCAAGGTCCGAAGTAGCTGTTGGACGAAGTCTCGCCGCCGTCGGTGAACAAGATGACGATGGTGTCCCGGCACGATCGCGCGGCGTCCTTGCACGCGCCCTGGCAGGTCGCGTCCTTGCAGGCGCTCAGATCGCAAGCGTAGTTGGCGTTGCCGCAGTCGTCGTCGACCTTGCACGCCTTGCCGTCGACCACCACCTTGTTGCGGATGTACTCTCCGATGTAGAACAGCGACTTGCCGATGGGGGTGCCGCCGGTGGCGCGCAATTCCGGGTTGGCGGCGTCCTGGACGTTGTCCATCCACTTGCCGATCGCCGCCTTGGTCTGCTCGCCGCTGGCCTTGGGAAACGCCACGCACATGATCTGGTTGACGTTGTTCCAGAACCACGAGGAACTGTCGACGACCATCTGGGCGTTGCCGTCGCCCTTGATGGTGGAGTCGCCGCTGTAGCCGCCACTGGTGCACGAGCATGAGACGCCGCACTGGCCGCCGGTTTGTGGGAAGCGGAACAGCGACATGTGCGTGACCTGGTCGTCCAACTTCGCCAATGCCTTG
>CAYHHL010000008.1:0-56193 GCA_964356325.1 uncultured Enterobacteriaceae bacterium | reverse complement strand
ACCGTGTAGCCGTCGCCCTTGGGCGCGCAGGTGGCTAGCAGCGCGCCCTGGCACATCTGCGCCCCGGGCTTGCAGGTTTTCGCGTCGGGGCCGCTGTCGACGCCGGCGTCGACGGCCACATCGTCGGCAACCGCAGTGTCAGGCTCTACGTCGGCCACCACTTCGGCGTCCGTCGCACCGGAACCGATGTCAGGGGCGATCAAGTCGGGCTCTGAGACTTCGGCCGCGGCGGCGGTGTCGAGTTCGGGCGCCGTATCGACCTGGGTGGCGACGTCCCCTTGCGCGACATCGGCGGCAGTCGCGACATCCGGGGCGAGCGTCGCTTCGCTCGCGGGTTGGGCCGAACAGGCCGCGCACGCCAACAAGGCAATCCAACGAGGAAACGACCGATGCATCAGAGGCCTCGCCGACGCGACCGCTCGGGGTCGGCCGACCAGAGTACCCGGTTCCGTCAGTGCGCAAAAGGGCGCAATCACGGCTTCTGGCACGGCGTGAACGGGACCGAGGCCAGCGCGCCCTGCCTGGCTGCTTGCCGCGCGCGGTTGGCGACGGGCAAAAACTGAAAACGCGCACCGACCCTGGGATCGATGCGCGTTTTCAGGATTCTCACTGGCCGTTGCCTACTTCGTGACGGTCGGAGCGGGGCCACCGACGCCAGCCGGCGGCGGCGGAGGCGCCATGCCACCGGGAGCACCACCACCTGCCGCGCCACCGCTCGCGATGTTCTTGACCGAAGCGATCAGTTCGACCGGCACTTCGACCTGGCAACCGAACGAGTGCGCGCGGTTCTGGCAGGCGAGCACCGCGGCGCGATCGCCGGGCAGTTGCGGCACCGGGCCGACGTTCTTGAACGCCGCCAGCGCCGTGCCGGGGTTGAAGTACATGACCCACGAAGCGTTCTGATCCGCCGCGGTCGCCGCCTTGTAGACCGGAGAATCCGCGAGACCGGCGGCCTTGCCCTGCACGGCCTTCTTGCCGATTTCCAGCGCGCCGGGGCCGAACGCCATGGCCAGCTTGGTCTTGGCGGTGCACAAGCTCGCGGCGGTCTTGGTACCGAGGATGGCCTCGCCCTTCTTCGCATCTTCGCCGCCGCCCATCTTGCTCCAGTCCACCGTGACATCGAGCACGTCGCAGGTCGCGTCGGCGTCCTTGCTGGTGTTGGCGGTGATCGTGATGCCCTTGCTCGCGGCGATCGGACCAAAGAAGCCCAGCAACGGCGTGACCTTCTGCTCGGTCAGCGCCTGCTTGACGACCACCATCACGGGCTCGGGCTCGGCCTTCGGGTTGGCCTTGAGCTTCTCGGCCTCCTGATCGGCGATCACCTTGAGCAACAGGTTGGCCACCAGACGCTTGGTCAGCTTCATGGCCGCCTCGCCGTCGGTGGTGCCCGCGACGACCAGCATGCCCAGGGCCGCGGCGCCGTCGGGGTACACAGCCATCGCGCTGTTGCCGTCTTGCAGCTTGGTCGCCGACTTCACGTCCGCGGCGAAGGCGTCGTAGGCAGCCTGGTCGAGCTTGAGCATGTCCTTGACCATGATCAGGGAGTCGTCGATGCCCTCGAGCGAGGCGGCGGGGTCCACGGAAGCAGCAAACGTCAAGTAGCTGTTGGCGGGCAAGAGGTTGGCGATGTCCTTGGGCGTGCGGCCCTTGCCGGCGCTCAACTGCTTGCCGAGCTTGGTGCCGTCCTTGGCGGTCAGGCGCACTTCGAAGCGCGTGTTGGTCACATCGGCGCCGATCAGCACCTCGACACGACGCAAGTCATTGGTCCAACTGCGCAACATCTTGCTGTAGCCGGCCATCATCGCGGCCTGGTTCGGCATCGCCGGGTTGGCCGGCATCGCAGCGCCCATGGCCTCGAACTGCTTGAGGAAAGCGTCCAACTCGGTGGCGCGCGTGATGGCCAGATCCTCGACCGAGATGCCGAGGTAGACGAGCGACGGCGCGGCGACCTTCTCGAGGCGCTCGATGAAGCCCTTGACCTTGGTGAAGCGATCCTTGGTCATGGTGACGACCACGGCGTTGTTCACGAAGTCGACGTACAAGGTCTTGCCGGCCTTCTCGATCTTGGCCTCGTGGCCTTCGGCCTCCGCGCCCTTCTTGGCCGACGTCATCGCGGCCAACGCCTTGGCCTTGTCGGTCGCGTGCAGCACGAGCACGATGCCCGTGGTCGGATCGGTCGCCGGGGCTGCCACCGCGCCACCGGGAACCGGCGCTGCGGGCGGCGTCGCGCCGTCGTCCTGGAACGTCACGTGCACGGCCTTGCTGGTGTCGAGCCACTCCAGGCCCGAGAACGTATCAGCTGAAGCCGCCGTCAGTTGCGCCATCACCTGCTGCTTGGTCGAGGCACCCGGGGGCGTCAGGCCGAGCTTGCCGCCGATCGCGTCCGCTGCGTTGAACAGGCCATCCAGCGACTGCAGGGTCATCCAACCCACGATCTTGTCGCCAGCCTGAAGCTCGACGTCGGGCAGGAGCGGAATCGCCGCGGCGACAGCCTTGACCGCGTCACCCGCGACCGCAGCCGCCTTGTCGACAGCGGCCGCAGCCGCCTCGGGCTTGGCTTCTTCCTTCTTCTTGCAGCCAGCGGGAGCGACGAGGGCGCCACAAAGGGCGGCGGTCGCACAAGCGCCCAGGAATCGATTCTTGATCATCTGCAGCCTCGTAGTGGTGGATTCGGCTTCCGTTTCCCGGAAGGGCGCGGGAGTATAGGAAGTCGGCTGCAGACGTCAAGCTGATGTGTGGCCGTCACGCCGAACGCTCGCCGGCAGGCCCCCAGCAACGCACCTACAGGCCGGGACCGACCAAGGCGCGAGGCTGCATGCCGGTCGCCCGACCATCCAGGGCGCCCATGGCCAACCGCCAACTCGTCCGCGCTTGTCGCCAGTTCGCCAGCACACGCGTCGCCGCGCACAAAGGCAGTTCCCGCTGCGGATGCGCGCCCAAGGCCTGGAAGGCGGCAACGGCTGCAGACATCCCAGCAATTGCCTGCGCTTGTGCCCACGCCGGACCTTGCAGATCGGCCATCGACGCTTCGAGCAGTTGCCGGCAAAGTGGCTGGTCCGGCAGCACCATGAGGAAATAGGCGCGCACGATCGCGATCGCCCGCTCCGCCCGTCCTGCCTGGAGATGTGCCACGATCTTGGCGATTTCCGGGCCGTGATCCCAGGTCTGGTGCAGGGCTTCCGGCTCGGGCAACACGAATCGCAGCTTTTCCGGGGCATCCAACGCGGCCGCCGCGTGGATCGCCGCCACTGCATAGAGGAACAGCGCCGCCCACTCAGGTTCGGGCACCAGCGCCGCCAGTTGCCGCACGGTCGCAGACAGCCCGAGCAGTTGCAGCGCGTCGGGCCAGCCTTCGAGGACCGAATCGTCCGCGTCGTGACGGGGATCGAACCGAAGCACGCGCTCGGCCGCGGCCAGGGCCAGCGATCCGGCGAGCAGTTCGCGCGGCACGCCGAACTCCAGGGCCTTCACGCACGCACGCCACGCGGTATCACCTTTGCCATCCAGCAGATGCGGGCGAAACTTGGCCTCCTGGAAGAAGCGCGCCTTGTCCGGATCCGCCGCCGCCGCGATGTCGGCCAGCTTGGCCTGTAGCGGCGCCATGCGATCGGCGTGGGCCTGGGTCACCGCCTGGCGTTCGGGCCGTTCGGCCAACGCCCGGGCCAGGCGCGGGTACAACTCCAAGAGGCCAGCTTCCCCAGCCGCTGCACGCAGATCCGTGAACGCGAGCGCCGTTCGCGCCGCCACGCCGGCATCACCCGGGAACGCGCAGGCCAGCCGCAGCAGCCATCGCTCGATCTCGGCCGGCGGCACGCCATCCTGCACCGCCCGCGCGACGATCGCTTCAGCGCCGATGGCCTGCCGTTGCGCCACAGCGTCGTGAAGCATCGAGAATTCAGCAGGAATTGAACTAACTTGCGCCCCTGCAAGCAGCCGCCGTCCGCCCAGCGACTCCGACGCCAGCACCGCGGCCAGCGCCAAGGGCAACCCCGCGCGCTGGGGCTCGAAATCCGTCGCCGCGCGGGTCAGGTCCGCCAAGGCGCGAAACGTCGCGTCCGCCAGACCGCCTTCGCGCTGGCCGATCCAACCCGCGAGCCAGCGCACCAAGACGTCAGTCCGCTCGCCACGCCCTTGCCAATCCAGCACTTCCGCGATCACCTGGGACGCTCGCCCCGCCGCCATCGCCTCGCCGAGCGCTTGCAGCGTGCTCTCGGTGGTGCGGTTCCTGCCGGGCAAGCGCGGCATCGGCTGTGGCCGCGACAAGGCGTCGGTCCAGTCCCAGACATCTTGGGCGACGGGTAGTTCGGTAGTTCTGGGAGTCGCGCGCATGGGGGTCCTTCAGGGTCGCGCCGCGACTTCGTCCAACCGGCGGTAGATCGTCCGCACCGCAATGCCCAACAGCATGGCCGCCCGCCTCTTGTCCCCGCCGGTCAGCTTCAGCGTCTCGGTGATCGCCAGCCTTTCGATTTCCTCCAGCGGCGTTCCCACCGGAATCGTCAGCACGTGACTCGTTCCTTCGGCCGCGACGATGCGCTCCGGCAGATCCGCCACGCCGATTGCGTCACCGCGGGCCAACACCACCGCGCGTTCCATCACGTTTTCAAGTTCGCGCACATTGCCTGGCCAGGTCCACGCCTGCAGCCGTTCCATCGCGTCGGCCGTGATCGCCGCCAGCGACTTGCTGTTCATAGCCGCGAACTTGCGCAGGAAATGCTGGGCCAGCCCGGGAATGTCCTCGCCTCGGGTGCGCAAGGGCGGCAACTCGATCGCAATGACGTTCAAGCGGTAGTACAGGTCGGCGCGGAAGCGCTGCTGCTGCACCTCGGTCTCGAGGTCGCGGTTGGTCGCGGCCACCACCCGCACGTCGACGCGTTGGGACTGGCCCGCGCCGACGCGCTGGACTTCGCTTTCCTGCAGCACCCGCAGCAACTTGGCCTGCAATCCCAGGGGCATGTCAGCGATTTCGTCCAGCAGCAGCGTGCCACCGTCGGCCTGCTGGAAACGCCCCTCGGTGCGCGCCACTGCTCCGGTAAACGCACCCTTCTCATGGCCGAACAACTCGCTTTCCAATAGATTATCAGGAATTGCCGCGCAGTTGACCGCCACGAACGGCCCGCGCCGCCCCGACAGCCGATGCAAGGCCCGCGCGAAGACTTCCTTGCCGGTGCCGCTTTCGCCTTGCAGCAGCACCGTGGTCCGCGCCGGCGCCACCTGTTCGAGCAGACCGACCGCGCGCCGGATGGGCGGACTCGTGCCGATGAGGTCCCGGCTGCGACCGGCCTTCTCCAACTCCGCACGAAGACTGTCGTTCTCGAATTGCAGCGACGCCCGATCGAAACCGCGCAACACCGCCCGCACCACGTCCGCCCGGCGCAGGGGCTTGGTCACGAAGTCGTACGCGCCTTCCTTCATCGCGGCGACCGCGGTTTCGACCGTACCGTAGGCGGTCATCAGCACGACCGCCGTTCCAGGACTGGTGAGGCGGGCCGCACGCAGGAGTTCCATGCCGTCGACGCCCGGCATCATCAGGTCGGTCACCAACACGGCAACGCGCTCGCGCCGCAGCACCGCCAGCGCCTCACGGCCCTCGCCCACGGCCGTGACCTGCAGACCTTCGCGCTGGAGGATCTTCTGTACGCTCGCAAGGTTGGACGCATCGTCGTCCACGACCAGGACGATCGCTCCCGGCACGACGTGGGGCGCCTGCCGTTCCTTGCCCGTGTCGGCATCCAACGCCCGCGTCATGCCAGCCCTCGAATGCCCGGCACAACTATCGGCCGGTGCGCAGATCCACGACGAATCGCTTGGTCGCAGCCGGTCGCGCGGCATCGGCAGGCGCGGCCGCTTCCGTGTCGGCGGCAGGTTGCACCGCCTCGGGTTCCTGTTCGGACTTCAGGCGTTCGATTTCGGCCTGGACCAGCGATTGCGCATCCACCGCAACCTCGACCGCCTCGACGGCCGGCTGCGCCACCACTTGGACGGCCTCGACGGCCACAGGTTCGGCATGACCGCCCTCGGCCTGGGCCGGCGCCGACGTCGCCTCAGAAGCCGTCGCCTCGGAGGCCATCACCTCGGAGACCGGGGCCTCAGAAACCGGGGCCTCAGAAGCCATGGTTTCCGCGGCTGACGCCTCGTGGGCCACACCAGTCGCCAGGTCGACCGTGGACTCCGGCGAGCGGTCGGCACGACCACCGCGACGACGGCGCCGCCTGTGGGCATCGGCATCGCTTTCGGCCGTTTCCGCGCCGACGGCTTCGCCAGCCTGGGCCTCGGCGCCCGGAGCTTCCGCCGCGACTTCACCGATCTGAGCATCGCCCGCCGCTTCGACGGGCCGTGACCTGCCTGAGTCTTCACCGCGACCACCGCGCGCCGGTCTGGCGCGCCGAGTCTCGTCGCGCGGTTCCGCCGCGGCCTGGGCGGGCGCGCCGTCCTCCGCTGTCTGCTCGCCGTCGTCGCCTTCGCTGTCCGTGCCGTCCGCCGCCAGATCGTCGCCGGCCAGACCCTGCACGTCGTCCGCACCCCGCGCACCGCCACGACGCCGACGCCGACGCCGCCGACGACCCGCGGCTTCCGCGCTTTCTTCTGCCGTACCCTCAGTGGCCCCTGCGATCAGGTGCTTGTCCGTCGCTTCCTTCGGCGCCAACTCACCACGCGACGGCTCGCCACGGGCCGCCTGGTCGCGCTCACCCCGCGGCGCCTGCTCGCTGCGCCCAGTGGCCTGCTCGCCCCGTTCCATCTGCTGCGGTGCGCCTTCCGGACGGCGCCGACCGTCGCGGGGCTCTCGGCCTTCGCGCGGCGCCTGACCGTCCCGAGCGTGCTGACCGTCGCGCGGCTCGTTCGAATCGCGGCGCTCGCGGCGCTCGTGCCGGTCGTGGCGGTCGCGCCGATCACCCCGCGGCGGCTCGGACTGAGCACCGCTGGCGCCACCCTGGGGCTGTGCCGGCGCGAGATTCACCTTGGCTGCCGTGGCTTGCGCGGCAGTCGCCTGTGCCGTCGACGGCAGGGCGGCCAGGGGCGCCTGCACTGGAGGACGCGTCACCTGCACCGGCTGGGGCTCGGGCGCCATGCCAAACAGGCTCTTGATCGAATGCCAGAAGCCTCGCTGCTGCGGCAGATCTTCCCATTCCGGCTCGACCACCGGGTGCGCGGGCACCACGGGACTCGCAACCCGCGCGGAAACAGCACCTTCCGCCTGAGCGGGGCCGCCCGCGCCGTGGCCTTGACCGCGCTGACGCTGGCGGGGCGCGCGCGGTTCTTCCTCGGGCGTCGAAGCCGTCGGCGTCATCTCGCGAACTTCCCGATAGATCTCCGCATAGTCGACCTTGGCTCCGCGCTTGGACACCGCCGCGTCGAGCTGGATGCGCGCTTCCTCGCGACGGATCAACTGGTTGCGCACGAGGTCCAGTTCCTGGGTGACCCGCAGCAGCTTGTGCTTGTCCGAGCGCTCCGTGCCGCTTTCCTCCGGAATCTCCTCCAGATGCTCCATCACCACCTGGGTCGCGGGCATGCCGTCCACGGGCACGACCTCGATGGTCATGTGGTACTGCTTTTCGATCGCCGCCAGTTCAGCCCGCCGTGAATTCAGCAGGTAGCGCGCCGCCTGCGGAGGAATCATCGCGATGACGTAGCGCACCTTCTTTTGCGCCACGAGTTCATAGATGCGGCGCAGGATCGCCATGCCCACCGATTCCATCGCGCGAATCCGACCCGTGCCACTGCAGTGCGGACACGAGTCGAAAGCCCCTTTGTTCACGGAGCTCTTGATGCGCTGTCGGGACATTTCCAGCAGGCCGAACTCGCTGATGTGGGCAATCTTCGTGCGCGCCTTGTCGTTCTTGAACGCGTCCTTGAGCGCCTGCTCGACCTCGCGGACGTACTTCTTCTCGCGCATGTCGATGAAGTCGATGACGATGAGCCCGCCCATGTCGCGCAGGATCATCTGCCGGGCAATCTCCTGGGCCGCTTCGATGTTGGTCGCGCGCGCCGTCTCCTCGATGTCCTTTTCCTTCTGCCGGCCGGAGTTGACGTCGATCGACACCAGCGCTTCTGTCTGGTCGATCACGATCGAGCCGCCGCCCTGCATGAAGACCTGGCGCGAGAACACGTCCTCGACCTTGCCCTCGACGCCATAGCGAGCGAACAGCGGCACGTCGCCGACGTAGCGGTGCATGGCCGCGAGGCCGCGGGGCATCAGGACCTGAAGAAACTCACCGACTTCGTGCAGCGTCGCATCGTCGTCGATCACCACTTCGTCGATGTCGCGGGTGAAGTAGTCGCGCACGAACCGCACCGGCAGCGAGCGTTCGGCGTAGAGCAGCGTCGGGCCCTTGGACTCCTCGAAACGCTTGGTGATATGCGCCCATTGCCGCGAGAGGTACAGCAGGTCCTTCTCGAGTTCCCGCTCCGTGGCCGTCTCGCCGGCGGTGCGCACGATCAGGCCGAAACCTTCCGGAATCTGCATCTTCTCGGTCAGCGCCTTGATGCGATCGCGGGCTTCTTCCGAGAGCTTGCGCGACACGCCAGTCTTCTCGCTTTCGGGAATCAGCACCAGGTAGCGACCGGGCAACGACACGAAGGTCGAAAGCGTCGCGCCTTTCTGGCCGATCTCGTCGCGCACCACCTGGACCAGGATCTCGGTCTTGGCCCTGAGGATGTCCTGGATCGGCGCGCGCCGGTCGTGGTTGCCACCGCGCAGCTTCGGGTGGATCTCGCCCACCGGCATGAAGCCTTGCTTTTCATTGCCGAAGTCGACGAACGCCGACTGCAGCGACTGCTCGACGCGCGCGACGACGGCGCGATAGATGTTGCCTTTGCAGGTATTGCGGTTGACAGGCTCGATTTCGAGGTGGACGAGTTGGCCGTCCTCGACCACCGCTGCTCGCGATTCATCGCGGTCGACGCTGATCAGCATTCGCTTGGTCATATTGCACCCTTCAGGCGCGCTGGCACGAAGCGAGCACGCCACACCAGGCGATCGGGCGATCTGGGAAAGGTGACCCGCGGGCTAGGGAATTGCTTCCCGGAACGAGTGCTTGCGCAGCCGTTCAGCCCATGGCCATCCCTCCGAGCCGAAACCCGAGTCGCGGTTCTGCTGGCAGGGACGGGGCGAGGGCGTGCAACATGCCGGACCGGCGGAATCGGCGGTGCCAGGGAGCGGGGGTTGCCCGATCGTCCTGGAGCCAACGGTGACCATTCACGATTCCACTAGGGATCGCGTTCCGGGGCGTGCTCTTAGCCTGTGCAGCTTCCAGCGGCGGGCGGGGCAATCTCGACTCGTGCCGGTCCTGACCACGTTGCGAAGTCACGGCATGCACAGGCATGTCGCTCCGCAAGGGTTCCTCGAGGCATCCGCGCGCCACCGGCCGAAGCCAGGTCGCGGGGCGAGGAGTCAGGGTTTCGGCCGCGCTCGTCAAGGGCAGCGTCCTACGTGCAACTGGCGGCCTGATCCCGTGTCAAGGGCGGGCCTTGCGTCCGTGCCGTTTCGGGAGTCGTGCTTGTCGCGGCAACGTTCTGGTGAACGACCGGACGCAGCGTGTCCCGAAGCGCCCCGGCAGCCGGCGACCCGTCATTGGGTCGGCTACGGTGCTGGCGTGGTGCAATCGCGGGTTCGTCGTGTTTGCGGCGCGCGCGTGTCATCGCGCAAGCACCACTGACGGCAAGGTTGCGCCACCACTGGGCCGCGACAGTTTACAGTTGCAGGCCGCGGCGTCAAGATGAATTCTCCGGGTCCCACCGGCATGGCGAAGCAATGGCCTACGTGCGACTCGACGACGCTGTGATCCGCTCCCGCGAGTTCGTGCCCCGGCGAACGCGCGTCGGTCTGCTGGCCGTCTTGCTGCTCGCCTACGCCGTCGCAGCCGTCGCGCTTGGCCGATCCAAGCCAGTCCAACCCGAGCCCGCGCGCGGCTTTCGCCTCGATGCGGCGCTAAGCAAGGCACGCGCATCGGTGCGCACGCCGGGGCAACCGGAACGGGCTTGCGTGTGGCACCCGGGCGACCGGCTGTTCAGTTGCGCCGACGACGCCTACGCTTTCATCGGTCCTTACGCGGGTTTCGTTGCGGGCAAGGCGGTTCGCTGCACCTGGTTGCATCCCTTGCCAGGCGGTTCGACGACGCTCTTGCGCTGGCCCGACCTCGCGCTCGGCGACCACGTCGAAGGCCGCGTCTCACTGATGGAAGATGTCGGTCCGGGAGCGGAAGTGCGCGTCCAGGTCTTCGCTGGTGACCATCCGTTGGGCACGATGACGACGGCCGAATCGCGCGAACCTGGGCATCTCGAAGCGGAAGTGCCTCCTGGACCGGCTCGCGGCGAACTCCGGTTGGAACTGACCGCGAGCGATCACGCCTGGCGCCTGGCTTGCGTGGATCTGCTGATGACCGGCGCGCGCGATGCACCCCGTGCCGCCACGCCTGCCCGCCGCACCCCGGAGGCGCCGTGAGCGATCGACCGCGCCTCGAGACCGGCGAATTCGTGCCCTGGGAAGTCCCGCCCGCCAGCCCACCTCCCGCCACCGCTGCCGTGCCCGCCGACGAGGCCGAGGCGGTCCAGCCGGTTGCAGACTTGGCCGACCCGACTGCGGATCTGCCCGACCAGACTGCGGATCTGCCCGATGAGGGAGCGGACCTCGCCGAGGCGGACACCGTGGCGTTGCCCACGCCCATGCGTCGGCTGCGCGCCCTGCGGGTCGTCGCGCCGCTGCTGGCCCTGGCCGGGTGCATCGGTCTTGCCGCGCTGCTGCTGCGCCCCGGCGTGGCGATTTCGGCGACGGGTGCGGGCTGGATCGAGGCCATCGGCAAGTCCGGCACGATCCTCGAGGATGGCGCGATCGGCCTGCTGCTGCGGCGCATGGTCACCGCCGGTCTGGCGCCGTTGGCTGCTGTGGCTGTCCTTCAACTCCTGGTAGCCTCGACACTTCTGTACACGGTGGCGCGCGCGGCGCATCGCCTGATCGGTCCCTGGGGCGCGCTGACGACGCTGGCTGTGCTGCTCGTGTGGCCCGCGAGTCGCGCGTCGGTCCTCGTGCTCTCGGCCGAGTCGCTGCTCGCGTTGGCCTCGGGCTGTTTCCTGCTCGCGGGTCTGGGCTTGCAGGTCGCGCCGCGCCGTTCGGCCGTGTGGCTTGCCGCGGGCGTGGTGTTGCTCACGCTCGGGCATCCGGTCGGTCTGGCCGCATTGCCCGTGCTGGCGGTGGCGATCCTGCTGCTGCCCGCGCCGCCGCCCTTAGAAATACTTGAAGATCCGCGCCAGGGTCCCCATGCCCGAAGCGCGTGGCTGCCCTGGCTCGCGGGGCTGCTGCTCGGCGTGGGGCTGGCGATGAAACTGCTGCCGGTGGGCGGTCTCAAGACGCTGTGGACCCAGGATCTGAACCTGCTGCGGGCACCGACGGCTCGGCTGCTGCCAGGAGGTCTCG
The DNA here is from genome assembly GCA_964356325.1 of uncultured Enterobacteriaceae bacterium. Classification (GTDB taxonomy): domain Bacteria; phylum Myxococcota_A; class UBA9042; order UBA9042; family UBA9042; genus CAYHHL01. Next base: position 44,786 of record CAYHHL010000008.1, on the reverse strand, counting down.
CCTCGCTGCCGGTGCTCGGCCCGCTGGCGGCGTGGCTGGGGCAGCTGCCGTTCCCGCTGTTGTTGCTGGCGATTCGGGGCCTGACCCGCTGGCGGCGCGAGCCCTCGCATCCGGTCGCCCTGCCTCACGCGCTGGCCTGGCTTTGGCTGCTCGTGCTCGCCGTGGTCGGGCTGCCGGTGCCGGGCTGGCTCGACGGGCTCGCGGTGGTCGCGCCGGTCTTGACAGTCGCGGTCGTGGCGGAAGGTTGGGATCTCGGCCGCGGTGCGCTGCAGCGCGAAGGCCGGATGGCGCGGGTGGCTGCGGTGGCGCTGGGACTCGCGGCTTTGCTGGCGTTGGCGGCCGATGTGACGGTGGCACCTGACGACCGCCGCAACGCCCTGGCCCGCCTGCCCGGACTGCTGCCGCCCATCGAAGCGCTGCTGCCCGCCGCGCTGGGCCCAGACGACGTCGAACTGCTCGTCAAGCATCGCGATTCGACGGTCATCTTGCCGGCTCGGCCGGGCGGTCACGTCGTCGGCTCGGCACTCAAGGTCTTGCACCCGGAATTGGCCCACACCGCGTACGGTTCCGCCTATGCCAGTCGTTTTGCGCTGTTGCCGAAGAATCCCGAGCATCCGGTCGACCGGCGCTTCATGTCCATGGGCCAGACCATCGCGTGTACGGCGCGGCATTGTCTGGTGCGTCTGCGCGGTCGGCCCGATCTCTGAGCCTGTGCACAAGCTCTCTGACGATCTACAGCCGTTCTTCCAGCGCGCTCTTGGTCTTGGTCTTCTCGCCGCCCGAATGACCCTGGCTGGCCGACTTGCCGGACTTGACCGCCTTCTTGACCACGGGATTGCCCGGAACCGGTGTGATCGCCCGCAATTGCACAGTCTTGACCGGACCGTCGGCGCGCCCGACCTCGACGTCCAGGTCGCTGTAGGCGTTCAGGCTCAGGCGCGCGGTCACCCGATCGGCGCCCACCACTTGCACGTCCAGCGGAGTCACGCCGACGACCTTGCCGCCGATCGCCACCGACGCGCCCAGTGGCTCGGAAACCAGCTTCACCGCGCTCACTTGCGCCCCAGCGGCGGGATCCGCGGCCGCCACCGCTCCGCCCGCGACTGCGCCTGCAGGCACGGGATTGGCTGCCTGGGTTGCGGCCGGGGCGACGGGTTGGCCGGCTGCCGCGGGTTGTCCAGGCACTCCGGCCAGTTGCGCTGCCTTGGTCGGGTCGGTCGTGACGCGGTTGCCTTCGCCTTCGTTGCCACCGAATGTCGCCGCCGCCACGATCGCCACCGCGATTAGCGCGACCGCGACCAGGACGATCGCGACCTTGTTGGCCTTGCGCGGCCGCGGCAGGTCCGGCTCGTCGGGTTGCGCGAGCGCCGGCGCCAATGTTTCGGGCGCTTCGACCGCCTTGGAGAAGAAGCCAAACGTCGGATGGCTGCCCGCGCCCATTGCCTCGAACGTATTGCCGTTCGCCGCCGCCGCTGGATTCGGAGTAAAGGTCGAGGGGTTGGCCGTCACGGCGCGCGGAGTCAAACCGGCCGCGAACGCAGGGACGCCCGGTACGGCATAGGCCGCCGTCCGATCTTCGGCACTGCCGGGCGTAGCGTAGGCTGAGGTCCTTTCGTCGGCGCTATCGAGCGACGACGCCATCGGCAAGTGCGACATCGACGGCGCGCGCAGGTGCTCGGTCCGTTCGGCGCCGCGGCATGCTTCCAGGGCTTGGCGCATTTCGATCGCAGTCGCGAATCGACCGTTGGGATCCTTGGACAAAGCCCGCTCGATGACCCGCACGAACGGCTCGCTCACCGGCGTTCCCGCGACCATGCGCAGGTCCGGCGGCGCATCCGTCACGTGGCTCAGCAGCACTGACAGCGGGTTCTCGCCATCGAAGGGCGGCTTGCCCGCGACCAACTGGAACAGCACGCAACCTAATGAATACAGGTCACTGCGCCGATCGATCGCCTTGTTCTGCGCCTGCTCCGGGCTCATGTACGAGGGCGTGCCGAACGCCTTGCCCGTGCCGGTCAGGTTGGAGCCGAGCTTCTTGGCAATGCCGAAGTCCAGCACCTTGACGACCGGATCGTCGCCCTCGACGTCGTGCAAGAACAGGTTGTGCGGCTTCAGATCGCGGTGCACCAGGTTGGCGAGGTGCGCTTCGGCCAGGCTGCGCAGGGTCTGCACGCCGATGTTGATCGCCTCTTCCTCCGTCATGACGCGACCTTCGCGGGTCCGATCGCGCAACATCTCGTTCAGCGGTTGGCCCGAAAGCAGCTCCATGGCGATGTACAGCGCGCCGCCCTCGGTCTGGCCGAAGTCGAACACGCGGATGGTATTGGGATGCTTGAGCGAGGCGGTGATCTGGGCTTCGGCGAAGAAGCGCTGGATCATGTCGCTGTCGTCACCATCCAGGGTGACCGCCAACAGCTTGATCGCCATGTCCTGTTCGGTGGCAATGCTGGTCGCGCGGTACACGGCGCCGAAGCCGCCCTGGCCGATCATCTCGCGGATGCGGTAGCGGCCGTTGACCTCGGTGCCCAACGGCAAGCGGCTGTCGGGATTGGCGGCGAGCACGAGCGTTGCGGTGCCGTCATCGGGGCAGCGCGCTTCCTCGGACCGTTTGCCGCACTTCGGACACAGACGCATCACCCTGCACCCCACTGGACAGTTCCTTCGGCGTTCACGAGGCCGGTCAGCAGCCCGCCCGGTTCGCGCGGCAACAGCGGCAGTTCTCCCGCCAAAATCTGCGCAACTTCAGCCAGTTCCGGCGGCAGGTCCCCGAACACCACTCGACCATCGTCCAGGATGTGGATCTCCACTCGCAATGGCGGCGGTCCCGAAAGCGTTGCCTTCGCGGCTTTGCCGACGGAGCCAGCGGCCGGCGATTCACTTGGTGCAACGCTGGCTTGCCGCTCGTGGCCGTCTGACAACAAGTGCCCCGTTCCTGTCCCGGCGCGGTGTCCGAGAGCGAGGGCCGTTACAGCCCCTTGACCGAGGCCGCCTTGTACTCCTTCGCCTCCTCTACGGGAAGCAGGCCGTCGTAAAAGGCTTGATCATAACCGTATACGTCCGCGCCGAAGATCGTGTGGCCCTCGTCGTCGACCGCCGCCGTCACGTAGTCGACATGGACCCAGAACGGCGTCTTGAGCTGGATGATCTTCTCCTCCTTCTCCTTGATCGCCTCGCGGATCTGTCCGGCACTCATGCCCTTGTCGCGCCCGAGCACCAGTTCGGCCAGCGTCAGCGGATCTTGCACGCGAATGCAGCCGTGACTGAAGGTGCGACGCGGTTTACCGAACAATGCCCGCGCGTTGGTGTCGTGCAGGTAGATGTTGTACTTGTTCGGACCTTGGAACTTCACGTCGCCGAGCAAGTTCTCCTTGCCGGCACGCTGGTAGTAGACCTCGGTGCCGTCGGGCTGCATCTCGCGCACATAGTCGTGCCTTTCCAGGTAGTCCGGCTCCGTCGCCAGGTGCTTGCCGATCTCCAGCTCGATGACCCGCTGCGTGGGATACCAGCGCGGCGCCAGGATGACCCGCGTCATCTTGAAGCTGAACATTTTCGTGCGGTTGATCTTGCCCTTGAGCGCGGTCACCTGGTCGGTGTCGGTGTCGTTGTTGCCCACCACCGTCTTGTGCGTCTCGACCAGCTTGCCATCGAACACCGCCCACAGTCTCTGGAATGCGATGTTGACCCAGATGTAGTCCTCGCCCGGATCGCGCCCCTCGGACTCGCGCAACCGTTGCAGGGCGAGCTGGATCTGCTTGACGCGCTGTTCGGCCGGCACGTCCAGTTCGGCCGCCGTCGTCTTGGTCACCACCCCATCGGAGTCGAGCTGATGCCGGGCCTGGAACGTTGCCACCGCCTCGGCCAGCGCTTCGTCGAAACCCTCGCCAACCCCTGTGTCGAATCCCTCTGCATGCAAGCGATTGCGCAGCGCCACCACGAACGGGCCAGTGTCGCCCTTCTTCACGACCTTGCTCGCGAACTTGGGCAAGGGCTGCCAACCGCCCGCCGCCGCCAGCTTGCGGTACTCGTCCTCGGCACCGAGCAGCAATTCGTACTGCGGGTGGGTCGGCCAGGCCTTCCTCATCACTTCCGCTGCCTTGCCACGCGAAAGCGAGAGCTGGGCGACCAGCTTGTCCGCTTGCGTCTCGGTCAGCTTGCGGATCGCCGCGGGCGGCGTGTACTTGATCGGGTGCGCGGGGTAGGCCAGTTGCATGTCCACGAGATAACGCAGGACTGCCCGGGCCAGTTCGACATCGGCCTGCCAAACCGCCAGGCGCGCGTCCTGCACCGCCTGGGTCAGGGGCGGCAACGCCTGCTCCAGCGCCACCAGCGAGGCCGGCGCGAGCTTGTCGCCACCCGCCTGGACCAGCGCGATTTCGCCGCCTTCGCCTGCATGCAGCCACTTCACCGCGGCGATGGCGACCAGTTGGGCGCGGGGATGCGCGGCCATGGCCTGCAACGTCGCGCGTTCCTTGGCGAAGGTCTCGGTGATGCGCTGGGTCGAGGCGTCGAGCTTGTCGAAGCGATACCCTGTCTTGTCGATGCCTTGGCGTTCCAGGTCGGCCAACAGCGCATGCACCGCAATGCCGTCCTCGTTCAGGTTGCCCTGGCCGTCGAAGAACCGCAATTCCGCGTGATTGTACAACACCTTCAAGACCTTGGCGTCGGGCCCGGCCGCCTTCACGGCCTTGGCGAGCCCGGCGACTTCGGCGTCGGCATTGTTCTTGAGGTCGGTCGTCACCCGCAGCGCGATCTCGCTGAGCGTCGGCACGCGCACCGGAGCCGCGGCTGGCTGGACCGGAACCGCCGGAATCGCGGGCGCTTCCTCTGCCTCCTCTGGCTTGGGCTTCTCGGTCTGGCTGTGGCACGCCGGCAAGGTCGCCGCGAGACCCATTACCAAGGCAAGATTGCGCCACTGCAGAGCTTTGTTCGCGATCGTCATGGTCGTTTCCTCGGGCGTACGGTCGGCGGCATCGGGGCCCGCTGGCAAGTGACAATAATCCCGGTCGCGCTGACGTCAACGATTTGACGCACACCGAAGCCGCGTGGTCTCCGCGGGCTGGGGCGGCTGGACCTGGGGCCGCGAGGCCTCGAACCGCTGTGATGTCGCGCCTGACGGTTTGCGACTCAAGCCGCCGTGGTCAATCCTGAATCGTCACAAGTTGCCGACCTGGACGCCAGCTTGCATCAGCCTGGGACCGCCCGCCAGATGGTGCCACCCGCAAACCAGGAGCCCCGCATGAAGATGATGACCCAACCGCAGCAGGACGACCGAGCGCTGCCGAACATGGCGATCACCAACCCTGCGCTGCGACTGGCCTGCGCGATCGGCGGTCGGCATCGCTCCGGAGCAACAGACGGTCGCGAACTGGCGGCGGAGGCGTTGCTCGGTCTGTGCGAGAGCCAGCGCCGCCACGAGGATGGCCGCGGGCCGCTGACCACCTTTGCTTTCGCGCGGATGCAAGGGCGGGCGCTGGATGCCTTGCGCAGGGAAACGCGGTTGCACAAGGCGCGGCAAGCCCTGCGGGAGTGCAAGTCGGAGGCCGACGTCGCGGTGGGTTCGATTTCGACCCGCCTGGACATCGGTCGCGCGATCGAGTCTGTGGCGCCGCACCTGTCGAGCGCCGAACGCATCGTGTTGCAAGGCGTTTATGCGGGCGACCGGTCGATGCGGGAGTTGGCGGCTGGCGGCGATCGCTGGAGCGAAGACCAGTTGCACCGGGCACACCAGCGGCTGCTGGCCAGACTGCGCGCCAAGCTGGCTCCGGGGCCATTGGGCTGATCGCAGCTGAATTTGGCCGCGCGCGAGGCGAAGCTGGACGGACCGCGGGGTTCGGATCAGCCGGGCATGCTGGCGAATTTCAGGCGGATCGCCGCACTGCAGGAAGGCGCCCAAGCGCACTCCACCGCAAGCCAGGGCCTCGCCGCCGCGCGACTACCAGGAGCCGTGCGAGCCGTGCGAGCCGTGGCTGCCGTGCGAGCCGTGGCTACCGTGCGAACCGTGACTGCCGTGCGAGCCGTGGCTACCGTGTGAACCGTGGCTACCGTGCGAACCGTGCGAACCGTGCGAGCCGTGGCTGCAGTGCTCCGCGGAGAGGTTCAGGTCGCCAGGCAACACGCTGCCGTCCGCGCCAGAAAGAGTCAGGAAGGTCGAGACGCGCTCCTCCTGCTTCTCGCTGATCGCGCCCTCTTCGGCCGAAAGGAAGTCCGCGGGGTTCTTCTTCAACTTCGGAAGCGTTTTCTTCATCGTTTCCCCATCGAGGCAATTCGTCCCGGAACACGCTCAATCGTTCAAGTCCGACCGACGTCGAACCCCGTTGGCCTGCCGTTTCGGCCGTGCCCTGTTGTCATCCACCGAGCACTGTCGCCTAGGCCGATGCCCGGTCGTCTTCAACTGAGCACGTCGTATCCGGGGCTCGTTCTGCATCCGGGGGTCAGTGGCATGCAGTAACGCAGATCCCCGTTACAGCTAGTACCACCCAGGCCGTACGGTGTCAAACGAAGCCTTGCTGTCACACGCCGCTGTCGCCTCGCCCACGCATTGCGGCCTTGACCTGCAGGCGGGCGGTCGCTACACCGCGACCCGCGGAGACGCCCCGTCCGCGCACGAGCACGACGGTGTCGCACCCACAGGATATGAGTTTGCAAAGCTTCCTGCTCGAATTGCGCCAGCAGGGCGTCGAAGCCGCGGTGACCGGTGCCGCCGCCCTATCGCTGTTGCGCGGCCTGCCCTTGCCCGCGCACGGTCCTCTGCAGGTGGCGGCGCGGCGGCGCGACGATCGCGTGCTCGTGGATGCTCCAGAACGTGTGTTGATCCAATGGCTTGATTCCGAAGTGCCGTTCGCGGCCGCGCTGCAGGCCGTGCTGGCAGCGGAACCGGTGCGAGCGTTTGCCGTCGCGATCGATGCCGAGGGCCAAGCGCACGATCCCCTGGGCGGGCTGGCCGATGCCGAGGAAGGTCGCCTGCGATTGCGCGAGGATGTGCGCGCCTTCCTGCGCGGCGATGCCCGACACGTGCTCGATCTGGCCGTTTGGGCGGCGCGATCGGGCCTGCAGCCGACGACCGAAGCGGTGCGGACGGCTTGGCGCGACGCGGGCAACGTCCTGCAACTGGACCGGACGATCTGGTGCGAGCGGTTTGGCGAGGTGCTGCTGGGCGAGAAGGCCGGCGTGGGTCTACAATTCCTGCACGATTGCGGAGTTCTGCAGCTGATGGTGCCCGAAGTCGTGGCGATGGTCGATTTCCACAAGTCTTGCCCGGTGCACCACAAGGACATCTGGGACCACACGCTGCAGGTCGTCGAGAAGTGCCCGCACGTACTGGCGGTGCGCTGGGCGGCGCTGATGCACGACACCGGCAAGGTGTGGACGCGGTCGGTGAACAAGCAGGGCAAGGTCCACTTCTTCCGCCACGAGGAGATGGGCGCGAGCCTGATGGAGGGCGTCGCCGGCCGCTTCCACATGGACGCCGAGCTGCGCGATCGGGTGGTGTACATCATCGCCAACCACGCACGCGCCAACGTCTATGCGACCAACTGGACCGACAGCGCGGTGCGCAGGCTGATCCGCGACATGGGCGAGCACCTGCAGGACGTGCTGTCGTTCTCACAAAGCGACTTCACCACCAAGCGGGCGTGGCGTATCGCCGAAGTGCGATCGCTGGCGGAGGAATTGAACACGCGTATTCCCCGCATCGCCGCCGAGGACGCCAAGATCGCGCCGCTGCCCAAGGGGTTGGGGCACGTGATCATGCAGGCGACGGGTCTGCAGCCGGGGCCGTGGCTGGGCGAGGTGCAGCGCTGGCTGGAGGCTGAAGTCGAGGCCGAGCACGTGGAGCCGCGGCTGGAGGCGGAGGCCTACCTGGCGTACTTGCAGGAGAAGCGCCCGGAATTGCTGGCGATCGACCCTAGCAAGGTGCGGGAACGGCGGCGTGGGTAGATGTGGCGGCGTTGGTATGACCGGGTCAGGCTGCCGGCATGAAGACGGCCATCTCGCTGCCAGCGCTTCTTCGACTTGTGGCGCACGGAAACACCACGCATGCTGTGTGCACGGGACCTGTGCCCGCACGGAGCAGAACATGAACCTGACGTTGACGGCAGACGACGAGGTCATCCGGCGCGCACGCTTGGCCGCCCAAAAGCAAGGCCGCAGCCTGAACGACTGGATGCGCGAACAGATCGAGCGACTTGCCGGCACGCACGCGGGGGGCGACGTGGCGGCCGAATTCCTGGAACTGGCTGCAAACGCTGGCATCCGCAGCGGTGAGCCGTTCCGCCGTGGCGACGCCTATGACGCGGGACGCTCGTGAGTCGGCCGTTTCTCGACACGAATGTCTTGGTATATGCAGTCGATCTGGCGGCCGGTCCGCGTGGTGAGCGAGCCCGGCAGATCGTGGCCGACGCGCTGACGACCCGTTCCGCGGTGCTGTCGACCCAGGTACTGCAGGAATTCTACAGCGTGGTCACGCGCAAGCACGCCATGGACGCCGCGGTGGCACGGCGCCACGTGGAGCTGTTCGCGACCTTGGAGGTGGTCCAGGTCACCGTGCCTCTACTGCTCGAAGCCATCGATCTGCAGCGTCTGCATCGGATCTCGTTCTGGGACGCGCTGGTGATTTCGGCGGCGATCGCGGCAGGTTGCGACGCACTGTGGACCGAAGATCTGCAGCCGGGCAGTCGGTTCCGCGGCGTGCGCGTGGAGAACCCGTTGGCGGATAGCGGCACCACACGGTAGGCCTGCTTTACAACAAACCCGCCGCCCCCAAGATCGCCCGCGCCGCCTCCATCCCCTCGATCGCGCTGGACACGATGCCGCCCGCGTAGCCTGCCCCTTCCGCGCACGGATACAGCCCAAGGTGGCTCACCGACTGGCGATCCTCGCCGCGCGGCACCCGCACCGGACTGGAAGTGGTCGTCTCCACGCCGACGATCAACGCCTCCTGACTCAGATAGCCGCGCATCTGCTGGCGATCCACCTGGCGCGCGCCCTGCTGCAAGGCCTTGACGAGGCGCGAGGGCAGCAGTCGATCGATGCGTCCGGTCACCAACCCCGGGCGATAGCTGTACTTCTCGGGCAGATCCGCCGAATCCTGGCCTTGCGCAAAGTCGACCAACCGCTGCGCCGGCGCGTGGTAGTGACCGCCACCTGCCTGATAGCACGCGCGTTCCAGCCGATCCTGCACCGCCAGCCCGAGCAGCGCGCCGCCTGCCACGTGCATGCCGAAGTCGGGGTCGTCGTCCAGGTCGCCCGGCTGCTCCAGGTAGAACTCGTGCCCAGAGAGTTGCGCCACCAACGCGGCATTGGCCAGGCCACTGCCGCGGTTGGCGTTGGACATGCCGTTGACGTTGAGGCGCTCCAGGCTGGTCGGCGACGGCAACACGAAGCCGCCCGGACACATGCAAAAGGAGTAGACGCCGCGCTGGGTCTCACCCGGCTGCCACACCGTCTGGGCGAGGAAGTACTCGGCCGGTCCCAGCGCGGGATTGCCTGCCAGTTCGCCAAGTTGCACCTCGTCGACCAGGGCTTGCGGATGCTCCACCCGGGCGCCGATCGAGAAGTCCTTGCGCTGCAACGCCACGCCGCGGCTCGCCAGCATGCGGTAGGTGTCGCGCGCGGAATGCCCGGTCGCGAGAATCACTGGCCCGCCGGTCAGTTCGGTGCCGTCTTCGAGCACTACGCCGGTCACGCGCGGCGGTTCGCCCGGCTGGATCAGCAAGTTCGTCATCTTGGCGCCGAAACGCAGGTCGTGGCCTGCCTCCTGCAGCGCCACCCGTAAGACTTTGGTCATCGGAATCAGCCGGTTGGTACCGATATGCGGATGCGCCTGCACCAGGATGTCGGGCGAGGCCCCCATGGCCACGAAGCGTTCGTAGACGTCGCGTACCAGGGGATTCTTGCTGCGGGTGTATAGCTTGCCGTCCGAATAGGTGCCCGCGCCGCCCTCACCGAAGCAGAGGTTGGATTCGGCGTTCAGTTCGCCTTTGACCCGCAAATCGCGCACGTGCAGGTTACGTTCCTCGACCGCCGCGCCGCGATCGACGATCGTGCACTTCACTCCCGCTTCGGCAAAGACGATCGCCGCGAACAGCCCGGCTGGCCCCATGCCCACGATGATCGGGTGCAGATCGCGCGCCGGCCTGGCGAGCTGGAACCGGCGCAGGAGCGGCGGAACCCCCTGATCAGGCAGCGCTTCGTCGCGCAGGAACACGTCGCAGCGCAACACCCAGGACGGCTCGCGGCGTTTGCGCAGGTCCGTAGAACGCTTGCGAATCACCACGGCGGCGAGCTGCGCGACGGGCAGGGACAGCACGCCCGCAGCGGCGGCGAGCACCGCGGGATCATGACCTTGCGGCGGCAGGGCGGCGCGCACGGGCAGGCGGAGCTCGACGGTATGCACGCGGGGGCCTCGCGAAACGGATGGGGCGTGAGTGTCGAGGGTGCGGGGCGGGAGGGTCAAGGCGGTTCCGGCTCCGGGCCCGGGCCGGGTTCGGGTTCGGGCCAGGGCGGGTCTGACGCTCCGTTGTCGCTCTATGACCCGCCCGTTTTCGAGGAATCGAAGCTATCCGCTTCTCAGCCCTCGAAAACGGGTTCGGGTTCGGGCGTAGGTACCAGTTCCACCTACCGGTTCCCGGCTCCGGCCGCGGTTCCGGTTCCGGCCACGGCCCCGGCTCCGGTTCCGGCTCCGGTTCCGGCTTTTTGGGCGAAACCGCCGCGTGGTGTAAGCTCGCGCTCCGCAGCCACCTCCGAGGAACCCGCCGAATGCACATGCCCCAGCGCCGTCGCCGTGTCACGACCCTCTTCCTGCTCGCCGGGGTGCTGTTCAGCGTGGCCGGCCAGGCGAGCGACGGCGACCTCGACGGTCTCGATGACGCCTGGGAAGGCGCGTACTTCGGCAACCTCAAGCAGACCGCGGCGGGTGATCCGGACGGCGAGGGATTGAGCAATCTTCAGGAGTTCCAGGCCGGGACCGATCCTAGCAAGGCCGACACCGACGGCGACGCACTTTCGGACAGCCAGGAGCTGAAGCCCAAGCCCGGGATCGCCGCGACCGATCCGACCAAGGCCGACACCGACGGCGACTTCCTGCCCGACGGCGACGAGGTCAACAAGTACAAGACCAACCCGGCGTTGAAGGACACCGACGGCGACCAACTGCCGGACAACGTCGAACTGCAGGTCACCAAATCCAACCCGCTGCAGGTCGACACGGACAACGGCTTTTCCGATGACGGCGTGGAAGTGCTGGTCGATCATACGGATCCGACCAAGCCCGACGACGATATGCAGGACTCGGACCAGGACGGCCTGCCCGATTGGCAGGAGACCAACGTCTACAAGACCGACCGCCTGGCGACGGACAGCGACGGCGACGGGCTGAACGATGGCGACGAGGTCAAGAAATACAAGACCGACCCCGCCAAGCCGGACACCGACGGCGATGGCTTGAAGGACGGCGCGGAGATCGCGGACAAGACCAATCCACTTCTGCCCGATACGGACGGCGACGGCTTGAACGACGGCGACGAAGTCCTGAGCTGGAAGACCGATCCGCTGCTGCCCGACACGGACTGGGACTCGCTGACCGACGCCGACGAAGTGTTGAAATACAAGACCAACGCGCTCAAGGCCGATACCGACGGCGGCGGCGTGCTGGACCCGGTGGAGGTGTTCGACGCGAGCAACCCGAACGAAGCGGCCGACGACAAGGGCAAGGACAAGGACGATGACGGGCTGTCGGACAACTTCGAGCTCAAGAGCAGCAAGACCTTGGTGAAGGACACAGACGGCGATGGCGATGGGCTGAGCGACGCGCAGGAAGTGTTTCCGCTCGCCGACCACATGAAAACCGACCCGAACGATGCCGATACCGACGACGACGGCATCCTGGACGGCAAGGAAGGCGGCGTCAGCGTCGATGGTAATCCCGAGCATGTCCAGGGAGGTACGTCGCCAGTGCGCTTCGATACCGACGCCGACGGGTTGGGCGATGGCCAAGAGCAGGGCTTCACCAAGCCGCAGGTTTCCGCCAAGCAACCGCTGGCCACGCAGTCGCCGCCGTACCTGTCGGACACGGACCCGACGACGCTGACCGATCCGTTCGCGTTCGACACCGATGGCGACACGCTGTTGGACGGCGTGGAAGACAAGAACCACAACGGCGCGTGGGACCCGCTGCTGGGCGAGACCGATCCGGGCAAGGCCGACACGGACGGCGACGGGCTGGATGACGCGTGGGAGGTGAGCTACTCGAAGGGAACCGGCCAGGGTGCGGCGCTCAAGCCCTTGGATCCGACCGACGGCAAGCTCGACAACGACGGCGACGGGCTGAGCAACCTGGAGGAGTACAAGGTCAGCAAGGTCGACAAGGACGGCAAGATCGTCGCCAACCGGACCAACCCGCGCGCGCAAGACAGCGACGGCGACGGGCTTTCGGACAAGATCGAGTGGCTGGGCAAGTACTTGGGCGCGGCGCCGTTCGCGGGCAGCGATCCGAACGCGGTGGATACCGACGGCGACAAGGTGCCCGACGGCGTCGAGGACAAGAACAAGAGCGGGACCACCGACCCGGGCGAGCCCAATCCGAAGAAGGCCGACAGCGACGGCGATGGCCTGGCGGACGGCGCGGAGGACAAAAACCATGACGGCAAGTGGGACAAGGCCGCTGGCGAGACCGACCCGGCCAACGCCGATTCGGACGGCGATGGGCTGACCGACGGGCTGGAGGTGAATTTCCACGGCACCAACCCGCTCAGTATCGACAGTGATGCCGATGGCTTGCAGGACGGGCTGGAGACCGGTGGCAAGGGTGACGCCGAACCCAAGACGACGACCAACCCGGTGGCGCTGGACTCGGACGGCGACGGCTTGGGCGACGGCAGCGAAGACGCCAACCACGATGGCAAGGTGCAGGCGAGCGAAACCAACCCCGGCCTGGCGGACAGCGATGGCGACGGCCTGGGCGACGGCCTGGAACTGGGCAAGGCGGGCGATGCCGATCCAAAAAGTGTCACGAATCCGCTAGCAAAGGACTCGGACGGCGATGGCCTGTTCGACAGCACCGAGGATAAGAACCACGACGGCAAGGTGAGCGCCGGCGAGACCGACCCGAACTTGAAGGACAGCGACGCGGGCGGCACGGCGGATGGCCAGGAAGTGCTGTTCGACGCGAGCAATCCGCTGGATCCGAGCGATGATGCGGCGGGCGACGGCGACGGCGACGGGGTCAAGAACGGCGTCGAGGTGGCGCTGGGCACCGATCCCAAGAATGCCGACAGCGACGGCGACACCATCTCGGATGGCGACGAGACCAACGCCAGCAAGTTATTGGAAGGCAAGGCGATTGATACCGACGGCGACGGCACCATCGACGCGTTGGACACCGACAGCGACGGCGACGACTGGAGCGACGCGCAAGAGGCCGGCGACGCGGACTGGGCGAGCAAGCCCGCGGACAGCAACGGCGACGGTGTAGCGGACTACCGGGCTTTGGACAGTGACGGCGACGGCTTGGCGGATGCCCAGGAACTGAAGCTCGGCACTGATCGTGTCAAGGCGGACACGGACGGCGACGGGCTGGGCGACGGTCTCGAAGTGAAGCTGCGCACCAAGCCGCTGGATCGCGATTCGGACGACGACGCGGTGTTGGACGGCGACGAGTTGAGCACCGATGGCGATGGCGACGGCCTGATCAACGCGCTGGATCCGGACAGCGACAACGACGGCGTGTTCGACGGCACCGAACTGGGCCGGACCTTGTCGACGCTGGACGCGGACACGGACCTGGCGGCGCGGGCTTTCATCGCCGACGCCGACAACCTGAGCAAGTCCAACCCGAACAACAGCGACAGCGATGGCGACGGGCGGCGAGATGGGGCCGAAGATCCGAATCATGACGGTAAGATGGAAGCGGGCGAGACCGACGCGACCCAGGGCACCGCGGGGCCTGCACTGGCCGATGCCGATGGCGATGGCCTGCCCGATGCCGAGGAAGCGTTCCTGCAAACCGATGCCAAGGATGCCGACAGCGACGACGACGGCGTACCCGATGGCGCCGAGTGGAACCTGAGCCATGACGCCGATCGCGATGGTGCAGTGAATGCTGCAGATCCGGACAGCGACGGCGATGGTCTGCCCGACGGATTGGAGCGCGGCGCAGGCCAGGCGACCGCGGCGACCAGGCTGGCGGTGCGCAACTTCTGGCCGGACTTGGAACCCGTCACGACGACTTCGCCCTTGGTGGCGGACTCGGACGGCGACGGACAGCGCGATGGCCTGGAAGATGTCAATGGCAATGGCAGGTTCGACGCAGGTGAGGGCGATCCGCGCAGTGCCGAGAGCCAGACGGCGGTGGTCGACGGCGACGGCGATGGCTTGGCCGACACCGAGGAGGATCGCGCGGGCAGCAATGCCAAGGATCCCGACAGCGACGACGACGGCATCGCCGACGGCTTGGAGCCCGACGCGGCGTTCGATGGCGACGGCGACGGCCTGGCGGGCGCGTTGGACCCGGACAGCGACAATGACGGCGTGGGTGACGGCACCGAACTGGGCGCGACCAAGCCGGTTTTGGGCAACATCAAGAATGCCGAGACGAACTTGCGGCCAGATCAGCAACCGCTGAGCCGGACGTACGCGCGCAGCCGGGACAGCGACGGCGACGGGCAGCGCGACGGCTGGGAGGACGCCAACCACGACGGCAACGTGGACGCTGGCGAAAGCGATCCGTTTGCGCCCGACAGCGTCTCGACCGAGCCGGACAGCGATGGCGACGGCCTGAACGATCGGGAAGAATCACACTTGGGTAGTCAGAAGCTGGACGCCGACACCGATGACGACGGCGTGGCGGACGGTCAGGAGAACGACTTCGCGTTCGATCAGGACGGTGACGGACTGGCGAGTGTGGTGGACGAGGACAGCGACGACGACCAGTTGTTCGACGGCACCGAACGCGGGCTGACTGGCGAGGCGCTGGCATTTCCCGATGCGACCGATGCCAAAGCCGGCGTATTCAGGGCGGACAAGGACCCTGCGACCACGACGTTTGCCTTGGTCGCGGACACCGATCGGGGCGGCATGCTCGACGGCGTGGAAGATTACAGCCACGACGGGCGTGTCGACGTCGGCGAGACGGATCCGCTGGTGCAAGGCGACGATGGCACGATCAATGGCGATCTGGACGACGACACGCTGCCCAACGCGCTGGAAATCAAACTCGGGACCAATCCGAACAGCGCGGACACCGACGGCGATGGGCTGAGCGATCCGACCGAACTGGGCGATCTGTCGCACCCATTGGACACGGACGCGGACGGCCAGATCGACGCGGTGGACACGGACAGCGACGGCGACACGGTGCCGGACAAGGACGAGGCTGGCTTGCTGCCCGACGCGCCGATCGTGCCGCAAGTGCCCGTGGACAGCGACGGCGACACGATGCCTGACTACCGCGACACGGACAGCGACGACGACACGCTTGCGGACGGGGACGAGGTGCACAAGTGGCACACGGACTGGCGTTTGGCGGACACGGACGGCGGCGGGCTGTCCGACGACGTGGAAGTGCTGCAAACCGGGACCAATCCTCTGGATCCGAGCGACGACTTGGAGGTGCTGGAGCCGGGCGCGAAGATCCGTGGCACCACGCCGCTTTCGTGCGGGACCTCGGGGCGTGATCCAGGCGTGCTGGGGCTTTTGGCGATCGCGGTGGGTCTGTTGCTGGGGCGCCGGCGCAAGTTTTCGATGTTCAAGGTCTTTTTTGTGCTGCCGATGCTGGTGTTGCCCGCGCTGGGCTTCGCACTGACGCCGCCGGACGTGACCGGGATGCGCATGAACCTGGACGGTCAGGGCATGCTGGGCGTCGAGGCAGCGCGGCAGATCGAACTCGGGACGCCGACCTTCGCCGTGCAAACGCAGTATGCGTACCGACCGCTGGTGGTGGGCACGGATCTCGCGGTGGTGCGGCCACTCGTCGACGGCCGGCTGCAAGCGGATCTGGGCGCGGCGTGGCGCGTTTGGCGAAACCTGACTCTGGGTGCGTACTTGCCGCTGGCGCTCTACCAGACCGGCTCGCGACCTTCGCTGTACGGGCCGATGTCGGGCCCCATCCGCAATACCGCCGTGGGCGACTTGATGCTGGCGGCCAAGTGGGTGCTGATGCCCGATCGCGCGGGAGGTTGGGGTGTTGCGGCGATGCTGCCGTTGACGCTACCGACCGGATCGCCCGACGACTACACCGGTCGGCCGGGCGCGACGGTGACGCCGACCGCGATGACTTCCGCCCAGTTCGGGCCGTGGCGGGTGGCGATGAACGCCGGCGTGCGCATCCAAGCCGAGCAGCAGGCGTTCAACGTGACCGACGGACCGGCGCTGCGGTTGGGCGCGGCGGGCAGCCTCAACCCCTCGGTAGTGCGCGGCAATTGGAAGCACTGGTGGCGGCCTGAAGGCTGGTGGCTGGACGCGAGCCTGACGTACGAGACGCCCCTGACCTCGCCGCTGCAGCACGGCCCGAACGAGCGGTTGGAGGCGGGTCTGGCGCTCAACCTGGAACTGGGCTCGGACTTCTACCTGAGCGCAGGGTCGACGTTCGGCCTGTGGCCCGGCTTCGGCGTTCCGGCGTTTCGACCTATGGTATCGATACGTTACGTCGAGCAACCGCGCGTGGCCGTCGCGCCGTAGGGACTACAGGCCGGCGAGACGCGACTGCAGCGCGCGGACCAATCCGCCCAGCTCCTGGTCCGATTCCAGCGCCGGCAGCCGCCAGACCTGGCGATTCGTCAGCCCAACTGGCACCGGTCCTACCGCCTCTGCGTCCGCCACCGCCAACCGCACTTCGTTGCCCACCGCGCGGGCCACGGGCTCGATGTGCCATTGCAGGGTCATGGCCCCTGAGCGATCCGGCAGTTCCACATCATCGGCGACCGGTGGCACCAGCGCGTGCACCAGCAGACCGTCCGGCAGGCCTTGGGCCCAGGGCGGCGCCAGCAACGACTCGCCCAGGCCGGCGGGCAGGTGCGGCGCAATCTGTTGCAGCGCCGTCAACGCGTCGTTCACCGGGAACATCAACCGTTGCTCGCCATGCACTTCGCGCAGGGTCAGGCCGCCTTGCCCGTCCAACGCCTGCGAGGTCCGCAACACGGCCTGTAGCTTGACGCCGCCTACTTGCAGCCCGTGCAACGTCCAGTTCAGCCCGGGCGTTTCGCGCAGAAGCGAGCGAAGTCGCGGCAATGCTTCACCGAATGGCAAGTCCGCGTCGAGCACGTAGCTGTGGTCGCATGCCGGCAGCCGCCAGATGTTGCGCGCCCGCAGCAGTTCCAACCGCGCCAGGTCCAAGTCCGCGGCGCTCGTGCCCACCGCGCCTGGCACCAGTTGCACGAGTTCAGCGGTCGAGGGCAGGCCGTCGCGCAGGCTCGCCAGGTAG
This sequence comes from uncultured Enterobacteriaceae bacterium, assembly GCA_964356325.1. GTDB lineage: Bacteria > Myxococcota_A > UBA9042 > UBA9042 > UBA9042 > CAYHHL01. The sequence goes on along the minus strand of CAYHHL010000008.1, from coordinate 27,373 downwards.
TCGTGCAAGCCAAGTGCTGGACCGCGCACCAGAATCGCCTGCCAAGGCCGCTGCCCGTGCAAGGCCAGCAACGCGCGCAACGCCGCCAGCCACGCCACCGCCACCGCTGGTCCACCGAGCGAGCGCAAGGGCGCCGGCCAGTCCGTCCCCGGCGCCGGCGGGTCCAGATCCACGGCGACAATCACCAAGGGCGGCTGATCGTTGGGCGCGGCAGGCCCGCTCGTGCGCACGCAGACCGCATCGCCGAACTCGAGCGCCACCGCCTGCTCACGCACCGGACAGCCCGCCGCGAACAGGTGGTCCAGCAGGGTCTGGCGAAAACCCATCGTGTCGCGGTGGCGCAAGCGAATCGATTGGGCGGCGCGGTCGAGGTCGAACGGCATGAAGCTCCACCCTGGAACGACTTGGACGAGGGCACGCGAGAGCGGAAATGGCGAGCCAGGGCGCGGCGGATTATGGAGCGCTCCAAGGCAGGTGGGAAGCGGGCTGTTTGCAGGCGCATCCACGATCGCGCACACTCCCCGCGCGCTGCCGATCCGTCTGGGCGCGCGTTCTTGCCCCGGAGTCGGCCATGATCGAAATCCACGAAAGCCGCGTCATAGCCCGAGACGGCACTGATCTCGCGGCATTCGAATGCGGTGGCGGCCCCGGTCCGGTGTTCATCCTTGCCAACGGCCTGGGCGGCAACATCGACGCCTGGCGTTACTTCATCGACTACTTCGGTACACAACATCGCATTATTTCATGGGATTATCGCGGACTCTACAAGTCGGGCGCGACGGCCGGCGGCGGCACGGACTACACGGTCAGCACGCAGGCCGAGGACATGCGCGTGGTCATGGACCACTTCGGCGTCGACAAGGCCATCTGCGTCGGCTGGTCGATGGGCGTACAGGTCTGCTTCGAGTTCTACCGCCACCACACCGCACGCGTGCTCGGCATGGTGCTGGTCAACGGCACGTACGGACGGGTCTTTGCCACCGCGTTCGGCCCGGTGCTGGGCAAGTCGCCGCTCGTGCCGATGCTGCCGGCCATCATGCGGGCGATCGAACCACTGGCGCATCTTTCCGAACGCTTCCAGCCCTATGCACAGAAGGTCGTCAAGACGCGCATCGCCCTGAGGGTGCTGAAGACGCTCGGCCTGGTCTCGGATTCGCTGGCTGAGGACATGTTCCTCAAGCTCGCCTCTGAAGTCGCGGGGTTGCACATGCCGCGCTACATGGCGACGCTGAACAGCCTGGGCGATCACTGTGCCCAGGCGATGTTGCCGCACGTCCAGGTGCCGACGCTCATCATCACCGGCGATCGCGACCTGTTCACGCCCATCAGCCAAAGCCGTGAAATGGCGGCAAAAATCCCGGGCGCGGAACTCCTGGTGATTCCCTCGGGCACGCACTACACGCCGCTCGAGTTCCCAGAGCTGATCCACTTGCGGACCACGAAGTTCTTGCGCGAGCGGCTGGGCTGGGATCGCGACAAGCCAGGCGCGATCGAAGCGGCGTAGAACCGCTCAAATCACCAAGACTTCCTCGTGCACGCCGAACACCTTGCGCAGCGCGTGGCTGATCTCCCCCGTCGTCGCCAGGGCGTTGACCGCGCCGACGATGTGCGGCATCACGTTGGTGCCGTGGCTGGCCGCGTCGGTCAGGCCCTGCATCGCCTGGGCATGCGCCGCCGCATCGCGCTTGGCCCGCACCGCCTGCACGCGCTCGACCTGGGCCTGCTCCACCGCCGGATCGACGCGCAACACCTTGATCAGCGGCTCGTTCTCCTGGCGAAACTGGTTCACGCCGACGACCACCTGCTCGGCCTTTTCCACCGCTTGCTGGAACCGGTAGGCGCTGTCCTGGATCTCCCGCTGCGGATAGCCCTTTTCGATGGCCGCCACCATGCCGCCGTACTCGTCGATGCGCTTGATGTAGTCCAGGGCCTTGGCCTCCAGCGCGTCGGTCCATTGCTCGATGACGTAGCTGCCGGCCAGCGGATCGACCACGTCGCCCACGCCCGATTCGAAAGCCAGGATCTGCTGTGTCCTCAAGGCGATCTGCGCCGCGGCCTCGGTCGGCAAGCCCAGCGCTTCGTCCCTGGAGTTGGTGTGCAGCGATTGCGTGCCACCGAGCACCGCCGCTAGCGCCTGCACCGTCACGCGCACGATGTTGTTGTCCGGCTGCTGCGCCGTCAGCGTGGAACCGCCTGTTTGCGTGTGGAAACGCATCTTCCAGCTGTCTTCCTTCTTGGCCCCGAAGCGCTCGCGCATGATCCGCGCCCACATCCGCCGCGCCGCCCGGAACTTGCTGACCTCTTCCAAGAAGTTGTTGTGGCCGTTGAAGAAGAACGCGACGCGCCCGGCGAAGTCGTCGACGTCCAAGCCCGCGTCGATGGCCGCCTGCACGTAGGCGATGCCGTCGGCCAGCGTGAAGGCGATCTCCTGCGCCGCGTCGCAACCTGCCTCGCGCACGTGGTAGCCGCTGACCGAGATCGTGTTCCACTTCGGGACGTTGTCCGCGCAGTAGCTGAACAGGTCGGTGATGACGCGCATCGAGGGCCGCGGCGGGTAGATGTACGTGCCGCGCGCCATGTATTCCTTCAGGATATCGTTCTGCACCGTGCCCTGCAGCTGCTTGGGGTCGATGCCGCGCTGCTCGGCCACTGCGATCAAATAGGCCAGCAACGTCGAGGCCGTGGCGTTGATCGTCATCGAGACGCTGACCCGGTCCAGGGGGATGCCGTCGGTCAGGATCGCCATGTCCTCCAAACTCGCAATAGAAACGCCGACTTTGCCGACCTCACCGCCCGCCATCGCATCGTCCGGATCGAAGCCCATCTGGGTGGGCAGATCGAACGCCACCGAAAGCCCGGTCTGGCCGCGATCGAGCAGGTACCGGTAGCGCGCATTGCTCTCGGCCGCCGTCCCGAACCCCGCGTATTGACGCATGGTCCACAGCCTGCCGCGGTACATCGTCGCCTGCACGCCGCGGGTGAACGGGTACTGGCCCGGAAAGCCGATGTCGCGCAGGTAGTCCGCGTCGCCATCAGTCGGCCGCGGTCCATACAGGGCCTCGAGCTCGTCGCCGGTCGAGCGTCGGAACGTCTCGCGCCGCAACGGCTTCCTCAGCGCCGGTTGCAGCACCCGCCCCAGCCACGCCGCGCGCGCCACCTCGAGTTCCGTGCGCTTGCCATCCGCGGGCTTGCCAATGTCCATCGCGAGCTCCGATCCCGGCGCCGGCCGCGCGCGCGACACAAGCTACCGTAGCGATTGCATGAGGTTCACTGCGATCGTCGTTCAGACGTCGCCCAGGTCCAGGCTGGCCGAACGCGCGAGTTGCGAGAGCACCGCACAGGCTTCGATCGGCCGCAGCCCGGAAGCCGCGAGCACTTCGGAGACCGGCCGACCGTCCAACAACGCCACGATCGTCGCCATCTTCTCGATCTGGAAGTAGCCGCCCGGCATTGCCTGCTCAGCCGTCGGCTTCAGGCGCACCGAACGCGTCCAGGGCCCGAGCGTGCTTTCGTAATACTCGAGCAGCCGCGCCTCGTTGTGGTCGAGGAAGGCCATGACCGAGGGCGTGATCGGCGCGATCGTCAGCAGGCGTTCCAGCGAGATCAACGCCCCTTCGCGGTCGCCGATCTCGAACAGCGCGCCGATGTCCTCGTACAGCACCTGGGCCACGTACGAGGGCATGATCGATTGCTTGTGGCGGATCTTGCGCTTGATGTCGGGCCCGGACAGCACGATCGTGTCGGCCGAGGCGAACTGGTGGCGGTCGCGCGTGCCGGCCTGAACGAACGCTTCGGCGACGTCCACCGGCTCGACGTCCATCACCTCGTCGTCAGACAGCTCGATCGCCTCGGCGTCGGTCTCGGGCCAATCGGCGTCGGCGTCCAACAGCGCATCGGGATTGGCAGCGTCGCGTTCCAGGCCATCGAGCAGTTCGTCCAGGCCCTGCAACGAATCCAACAACGCCCGGGCGCGCGGATCCAAAGCGAGGCCGGCCACGGCTGCGCACCGGCGGGTCGCCCAGGACGCGCTTTCGGCTGCGGCGAGCGGATCGCGAGGAACGTCGGGCTCGATGGCGAATCTGGAGACCAAAGGGTTCTGCCCTGTGCGCGTCGTCTTTTCAAGCACACAACGTGCCCGAGAACGATACGCCACCTTCGTGGCGATGTCTACGAAGTGGGCATGTGCGCAGAGGCAATCCCGACTCGGGGCCGAACGTCCTAGCCTAGCGAGGCGGCCCCCAGGGCGCAAGCGACGGCATCGCCGCAAATGCTTCGGTAACCGCCTGCCACGACGTCGATTCCGCTGCCACGGCGTAGAACAGATGGTTCAGGCCGAACAGTCCGAGTGCGACGACAAACGGCGCCCGCACCTTGCCCTGGCCGGCGTCGTTGGCGACCAGCACAAGCGTCAGCAATTCCATGGTCAGCAGACTGCCGTGACCGGCCCATCCGGGATCGGAAAACCCAGGAATATAGAACAAGAACAGACGGTTGATGCCAGCACCGGCAAGGCCAAGACCGGTCAGCACCACATAGCGGCGGTGCAGCGCTCGGTCGCGGCGAAAGACGAGCGCGAAGACATACCCCGTCACGAACAAGACCAAGCCGCCAAGGGGCAAGACCAGCAACTGCCTATGAGGCCCGGTCACCCGCCCGCCGGCCGGCCGCAGAGAGTCCTGGACGACGGCAAGCGCGGTCCAGACCAGCAATAACGCGAGCACGATCGAAAGCTTGCCCAACATCCGGTGCAGTGTCAGGCGCCGGCTGCCCACCAGCCACGCTTGCGCGATCATCAGGCCCACCCAGAGGAACATGATGGCGGCGTGGATGTGCAGTCCTGCCCGCTGCGAACCGAACTTGGCGAAGTAGTTGGGCCAGAAGCCGAGCAACAGCACCGGCAGCAAGGCGCCCAGCCCGATCGCCGCGGTGCTGGGCAACCCCAGTTTGCAGATTCTGGCACTCGTCATTGGCTTCCCGCGCGGCACATCGGGGCCAGCCCGAACGCCGAGTTCTACACTATGCCCGCAACGACCTGGCTGCGGTAGGAGTTCGCCTGCATCCTCCCCCAGACCGCCGCGATTGCGCTAGTCTGCGAGCCGCCGTGACCACGTGGGTCGGGCGGATCCGGGTCAGGAGGCACACGACGATGGACACGACTATCGGCATCAGCCTGGCGCTGCTGTCAGCCCTGTCCTGGGCCATCGGCTCGACGTTGTATAAGCAACTCGGCGGCGATATCTCTGCTTTTGCTCTTAATCTCATGAGTTCTGCGCTAGGCCTTGTGCTGCTTGCCGGCGTCGTCCTGGTGTCGGGTTCGGTTTCGGTCAGCCCGTCGGAACTGTGGATCCTGGGCGCGAGCGGCGTGTTGGGCATCACGCTGGGCGATACGTTCTTCTTCGCGGCGCTGCGAGACCTCGGCGCCCACGCGGTCGTCGTGCTGTCCATGCTGGCGCCGGCCCTGACCGTGCTGCTCGCCGTCGCACTTCTGGGCGAGTCGCCGAATCGTCAGGCATGGTACGGCATTGCGCTCGTCATCGCCGGGGTGGCGACAGTACTCTTGGCCCAAACAGCGCGGAGCGACGGCACGAGGCGGCGTGGAATCCTGTTCGGTCTGGCCGCGGTCGTGACAATGGCCTTGGGCACCGTGGTGGCAAAGAAGGGACTGGAAACGGTGGCGGCTCTCGATGCCACGGTCGTGCGCGTGGGCTTCGGCACTGCTGGCCTGATTGCCGTCGGCGTCGCGCGCCGAAGCCTGATCGCCGAGGTGGCAGCCTGTCTTCGGCCGCGCCTGCTGGCCCGCTTGCTCGTCGCTGTGGCTGTCATCACCTTGGGCGGGTTTTGGGCCCTGCACGCGTCGCTCAAGTACGTCGACCTCTCCGTCGCTGCCAGTGTTCACGCGACCGAGCCGTTGTTCGTGCTGCCGTTGGCGGCGATCTTTCTCGGTGAGGCGGTGACGGTGCCGGCGATCGTCGGGACCCTGCTCGCGGTCGGCGGCATCGCCTTGCTGTTCACGGCCTGAGCAGCCGCTGGGGGCCGGCCCAGACAAGCCCGCCGCTTGGAAGGTCAAAGCGTCGGCTACTGCACGTTCTTCATGTCGTAGCTGCGCATGCGCACGCTGGCCGTGCCCCAGGGGCCGAACCCGCCGGTCGCCAGCATGAGTCGGCACGCCACGTGCACATCATACCATTTGTTGCAGAATTTTGCCGCCGAGCCATCCGTTCCGGTCCCGACGAAAACCTGGATTCCGGGCGAGCTTGCGCTCCCGACTACATACGTCCCGTCCGGCTGCGAAGAGGCATAAACGACAGGGGACGGGCTGTACCCGGCTTGGCTGCAACCGCTGGTCAACAGCGTCTCGGTCTGGATCTTCAGCTTCGGGTCGGTCTTGCCGGGCAGCGTGACCCGCGCCGCGACCCACACGTGCATTCCACCTTGGACACCATGCTCCATCGCGATCCAGCCGCCATCCTCGTAAGGGATGAATTTGCCTGTATTATCGACGCGTCCGAGTTCGATAGGCAATGATTTTGCTGGTGGCGGCGTGCCCTTGAAGAACGCAGGCGCGCCGCTGTCGCACGGCGCGCCCGCCGGCATCGGCACGTCGCCGACAAAGGTGTCGGGGCCCGGTTTCTCGGGTCCAGGGCAGATTCCCGACGAGTCGGCGATCGGCGTGGCGTCGGCGCTGGCCCCGAGCGCGCTGACATCCGAGGGTGGCGACACGACCGCCTCGGCCGCTTGGCATGGACATGCGTCGGCCTTTTGCGCGTCGACCGCCGGAACGTGGCATGCCGCGCACAACACGCACGCGACCGCAGCCACCAGCCACCGCGGCACCGCGTCCAACCGTGGTCTTTGTACCGGCAATGGGTATCCGCAGGCCATCGCGCGCTCCCCGGGCGCCGACGCTGGCGCGAACTCCTTGACCAAGATAGCCAACGCTGCCGAAAATGTCACTGGCCGTGTTGCAACCCTGGCGCGGAAATCCGCCCTGTCGCTCCCCCGCGGCGCCTGCTAGCATCGGATGGCCGCCCGGGTGTACCCAACCACTGCGCTCCGGCTCAGGAACTGTCGTGACGCGAAGCTGGCGCCTCTCTCTCGTGATCGCGGCGGTCCAAGCCGCCGGGTGTTCGACAGCGGCAGAACCGGCGATGGGCGCCCGCGCGCTGTCCACGGCCGACGTTGCCGAGCTAGAGGTAAAAGGTGTTGCCGCGGTCGATACGGCTGGGCAAGCGGACGCCGCCGGCCTGGGTGCGAGTGATCTGGACCCGAGCGACTTGGACGCGGGTGACCTGGACACGAACGAACTGGACGCTGCCTTGGCGAGCGAACTACCTGACATCTCGCAAGAAGACGCTCAAGAGGATGCCGCTGAGTCCTCAGAAGCCGATACGGATGGTGGCGGCGCCGACGTGGCGTCGTCGGATGCAGCAGACGCTGTCGACGTACCCGATATCATGGAAACGACGAGCGAGGCTGCGGCCGATACCGACTCCGTGGCAGTCGACGCTGGCGACCAGGATTCAGGCAAGGCAGCCGAAGTCGACGCGGCGCCGCCGAAGATCGGCCCGCAGGATCCGACCTCGTTGCCGATCGCACCTTTCACCGACGTGACTGCCGCCTTCGCTATCAACCCCATGAAGATTCACGGTGCTTGCGTCGGCATCGGCGACATCGACGGCAACACCCAGGACGACTTCCTCGTCATCGAGCTGGACACGACCAAGGCGACGATTCACACCGTGTTGCTCGGCGGCGCAAAGGTCCAGCACGTGTTCACGCCGTTCGACACCTCGCTGCTCTTGCCGACGACGGGGTGCTCGCTGGTCGACATGGACAGCGACGGCAAACTCGACCTGCTGGTCGGTGGCCACGCTGGCGCTGCGCTCTACATGGGCGACGGCAAGGGCGGGTTCGTCGACCAGAGCGCCAAATGGCTACCCTTCATCATGGATTTCGCAACATTGACGCTGGCTCCGGTCGATCTCGACGGCGATGGCGACCTCGACATCTTCGTGGGCGCCGGTGTCACCCCGGTCACGCCCGACGGTGGCGGACCTGCTTGCGGATCGCTGACTTGCGATTATGACGACACCGACTTCATCTGCACCATGGCGATGCCGTTTCCAGAGTCGCCGCAAGAACTGCAGGACCGCGTTCTCATCCAAGGCGCCAAGCTGCCGATGACCGACGACACGACGGCCTGGAAGGTTCCCGCCGGCGGCATCTGGTCCAACGCCATGCCGGCGGACGTGGACGCCGACGGCAAGATGGACGTCCTGGTGGGCGACGACTTCGGGGCCCACCGCCTGCTGCGCAACCTGGGCGGCAGCTTCGAGGCCCACAGCGAAGACATCGGCTTTCACGCCTATGGCCACGGCATGGGGTGGGGCATCGGCGACTTCAACGGCGACGGCCTGGCGGATCTGGTCATGGCCGACGCCGGGCCGAATCCGCTGTACCTGCAGGTCAAGGCAAGTTCAGGTAAACCAGTCGGTTTCATCGACGACGGCGGCGCGCGTGGAGTCTGGGGACCGACATGGGCCGCAAGCAGTTGGTCGCCGCTGGTGGCCGACTTCGACCAGGATGGCCGTGACGACATCATGCTCGGCATTTCGATTGCGACCACGCTGGCTGAATTCCCCAAAGTCGCTGCCGGTTGCACGGGTACGCCGAAGAAGCCGTATGCTGGCCACCCCAACCCGGACGTCCTGTTCTTGTCGAACGGCAGCAGTTCGACCTTTACCGCGCACCAGTTTCCCAGCGGCCCGTATTCGCATTTCGCAATGGTGACCCAGGGCGTCCTCGACCTGGACGGCGACGGCGACCTCGACCTCGTGCAGACCCGCCCCAACGTCAACATGACGTCGATGGTGCGCATCGTGCGCAACGACGTGCCCAACAAGGGCAAGAGCTGCCTGGTCAAAGTCACCGGCAAGAAGGGTAACCTCGACGCCCTGGGCACCGTGGTATCGGCCAAGATCGACGGCCATTTGCGCACGCGCTGGCTCAACGGCACGGGTGGCACTGGCGGAACCCGAAGCCGCGTCGCGCATTTTGGCCTTGGCACCGCCGACAAGGCGACCGACGTGACCATCACCTGGCCCAATGGCGCCAAGACCAAGGTGGGCGACGTGGGCGCCGGCGAGACGAAGGCAGTGGCTTGGCCGTGACCCAGATCGGCGCTTGATGACGGAGAAATCAATGGCAACAACAATTCCGTCGTTGAAGTCTTGCTGCTATGCCGCCGGTTTCCGCGGTTGGATCCTGGCGCTGGCCACGACAGCGTGCGGCCTCGCTGCATGCACCGGCAGCCAGGCCGGCGACTCCGATACCGTCGTGGCGCCCCTCGGCACAACGACGCAAGTCCCCGACGGTAGTGCGCCCGCAGACGTCAGCGACGCGACTGCTGACAATACCGCGAGCTTGGCCGACGCGGCGCCACCAGTGGCAGATGGCGCACCAGCCCCGTCCGACGGCCTCGGCGATGCGGACCTGTCCATGTTGGACGAGTTGGGCGACAGCTTCGAGCTCGGCGCGGACGTGCCGGACACTACCGACGCGCAGGCCACCGTGGCCGACATCGCCGTCGTTGCGGACAGTGCCGAACTCGACGCAGCGGATGTTGACGACGTCGGGACCGCCGGTGCCGACGTTGCCGATGTTGCCGATGTTGCCGATGTTGCCGATGTTGCCGCAGCCGATCTCGACACGGCCGAAGTAGGGACCGCCTCTGCCGACGTTACCGATATTGCCGCGGAACCGGACGCCATCGACGTCGCCGCGCCTGCCGATATCCAGGCCCCCGATGCGACTGCCGACGCCGTGACCGGCAAGCCCGTGAATCCGGCGACCCTGCCGCTGGCTGCTTTCGCCGACATCACGACTTCCCTGGGCATCGATCCGGCCAAGAACCACGAGGCCTGTGTCGCCGTCGCCGACTTCGACAGCAATGGCCGTCAGGACTTCGTGGTGGTCGAACGCAACGGCACCAAGGCCAAGATCCACGCGGTGCTGCTCGGCGCCGGCCCGCCTACCCACGTCTTCTCGGAATTCGATACCACCGTCATGCAACCGAACTTCGCCTGTACTGCCGTGGATATGGACGGCGACGCCAAGCCAGATCTCCTGTTCGGTGGCTACTCGGGCGCGGGAGTCTATCTCGGCGACGGCGCCGGCGGTTTCGTCGACGACACGGCAACATGGATGCCTTACGTAAGTGATTTTGCGGCATTTAGCGTGTCTCCGGTCGATCTCGATGGCGACGGCGATCTCGACATCTTCGTCGGTGCTGGGATGGACCCGCCGCCTTGCACCAGCCTGCAGTGCGAGTTCACCTGTTGCGATCTGGTCTGTACCGTCGACCCGCCGTTGAAGTTGACGCCGCAGTTGCAGGATCGGGTGCTCATCCAGGGCAACCAGTTGCCGCTGAGCGACCAGACCAAGGCGTGGAAGGTGCCCCCGGGCGGCACGCAGACGGTCAGCCAAGCCATCGACGTCGACGGCGACGGCAAGATGGACATGTTGGTCGGCGACGACATGGGCGGCCACCGCGTTTTACACAATGACGGCGGCAGCTTCACCTCTTACGACACCGACATTGGCTTCCACAGCTATGCCGGCGCGATGGGCTGGGGGATCGGCGACTTCAACGGCGATGGCCTGTTCGATGTCGTCCTGGCGGAATCGGGGCCGACGCCGATGTACATTCAGACCAAGGCCAAGCCTGGAAAACCGGTGCAATTCATCGACAAAGGTGGCGAATTGGGGGTCTGGTGGCCGACGTGGGGAGCCAGCGAGTGGGCGCCCCTGGTCGCGGACTTCGACCATGACGGCCTGGACGATCTGCAACTCGGCATCTCGGTCAACTTCTCGCCGGAGAAGGCCGCTGATTTCTCTACTGTTTGCAACGAGAGCCGGGCCCAGCCGGGCGTGAACCCGTTTGCCGGCGAGACCAGCATCGACGTGCTGTTCCTGCATGGTGCGGGCAAGGCGATGACGACCTCGGCGATGCCTGCGGGGCAGTACTCCCACGTCGTGCTGCTCGACCAGCGGTTCATCGATCTCGACGACGACGGCGACTTGGACGTAGTGCAAACGCGCCCGGGCCCGACGATGATGCCGATCTCGCGGATACGTATTCTGCGCAACGACTTGGTCAAGAAGGGTAAAAGCATCCAAGTCGTGGTCAAGGGCAAGGGCAAGAACCAAGACGCCCTGGGCACCATGGTCAAGGCCAAGATTGGCGGACAGGTGCGCACTCGCTGGCTCAACGGCACCGGCGGTTGGGGCGGAACACCAAGCCGCTTCGCGCACTTCGGCCTGGGCAGCAGCGACAAGGCGACCGACGTGACGGTGGTGTGGCCCGATGGCACCACGACGGTCTTGGGCGACGTAGTGTCGGGCGTCACCAAGTTCGCAGTCTGGAAGTAGGCAGATTCAGGCAGATTCAGATAGATACAGGCGGATACAGGCAGAGATCGAGAATCAAAGCGGACGGCTACGGCCACGTCACCGATTTGCTCGCCCCGCCCATCACCTCGCCCACCAAGGTCTTCTTGCCATCGGGCCACGAAACCGTGACGTCGGTGGCCTTGGTCGCTGGACCCAATCCGAACTCTGCGATCCGGCTGCGGTTTCCACCAAAACCGCCGGTGCCTGTCAACCACCGCGTGCGCAGTTGCCCGCCAATCTTGGCGGTGACGACGGCCCCGAGTGCATCGAGGTTGCCCTTCTTGCCTTTGACCAGCACGCGGAACCCATTGCCTTTCTTGGGCAAATCGTTGCGCCATAGGCGGATGCGCGAGGTCAGGTTCAGGCTCGGGCGCGACTGCAGCACGTCGAGATCACCGTCGCCGTCGATGTCGACCACGGCCTGGGCAATGGCCATGAAGTGCGAGGTCGGGCCGGTGGGAAACTGCTGTGCCTTGAAGCCCTTGCCACCCTCCGACAAGAAAATCAGGTCGATGTTGGGATGGCCAGCATAGGGTTCACTGCCGTTCTTGGAGCAGCCCATGGTGACCTTGGCCAGGTCGGCGGGCAGGGTGTTCAAGGCGCCGCCCACCATGATGTCCTCGTTTCCATCGAGATCGAAGTCGGCCACCATGGGCGACCAGATACTTGCGCTCCAGACTGGTCCCCACACGCCGAGCGCGCCGCCCATGTCGACGAACGAAACCGGCAGTCCCGGGCCCGCCTTGGTTTGCAGGTACAAGGGCGACGGTCCGACGTCGGCGAGCATCAAGTCGGCCAAGCCGTCACCGTTGAAGTCGCCCATGCCCCAGCCCATTCCGTGCGCGTAGGGGTAGAAGCCAATGTCTTCGCTGTGGGCCTCGAAGCTACCGCCCACGTTGTGCAGAAGCCGGTGCGCACCGAAGTCATCGCTGACCAGGACGTCCATCAGGCCATCGAGGTCGATGTCGACCGGCAGGCCCGCAGAGAGCACGCCGGCTGGCGGCACGTTCCACGATGGAGTCTGATCCTCGAGTGGCAGCTTGGCACCCTGAATGAGCACGCGATCTTGCAGAGGGCCGACGTTGGGCAGCTTGGTCACCAGCGCGCAAACGAAGTCAGTGCCTTTGTAGCCGCAGTCATCCGAGCCGCACGCTGGTCCCGGCCCCGGATTGGAGGCGTCGAACGATGGAGAGCCGGCGCCGATGAACAGGTCGAGATCTCCATCGCCATCGAGGTCGACCGGGGCCAGCGACCATGACTCGAAATCCATGATGAATGGCAACCACTTGGCACTCTGGTCGACGAATCCGCCCTTGCCATCGCCCATGTACAGTGCTGCGCCGGACTGACCACCGACGAGCAGGTCAGGCGTGCCGTCACTGTCCATGTCGACCAGCGTACACCCGGTCGTCGGCAGCAGAAGCGTCGTGTCGAATGGTGTCAAGACGTGCGCGGGCTTGGCGCCACCGAGCAGTACGGCATGGATTTTCGCTTTTCCCATCGTGCGTTCGACCATGACCAGGTCTTCGCTGCCATTGCCGTCGAGGTCCGCGGCCGCCACACAGATGCTGTGCGCCTTGCCAGGGTCGATCCCGTAGGCGAGCGTGACGTCGGTGAAGGCGGCCGGCGGCAGGGTCGTCGGATCGATGGGCGCCACCGGTGGCAATTCGACGCCGCCGCCGTCGTCGCCCGTCGCGGTGTCGCCGCTGGCGTCGGCATCGCCCACCTCAGGCTCGGTGCCCGCGGCATCCACGACGTCGAGACTATCGGCCAAGCTGTCGGCATCGCTCCCTTCGCTGGCATCGACCACAGTGGCTACAGCCGCGTCGGCAAGCGCCGGCCCGTCCGTGTCGACAGTCGGGCCGGACACGTCGGTCACCTCGGCAGAAACGTCCAGCGGGGCTGCGGCGACGTCACTGTCCGCCGCGCCCGAACCCTGGTCTGCATCGAGGAACTCCGCGGCGGCAGTGTCGAGAGCATCGGGCTTGGTGGCGCCAGTGTCGAGAGCATCGGGCTTGGTGGCGCCAGTGTCGAGGGCATCGGGCTTGGCGCCGACAGGTTGCGTCGAACAACCTGCCAAGGTCAGCGCGATGGCGAGCGTCAGGAACCGAATCCCGCACACTCGGGGCTTGCCGACGTCCCTGGGACGGCAGACGGGTCTCATCGCTGCGCCCCGGCACCCAGCGCGGGCCTGCGCAGTCGCAGCAAGGCCGCCAGCGCAGCCCCTGCCACGAGCAGAGCTATCACCAGCAGTCGCGCCGTTGCGGCCCGCTCGGCATCAGTGCCTGGATCAACGGCCGCATCGCCGCTCAGCACGGGACGCAACGCCACCGCGGCGGCGCTTGCCGTGTCGGCTCGGCCATCGGCAGGATCTCGTTTCGGCTGGGCAGCACCCAGCGGAACTGGCTGGTTTGCCGGCGGCGGCGCCACGACGATCGGTGGTTGTCGCGGACGTGCAGCGATGACGTGCCACACCTCGGCGTCGGCGTCGGCCGCCAGCGCGCTCAACAACGCATCGGCCGTTGCAGGCGCAGCACCTTGCCAGGTTGCGCACCATGCTCCCGTAGGCGGCGCAGTACACGCGCGACCGTCGGAGAGAACCAGATCATGGCAGATATCGCCTGCACAGACACGGACTTGCACCCGATCCGCGGCGATGCGGGCGCTGTCCAACCGAAACGAGGGGGCCGCGCGCTCGAACGCCGCCTCCAGGCGCTTCGCCACCTGGGGTTGGAGGACGCGCTGGACGGTGTCGGGGCCGGCGGGCGCGTCCATCGCCTCGCAGGGTTGCGCGACAGCGACGACCAGGAGCAGGAGCAGGAGCACGGTGAGCCAACGTCGGATCATGCCGCTTCATCCTAGGACAGCCTGGGCAGCCGGACAAGCAGTCGATTGCACGCAGGTACGCGATCACCCAACATTGTGGCTACCGCGGCGCCGATCGGATACGATGACCGGCCTGACACTGCCTTCGCGCGAGGACTCCGATGCTCCTTCCCCAGACCTCTGCGAGCGTGGCAGCCTACTTGGACGAACATATCGGCCGCGAGCCCGGGACCAAGATCCAGTACGGCCACCCGTCGCCGCGCTTCTGGCGACCGGGGCGAACGTCCCTGACGGAGCTCCTTGCGCCCGTCGACGTCCAGCGCCCGCTGAACCTGTACCTGCACATCCCTTTCTGTCCGCCGACCGACCCCGAGGCGTGCGGCTTCTGCCTGTTCGCGCGCGAGGACTACCACTCTTACCAGCACGTGGAGGCCTATCTCGCGGACCTGTATGCGGAATTGCACTGTGTTGCGGCACAGCTCGGGCGGCGGACCCTGCGCACGCTGTATTTCGGCGGCGGGACCCCGAACATCCTCAACGAGGCCAGCATCCGCGAGGTGTTCGTCCGCCTGCACGACGCGTTTGATATCCCAGCCGCCTGCGAAACGACCTTCGAGGGCACGCCAGGTCTGTTCACGCCGGGCCGCCTGGAAGCGCTCGCCGAGGTGGGCGTCACCCGCATCAGCGTCGGCGCCCAGACCCTCAAGGCGCACCTCATCAAGTACAGCGGCCGCACCCAGCGCAGCGAGCACATCCAGCGCACCGTCGAGTTCTGCCGCGCACGGGGGATTCAATGCTCGGTCGACCTCATTACCGGCTGGTTCGAACAGACCCCGCAGGACGTGGTTGACGACATCCGCACTTTGCACGAGTGGGGCGTCTCGGGCATCGTCAACCATCCTTTGACGCTGGGCGGCGACTCGGAATTCGCGCGCAGGAAGCATGAGTTGCCCCGCACCGAGGTCACTCGCGACGCTTTCATGGCTGGTCGTGAGACGATGCTCGACCTCGGCTACCGCGCCGATGGCTACACCGACTACTGCAGGTCAGACTTGGCGCCGGTCCAATTCCTCGAAATGTATCGTGACATCCTGCACAACGACCGCGTCGGCATCGGCTACGGCGCCAATTCGCTGCTTTCCGGCACGCCGTCCAACCCAGGCCACACGTTCAAGAACATCATCGGCCGGGACTCCTACCACGCCCGTATCGTCGCAGGCGGCAGTTGCGCCGACGCGATGTTCCCGTTTGCGCCCATTGACCTGCAGCTCATTTACGTGCTCAAGGGTCTGGAGGGTTGCCCGTACCTGGATTCCAGCGCCTATGCCGCGGAATTCGGCCGCGATCTGGCCCGAGATTTCGCACCCTGGTGGGAAGCCCTGACCGACCGCGGCTGGCTGGCATGGAATGACGGCAAGCCGCGCCTGGTTGGCGAAGGCATCTTCTATACGTCCGAGGTCCAGCGCTGCCTGTCCGAACCGCGCAACGCCACGCTGCGCCGCGACCTCAGGGCCGGTCAAGATCTGTTGCGGCCTGCTGGCGGCCTCAGCGTGGGCGCGGATCGGCTTCAAAAATCAGGAAGTCGTGCGCTTGCAGGATCGGGACCGAGCGTACGAAGCGATACCCCTCCGCCTCGAGTCGACGAGTAATACCTTTTGGACTCAGATAGATGCCGCGGGCAAAAAATTCGCGTGGCAATGTCTCGCTGAAGTATGGCAGCAGCGCAATCCAGTTGACCGTGCGCAACGCATTGCGCTCATGGGGCGCCAGTTCGGCCTTCGGCTCGTCCCACAGCCCAATCCGGTCGAAGTTGTGGAGAATCCAACGGACCACCGTTACATCGTCGAATCCCTGTTCGACAAACAGCCCGCGGCCGCGGGGATTCTTCACGGTGGCGAACGCAGCGAGTTCGGTCAGCAGGCGCGGGTCGTCGAGCAGGCGATTGAAATCCTCGGCGAGCGCGGCGGCGACGCCGGGCTGGACCGGCGCACCGGGCACGCGCCTGGCATGGCGCTCGAGGTTTTCTGCCCGAACGCGGCGCCCCAACGGCGAGTCAACGCCCTCGGCGAGCAAGGCCTCGCTGCGCAGTGTCTCCCCAAAATCACTGGCGAAGTAAGTCGCCACGGTCCGAGCCTGCAGAATGGCGACGCGGCCCGTGCCGGCGCGAATCGTCGGCCGCAACTGGCGGAAGAAGTCGCTTGGCGAGCGTAAATACTCAAAACTGCTACACATGACTGCCAGGTCGAACTGCTTGTCGCGGTAGAAGGCGTCAAAGTCGGGCCCGACGAGCACCGGCGTCAAGGTGGCGACGCCTTCCCGCTTTGCGCGCGCCTGCAGCAACGGCACGATGCGGTCGTCGACGTCGGTGGCGTAGACCCGCCCGGTCGGGGTCACGGCACGCGCCATAGGGAAGCTGAGTTGGCCACCGCCCGCGCCGATGTCGACGACGGTCATGCCGGGCCGCAGGCGCAACTCAGCCAGGATCGCCTCGGGCGGCAACTGGCTCTGGCGCACCGGATGGTGCAGCGCTTCGAGCTTGGCAGGCAGCGACCGCGCGTGCTCCTCTTCCGTCAGCGAGGCGGGCAACCCCGGGTGCCGCGTGGGCCGTTGCGTGCCATCGGTCGCCTTCATCCGAACCGGCAGCGGCGACGGTGTCCTGCGCACGACGTTGGTGGCGAGACCGACGACCGCGCCGACCACCAAGCCGATGACCGCGAGAACGAAGGGATTCTTCACCAAGGGCGGGCTCCGGCTTGCGCGTCCCGCACGAAGACCAGCACGAGGGCCTGCACCGGTTCGATCGGGCTGGCGACGCGTCGATAGCCGGCCCGCAGCAAACGGCGGACCAGCCCAGCTTCAGACAGGAATAGCCCCGCCGCGGCAACGCCCGCCTGCATGCGACCTTCGGGCCTGAACAACGGCGCGAGAGAAAGCGCATTGACCGTGTGCAACGCGGCCTGCGCCACCGGCGACAGCAGCGGTCCACTGGGCTCGAAGATCCCTTGGTCGTCGAAGTTCAACACCAACCACTGCAGCACCGTGGTGTCTGCCAAGGACAGGCAACGGGTTAGCGCCTGGGCCACGCCGCTGCCGCTCGCGCCGAGCGCCGTGTTGATCGCCGGGACCAGGCTGCGATCGTCCAGCATCACGTTGAAGTCGGCGGCGAGGGCGTCACGCACGTCGTTTGGCAGGTCAGCGGCAAGTGCGGCAGCAAGAACGGCCCGGGTCGTCGGGCGCAGGCGCTGCCAAACCGCGGCGCGCAAAGCCTGCAGCGCCGTTGTTGGGGAAGCAGATGTGGCGCCCTCCTGCCACGCGCTGCCGAAGGCGGCATCGAAATCACCAGCGACGAACCGTTCTTCGAGACGCGGCTGCACCAGGACCAGCCGACCCGTTCCTGGCACCAGCGCGGCCCCCACGGCGCGCAGCAGCGGCATCGGATCCAGGAGCGAATCCAGGACATCCGACAGGACGATGACGTCGAACCGCTCGCCGCGGGCCACGTCGGCCAGATGCACCGCCAGAGAACCGTCGCCGTAGCCGAGATGAATGATCGCCTGCCCGGGGCTGCGTGCAAAAGCCGCCTCGACTTCGGCCACGACCTGGGCTTGGGCCGACAAAGTCCGCGCGACCGTGATTGGCACCGCCGAGGGCAGCCGGGCGGGCACCGCAAGTCTGGACGCGGCAAAGCCTACGATGGCCATCGCGGCCACCAGTACCAGCCGGAGTATCCATTGCGGCACGTCAAGCCTCATGCGCCGCGGAATTAGACCGCCTCGCGCCACAGTGCGTCAAGCGAATATCAGCTGCTCACCGCCACGCGATCGCCGATCGAATCCTCGCTTCAGGCGGTCGAATCCTTGCACTGGCGTCGAGCTCCAGCCATCATCTTCGCGCGCCCGACGTCCTTTCGGCGTCCACGTGCTCGAGGAACCGGACATGAAGAACCCCAGGATTGCGCTGGCCCTCATCGCGGCGCTAGGCGTCGTGGCGGCCGTTCTGTGGCGGTCGGGGCAAGATCCTCGGCCGATCGCGCCACCCCCGCCGACTCCGCAAGCCCAAGCACCCGTTGAACCACCGACTGCACCATCCGTCAATCCGCTAAAACCACAGCCGATTCACGTTGTGCTCCCGGCCCCGATCGACGCGCCGGAAGCGCCGACTGCGGCGGGGGCACCAGTTCCCGAGGGCATGGCGGTCTACGCGCGGTCGGTGGCCGATGGTCCGCGCGTGCTCCAACTCTCGATCGACAAGGCGGGCGGCGTGCGCGGGCTCGACAACTTCCGGCGTGCGACGTACGAGTTGTTCCGGGTGGGTTCGCAGGGCAGCGCGGCGCTTGAGGCGCTGTGTGACGAACACGGTAACGTCGTGATCATGAACAAGCAAACCGGCGAACAGCAAGGCCTGGTCGACGGCACGTGCTGGCTGAAAAAGGGGCAAATCGTCCTGCCCTGCGAGCGTCGCGAGCGCGCAATCCTGGTCGCGACCGGCCTGGCACACGTCGCCACGGCACTGCTCCCGCTGCAGGGTCCGCCTTGGCAAATGAAGTTGGCCGGCGGTGCGCAGATGGACGGGCAACTGACGAACACGCTGCTCTACTTGGCGCCGAATCTGGGTGAATCCACGCTGTTCATCGATCCTCAATCCGGGCGAGTGATGCGGCTCTCGGCGCACAATGTCAACGTTGCGCTCTCTGAGAGGCAAACCATTGGTCATGCGCAGATTCCGACGATGCGCCGGATCAGCCTGTACGACGACGACATGGCCGAGACGCCGATCGCCACGTTCGCGGACCGGGTGACGAGCGTCAAGCCATCGATCGAGCCCTCGCGGATGAAGCCGCCCGCGTTCACGAAGTTGTTGCCCATCCAAGTGGTGGCGCGTCCACCTCTCGTGGTCGTGCGCATCGAGGCCGGTACGTACTCGGCCGAAAATCCGACCGCCTCGGTGGACAACCTGTTTTCGTGGGAGCAATGGGAGCAAACGGAACTGTACGAAGTGTTCGGCAGTCCGCCCGCGCTGGATCAGGGGGTCGAACTCTGGCTCGCTGTGCCGCCTTCCGCCGGGTCGGCCAACGAAGCGTTGCGCCAGCGTCTGACCGTGATTCCCGCTGAGCCCGCCATAGCCAGCCAAGTGATGCGCGTGCCGAAAAGCCAGTTGCGGGCGGAGTTGCAGAAGTTCCTGGCCGCGGTGAAGGGCACGGGGCGTCCTGCGATCCGTTACTTTGACCGTCCCGACCCCAAGACCGACGAGTTCACGGTCGAACTGCAGGTGCCGGTGCAAAGCAAGTAATTGTGGCAACCGCACGGCAACCCGCAATGGGGAGCGGCCGTCCGTTTGGCGTCGCAGTGCGTTGCGCTTGCGGAACACTGCCCCGAATTCACGGGATCAGTAAAATACGCAAAACGACCTCTGAAGGAGCCGGCGCGACCGCATCTGCGCGCTCGGCGACCCAGCAAACAACAGAGTATGATCAGCAAAAATCAGATTTTTACTGATCGCCTCAGGAGGCACCGTGGCCAACGTCGACGAGGAACACCGTCTGGTCGTGACGCCAGCGCAGGACGGCGCGCGGCTGGACGTGGTCATTTCCACGGCGACGACCTGGCCGCGCAGTCGGTCGCAGCACGTAGTGGCGGCGGGGTCCGTTTACGTCGACAAGAAGCGGGAGCGGGCCCCGGGTACTCGCGTGCGTGCGGGCCAATCGATCCACGTGCTGCCTCCCGCGCCGGACCGAACCGGGGTTGGCGGCGGCGGTGTCACGGTAGTCTTTGAATCAACACGTATCCTGGTTGTGGACAAGCCCGCGGGCCTGCCGACGCAGCCGCCTCCCCGCGGTGGCGATGCCCTGAATCTTCGCGTTCAGCGCTGGTGGTCGACGCGCACCGACGTGGCGCAAGGCACCCGACCTGGCGACGTGCACCGACTGGATCGCGACGTCTCGGGTCTCGTGATTTTCGGCCTGGACCCGGAGGCGACGAGCGACCTCGCCGGTCAGTTTCGCGAACATACCGCGCACCGCCGTTACCTCGCCCTCGTTCGCACCACGCTGCCGGTGCAGGCCCAGACGATCCGTGAGCCCCTGGTCGAGATCCGTCCTGGTTTCATGGCGATCGGACCAACGGGCGTGCCGGCAGTGACCCACTTACTGCCACTGCTGTTCGATGCCGAAGCAGGCCTCGCCCTGGTGCTGGTCGAACTCGAGACCGGGCGCTCGCATCAAGTCCGCGTCCACCTTGCGTGGAGTACTGGCGCCATCGCGGGCGATCTGCAGTACGGGGACGTGCCGCAATCGACGCCGCCGCAGCGCATCGGCTTGCATGCCGCTCAGTTGCAGGTCCGCGATCCGGGCACTGGCAAGGTGCAACGCATCGTGCAGCCACCACCGCCGGACTTCTGGACGGCCGCGGGCATCATGGAACCCTGGCCCTTGCCGCAAGGTTGGGAAACGACGCGGGTTGCCCCGCCGGTCTGAGCCTAGACCGCCCATCCCGGAGCGCCTGCTCGCAGGCAACCACGCTTACTTACACATGATCGTCAAGTCGTCGACGAACACCTTGGCAGCGGTGGCCTTGTCGGCCACGAGCATGTGCATGCTCATCCTGAACCTGCTGCCCAACAGTCGCTTGTCCAGGTCGTTCACGTACGGGCCGCCGCTCCAACCTGACGTCGAGACGCACGCCGTCGCGAAGGTGACGTTTCCGTCGACGTCCTTCTGAAAGTCCGCTGGCTTGGTTGCCGGCACGGCGGCCGAGGTCGACGCGCGGAATAGCATGAGTCCGCCAGTCTTGCAGGTATCTGTCGCCGCGAAGACGTTGATGTTGTAGCTGTAGGTCGCGCCGAGCACAGAAATCCGCGTGAACTTCTTCGAGTGCGCCGACACGATGGACTGAGGCACGAGGCCTGGAGTCGCCGCCTTGTCAAAGCCGGCAAACGCGACCTTGGGTGGGCTGACGGGCGGCGCCGGATTGGCGGCGATCGAAGTCCAAGCTTTGAAATTCGGCGGGTTGCTCGCGGTCGTGGTCCACTCGGACATCGAGTCGAATGCCTCGTGGAAGCAAGCGTAGGTACAATTACCCGCAATCGCGACGTCGTCGATTTCGAACGTACCGCCGCTCGTGCCGGTCTTGCCCGAAGTCACCGTGAACACGAGGTCCACCGTCTGGCTGGCATAGGCTGCGAGGTCCACGGACTCGGTCTTCCAGTTGTTCGTGTCGTCGCAGCGCTTGTAGATCTCCTTGCCGCCCAACGTCACAACCAGATCGTCGCCCGTGCACCCCGTGTCCGCAACGCCCGTCGACTTCACGGCAAACCACAGCTTGTCACCGGGGATGGGCCGCACCGACTTGATGGTCAGACTCGCCGTCTGCGCCACGCCGCCCGGAGGAGCCCCCTTGTACTTTGCCTGCATCAAGCCAACGAGCGTGTGACCACCTGTAACAATTGAGTTCCAAGCCATGTAGCTGCTCGTCGACGAGGACACCAGCGCCGTTTGCGGCAGCACTTCCAGAATCGGCTGACCGCTGTTATCGACGGCGCCCTCGATCGGCTCGAAGTTCACGCCCAGACAGCCAGGTCCGCAGGCACCAGTGACGCGCACGCTGTCGACATCGATGGTTCCGCTCGAAGTCGGGTCGATACCCGCCATCGCGCGCAGTTCGAAGTCGATGTGCGAACCGGCGTACGGCGCGAGGTCGACCACGACGTGTTCGTACTTGCTGCCCGGCAACAACTTGGTCGAGTCCGTGGAGGCGCACCGCTCGAGCACCTTGACCCCGTTGATCCACACGCTGAAGTCGTCGTATCCGCACTCCTGTGTCGCCACCGTCATCGCCAGGTTGAAGTCCATCTGCGCGGTCAAGCTCGATTCGACGTACATGCGCCGATACTTGTAGGTCGCACTGACTCCGGGCACTTTCGGCGCGACGGCCGGCGGTCCCTTCCAAGTCGCGCGAATGTGGCCATTGCCGGCGAACGGGTTCTTGTCCGAGTCAGCCCACGAGACGTACGTCGGGTCGTCAGACAACGCCAGCCAGTTGCTGGACGACGATGGGTCGAATACCTCATTGACGCAAGACACGCAGCCCGCGATCACGGTGTTGGAGCACTTGCCCAACTTGCAGGCGTCCAGCGTGCACGGGTCCTTGTCGTCGCAGTCCTTCTGGATGCCGGCCTTGCACTTGCCACTGACGCACACGTCGTTCAGCGTGCACAAGTCCTTGTCATCGCAGTAGACAGTCGCCTTCGGGGCGCAAACGCCCGCCTTGGTCGTCGCATTCTGCAGCACGCAGGTGTAGCCCAGGTCGCACTTGGGCGGCGTGTCCGTCGTGGTGCAAGCGACCGGCGGATCGAGCGCCGGGAAGCTTTCCTTGGGCGTGACCGTGCACTTGTACGCGTTGGTGCCGGTCGAATCGCACTTCACGTCACCGCACAAGCCTGCGAATGCAGAGCACGTCTGCAAGTCGCCCGCGGTGCAGAAGCCCAACTGGCAACTGTCGTCCACGGTGCAACCGCTGCCGTCCTTGTCGCACGGCGTGTTGTCGGTGACCGGGAAGGCGTCGCACTGGAACTTGTCAGAACCACTGTTCAAGCACTTGCCCACGAGGCAGACGTTGGTGCCGGCCTTGGCGCTGCAGTCGGGCGCCGGGCCCGGGACGCACTTGCCGGTCTTGCACTTGTCGGCCACGGTGCAGCCGTTCAAGTCGCCGTCACAAGCGGCGCCGTCGGGCTTGGCCGTGCCGCTGCACGTGAAGGTGCTGGCACCGGTCGAACTGCACACGCCGGTCGAACACGATCCACCAAACGCGAGGCAGTCCACCGCCGCGCCCGGAATGCACGCGCCGTCCTTGTTGCAGGTGTCGCCCTTGGTGCAGCCGTTGCCATCCGAGTCGCAGGTCTGGCCCGTCGGGGCAGGCGCGATCACGCAGGTGTTCTGCGAGGATCCCAAGGACTTGCAGGTGCCGACCTGGCAGCCGTCCTTGCTGGTGATGCTCGAACAGTCCTTCTTGATGCCCGCGGCGCACTTGCCGCTCGAACACGAGTCACCGATCGTGCAGCCGTCGTTGTCCGCCTCGCACGGCAGCTTCTCGGCCTTGGGCGCGCCGATGCACTGGTAGGTGCCCGCGTCGTTGGACTTGCACGCGCCGGTCGTGCAACTGCTCGACTGGGCGTCGCAATCCGGTGGCAGGCCCGGTACGCAGGTGCCGCCGATGCACTTGTCCGAAGTGGTGCAACCGTTGCCGTCCGCGTCGCAGGTCTTGCCTTCATTTTGGGCTTGAGGCACGCACGCACCGGTCCCGGCGTTGCCCGCCTTGTCGCAGAAGCCTGTCGCGCAAATGCCTGCCACGCTGGAGCAATCGTGAGGCTTGGTGCCGGCGGTGCACTTGCCGCCCTTGCAGAAGTCGCCGTCCGTACACAACTGTCCGTCTTCGCACGGGGTATTGTCCACGGCCATGGCCACCGCGCACGAGAAGCTGGTGGCGCCGGTGGACTTGCAGGTCGCCACTTCGCACACCTTGGCCACGCCGGTGCAGTCGACCGGCGTGCCCTTGATGCATTTACCCTGTGAACAGGCGTCGTTGGCCGTACAGCCGCTGCCGTCGGCATCGCACACGGTCAAGTCGATCTTGGGCAACGCCACGCAGGCAAAGCCGTCCTTGCTCGTGGCATCCTCCACGCATTTCGCGTCGTTGCACGAGTCCTTGACGCCCTTGCAGTCGTTGGGCTGACCCGCCAGGCACTTGCCGCCCGTGCAGGTGTCGCTGACCGTGCAACCCTTGCCGTCCTCGCACTGGGTGCCGTTCAGCACTTCAGTGGCCTGGCACTTGCCGGTCGCCAGGGCGCACGAATTCTTGGTGCATTCCGTGTCGGTCGAGGTGTCGCACGTGACCGGATCGGGCAAGAACACGCAGACCTTCTTGGCCAGCACCGTGCTGAACTTGCAGGCGTACGAGTTGTCGCACTTGTTGTTGCCGGTCGCGTCGTAGACGTCGCAGTCCTTGTCCGCCGCGCAGTTCGCGCACGAGTTCGAGCCGCCCGAGCAGAAGCCGCCCTGGCAAACCGTGTTCTTCGTGCAGCTTTCGCCATCGTCGCAACTCGCGCCTTCCTTGGCGTCGGTGACCACGCAACCCTTGAGTTTGTCGCAGGCATCGACCGTGCAGGGATTGCCGTCGTCGCAAACGGTGTCCGAGGCCGTGCACTCGCCCGCGCTGCAAGTATCCTTGGTGCAAGGGTTGTTGTCGTCGCACGTCACCACGGTGTCGTCGCCGGCCAGGAAGACGCAACCGGTCTTGGCGTCGCAGCCATCCAGCGTGCAACCGTTCTTGTCGTCGCACTTGACGTTCTGGGTCTGGCACTTGCCGCCCGAGCACTGGCCCTTCTCGTGGCACTTGTCGCCGTCGTCGCATGCCGCGCCCTCGACCACTTCGTGCTTGCAGCCGGCGGTCTTGTCGCAGGTGTCGATCGTGCACGGATTGAGGTCGTCGCACAGGTTCTGGCTGACCTGGCAGCCGATCTTGGGATCGCACTTGTCCGCGGTGCACACGTCCTTGTCGTCGCAATTCAGCTTCACGCCCTGGCAACCGCCGCCCGCGCACGTGTCGCTGAGGGTGCAAGAGTCATTGTCGCTGCAGGGCTTGCCGTCGTTGGTGACGTTGGTGCAGCCCGTGACCGGCGAGCACGACAGGTTCACCAGGCACACGGAGTTGGTGGTGCAGTCCAAGACCTTGCCGGCGCAGGTGCCTTTCAGGTCGCAGATGTCCTGGTAGGTGCAGGCGTTGCCGTCGTCGCAGGCCTTGTTCACCGACGGGGTGATGACGCACGACCCCTTGATGCAGGCGTCCTCGGTGCACGGGTTGTTGTCATCGCAGCTCTTGACCTTGCCGACGCACTGGCCCGCGACGCAAGTGTCCGCCACTGTGCAGTTATCGCCGTCGGTGCAGTCTTTGCCCTCGATCAGCACGTTCTTGCAGCCGCCCTTGCCGTCGCATGCGTCCACGGTGCAACTGTTCTTGTCGTCGCAGTTCAACGCCTCGCCCGCGCACTTGCCGTCCTTGCAGGCGTCCTTGAGCGAGCACGGATCGCCGTCGTCGCATACCGAACCGTCTTCGATCAAGGACTTGCAGCCCACGGTCTTGTCGCACAGATCGATCGTGCAAGCGTTGCCGTCGTCGCAACTGAGCTTGGTGCCGACGCAATTGCCGTTCTCGTCGCAGTTGTCGACCTTGGTGCACGCGTCGCCGTCGTCGCACAGGCCGCCCTTGGCGGTGGGTGCATTGGCGCAACCGAACACCTTGTCGCACACGTCCACCGTACACAAGTTGGCGTCACCGCAGTCGATTTGCTTGTTGGACGCGCAAGTGCCCGAGGAGCAGGTCTCGCCGACCGTGCAGGCGTTCTGGTCGTTGCAGGCGGTGCCATTGTTCTTGGGCACCGCGACGCATTTGCCGTCCTTCGCGTCGCAAGCGTTGGCCTGACAAGGCTTGTTGTCCAAGGCCGGGCAGGTCACCGCCGAGTTGGCGGCCTGCTGGCACAGCTTTTGCGCGCCGCCCTTGGGATCGGCCAGGCACTTCACCAGTCCGTTGCAGGCATCGCCGTCATCAAACTCCTTGCACTGGTCGTCGTTGTTGCAAAAGCACGTGTTCTCCGAGCCTACGCACTGGCCGACCTGGCAAACGCTGGTCGGCGTGCACACGTTCTTGTCGTCGCACGAGGTCGCGTCCAGCTTGGCCTTGTAGACGCAACCCTTCAGCTTGTCGCAGGAATCGTCGGTGCACGGGTTCTTGTCGTCGCAGACGGTGACCACGCCGACGCAGGTGCCGCTAGCCGTGCAGGTCGCGTTGTCCACGCACTTGTCGCCACCCGAGCACGGCGCGCCCTCGTTCTTGAGCAGGACGCTGCACGAGCCGCTGTCGGGATTGCACGTGTTCTTCGCGCATTCGCCGTCCTTGCTGGCGTCGCACTTGACCACGGTCTTGACGTCCACCGCGCAAACCAAGGGCTTGGTCGGGTGGCCGGTGATGCACTTGACGATGCCGGTGCAGAAGTCGTTGTCGTCCTCGCCCTTGCACTCGGTGTCGCCTTTGCAGGCCTTGCACTCGTCCTTGAGCGGGACGCAAGCGCCGTTGTCGCAGTAGTCGCCGCCGGGCTTGCCGTTCATGTCGGTGGTGCACGAAAGTCCGTCATCGCAAGGCGTTCCGCCGCTCGCCTTGACGTGCAGGCAGCCCTTCTGGGTGTCGCAGATGTCGTTGGTGCAGGGATTGAGATCGTCGCAGTTGATCTTGGACCCGTCGCAAACACCGCCCTCGCACACGTCATTCTGGGTGCAGGCGTCGCCGTCGTCGCACGGGCCCTTGAACTCGGCGTGGCTGCAACTGCCGCTCGCAGCGTCGCACTTGTCCGTGGTGCAAGCATTGGAATCCTTGCAGTCCTTGGCCACGCCCTTGCACACGCTGTTGCTGCACTTGTCGATGTTGGTGCAGACGTCGCCGTCGTTGCAGAACTGGCCGTCCTTGGGCGTGTGCACGCAACCGCCGCCCGGCTGGCAACTGTCGTTGGTGCAATCGTTTTTGTCGTCGCACTGGCCGGTGACCTGGTAGTCCTTGCCCTTGCAGGCGCCGTCCGCGCAGGCGTCCAGGGTGGTGCAGGCGTTGCCGTCGGTGCAGGTCGCGCCATTGGCCAGGCTGGTGTACTCGCAAAAGCCGAACAGGGGCTTGCCGTTGCCGTCGAGCTGGGTCTTCAGCGGATCGCAGGCGTCGCTGGTGCACGGGTTGCCGTCGTTGCAGACCAGGGCGATGCCCTTGCAACTGGCTTGCGTGTCGCAGGTGTCGCCCTTGGTGCACGGCAAGTCGTCGTCACAGAGCTGGCCGGGCAACGCAGCGTGGGTGATGACCTTCTTGCCGTTCGGAGCCGAGCACTCGTCCTTGGTGCAGTCGTTCTGATCGTCGATCTGCGGATCGGGCTTGCCTTTGCAGACCTTGCCGGCACAGACGCCGGTTGCGTCCTGGCAAGCGTCGCCGGTCTGGCAAGCGAGCCCGGGGCTGGCGGCGGAATACTGGCAACTCTTGGTCGGACTGCACGAATCGGTGGTGCAGGGGTTGCC
>CAYHHL010000007.1:59787-72352 GCA_964356325.1 uncultured Enterobacteriaceae bacterium | reverse complement strand
GAATTTCGAGCGCATAGCGCTCGAAGCCCCCGAAGGATCTCTTTACAGGACGACGCGCGGCCAGTTCGCCGCCCGCCCGGCTCCGCCCACGGCTCCGGCTCAGGCCCACTCGCCTTCAACAGTCACACCAAATTCATAGGTTATATTGGGCTCTGTCGCCTCTTCCCTGCGTCGCACGCCGCACACGGTCCACGACACGGACACCCTCTAGTAGCGGAAAACTGCGCATGATTCCGAAAATGCTGGCGTTCGTCACAATTTCGGCGCTGATTCCTTCACTCGCCGGTCGATCGCCTGCTCCAACCATTCCACGAGATCGCCGTCCAGTTCGCGGATCTCGAACGCACCTTGCGTGTCCTCGTGACCCAGGGCCAGACCGTGCTGCCGGTACACCGCGATGAGGTCAGACAGGAAGGCTGCGCTTCGATGATCTCGTTGCTCTTTCATTACGACCTCTTGCGCCGCGCCCCCGCCACCTTCAGTTCGTACTTGAACACTTCGCCCAAGTCCATGTGCCCGCTTGCCCCGAGGATCTCGATACCGACCAGGCGTCCTTCCGCGGTCGTGTCCGCATGCACGCCGGGTGCGATCTCCACGGCGCCGTCCGGGCGCGCGCGCGATAGGCGGATGTACACAGCATCCGCTTTGGGATCATAGTCTACGCGCATCAGGACCTCGGCAATTTGCCCTTGAACGGGAACGTGGTCACCACCAAGAAGTGCGCCGCCCCGAGCACCCTGTATACCACCTTCAGCGGGAGGCCGCCGAACTTCGGCTGCCCCGCCGTTACGACAGCCACGTGACCATCGGGCTGAAGTTCGGTGAGCGTTGCGCCTTCGATCGCCGCAAGAACCTCAGCTTCGGCGATCCGGTACAGCCGCATTCTTGCACGAGCGTGGCGTGAAAATTCGACGGTCACAGCGGCCTCGTGTCGTCGGCATCGGTGATGATGACGAGGTCGAAATCACCGTCGTCGCGCGCGTCGCCTCGGGCTCGCGATCCGAACAGGAGAATCTTCTGGACTTCCGGATCGAGCGCCCGGATACGCTTGACGATTTCGGGCAGCAGTTCGTCGTGGAGGGCCATGGGAACCTCCCGCACAGCGTAGGCGGGTTCCAGCGGTGTTCGCAAGCCCGGGCGTGGATGCCGACCGGGGCGCAGGCCCGGTCCGATCGTTGCGGCGCTCAACGAACGTGACTACGCTCGGGAGCTTCCGGGAGTACGCCGCATGCAGCTGAAGTTCACCGGCTATTTCCTGACGATGCGCCAGCGGCCGGATCGCTCTCCGATCGCCGTCGCCTGGATCGAGCAAGTCGTGACCCAGCCGCTCCGGCAAGAGATTCAAGCCGATGGCCGCATCCGCCGCTGGGGCGCGATTTCCGAAGCGGAAGGGCGTATCCTGCGAGTCGTGCTCTTACCGGACGGCGAGACCGTGCACAACGCGTTCTTCGATCGGGGGTTCAAGCCATGAAGATCAAGTATTTCCAAGACACCGACACCCTCTACATCGAACTGCGCGACGCGACGGTGGCGGAGACCCGCGACCTGGACGATGACACCCTTTTGGACCTGGACTCGGACGGGCGGGTCTGCGCCATAACGCTCGAACATGCGAAGGAACGCGCGGATCTCGGGCGGTTTTCGGTCGAGGGCATGGTGGCCTGAGAACTGCCCGCGGGTCCAATTCGTCATGATTCCGGCGCTGATTCCTCCGCCGTCCGGTCGATCGCCTGCTCGAGCCGTTCCACGAGTTCGTCGGACAGTTTGCGGATCTCGAACGCACCTTGCGTGCCCTCGTGCCCCAGCGCCGGACCGTGCTGCCGGTACACCGCGATAAGGTCAGACCGGAAGGCTGCAGTTCGATGATCTCGTTGCTCTTCCATCTCGACCTCTTGCGCCGCGCCCCCGCCCACCGTCCGGCAGGGATCCTTGCCGGGAATCGAACTCATGCGGCGACCTCAACCACCCAAGCGTTTGGAGCGCTCAACGGCAGTTCGACCGGAACCGAGAGGCAGCCTTCGATGGCCTCATGAAGGTTGAGCATGAACGATGGCGTTGAGCTTCATGGTGACCTCGTTTCGCCAGCGGAGAGGCGTCGAGGCGCAAGGGCAAGCTCTGTCGCTTGCCAAAGGAGGAGCTACAGGCGAAACCGACCGACGGGTACTAGATTCGGTTCCGTGTTCTGTTTTTTGGCGCGACCGGACTTCGACGTAACGCCATGAAGCGGCCGAGCTGTGCCGACCGAACCGTTGCCAGCATGGTTCAACGCGGCACGCCGCAAATGTAGCCGTTCAGCACGAGGTCGACGCCGTAGGCCACGATGTCCAGCGTCATCTTGTCGCCCTTGTTTACGTTCTGATAATTGCTCAGTTCCTCTTCCGGGAAGAAGACTTGCGCATTACGGAACGTAACCCCGTCGATGTTCTCGAGGCTGATGTATGCGCCCCGCCCCTCGGGCGCCTTGCAGCCCATGTGAAATCCTGACCCGACGTCCCTGACTCTGCCACTGATCTTGCCGCAATACCCTGCCGCGGCGAATTCCTGCTCTTTCTGCTCACGAAATGCCTTCCTCTGGATTTCCGTCTTCTTGTCACACTCGCGGTCCAGACGCTCGAGGATTCGGCCAAACTTCCCGCTTGCGTCGTCTTTGCAGACCGCGATCCCTGGGTCTGTGGCTGGCTCGACCTCGATCTTCGGTGCCTCTTCCGCTGGCGCTGCGGGCTGGGCTGCTGCTGCCGGGGCTGTAGCTTGCGCCGCAGCTTGCGCCTTCATCATCGCGGCGAGCAGGCGGTCGGTCAGCGGCGCGATCTTCTCCTTCGCGTAGCGTTCCAACTCCTTGTTCTCGGCCTCGGTCAGCAGCTTGCGCAGGGCCTCGCCCTCGGACTTCATGCCCTCGGCCTGGGCCTTGAACTTGTCGCCGATGGCCTTGATCTTGACCTGGTCGCTGCTCGCTGCCTCGATTTCGGTCGTCATCTTCTCCAGATCGCCGGCCATGCGGTCAATCAAAGCCTTGGCGTTGCGCAGATTTTCCGCGCCAGCCGCAGGAACCGGAGCAGCCACCGCAGCTTGAATCCCCGCTGATGGCGCCGACGGAACTGCCGCCGTGGTCGCAGATGGACTCGGTGCGATGACCATGGCTAGCAGAAGCGCAACCGCCGCCGTCGAGCCAAATACCTTCATCGCGCGACGAGAGGTCCGGTCCTCCTTCTTGAAGTAGATCTGTGCCGGCGGTGCAAGAATCCCAAACAGGAGGAGGGCGAGCGAGGCCAGCAAGACCAAGATCAGGGCGACGAGCATGGCACACTCCGTAGCCAGCCGGCGCGAGGCCGCTCTGGCTGAAAAAGGTTTCCTCACAAGAAACCATGGCACCACGCCTTGGCCGTAAGGTCAAGCGATGCGGCATGCGCGCGACAACTCGGACCTCGCTCGGCGAATCGGTGCGCGTGTGCGAAACCTGCGTGAGGAAAGGGCTATCACCCAGGAGCGGCTTGCGTGGACCTGCGAGCTCAGCAAGGGCTACCTGTCGAAGGTCGAGTCTGGCCGGGCATTGCCGACGCTGGAGGTGCTTGCTCGTCTGGCGTCAGTCCTGGGCGTCGAACTCCTCGACTTCATGGTCGTTGAGCAGAGCAGTCCTCGGCATCGCCTGGTCGAAGCCTTGCGCACTGGCGACATTGACGCGGCGCGCGAAGCAGCAGTGCAACTCAGCCTTTTCTCGCCGAGCGAGCGGAAGTGAAGGGCAAAATGAACCTGGACGCGGTTCGAAAGGCATTGCAGGGCCTAGCCTGATGGAGTTCGTCGTCGTCGGTCCAATCACAGGGCTGGAAACCATCGCCTACGGCAATGCTATCCGCGAAGTCACGAGGTTGCGCAAACAGTACGGCATCGGGCGGTGGCGCAAGCGCAAGGGCTATGCGATGATCCGGCTGCAAGACGGCGCGCACGTACACGCCGAGTTGCACTGGTACGAGGCGACCGGAGTCGGCAGGCGTGAAATCAAGATCAAGCGGATCCTGAAGGAAGAGCCATGATGACTACCGCCGCACCCCAGCTCCTGATTTGCGTGGACAACAGCGACTATCCCGCTGCCCTGGAAGTTCGCAAGATCTATGTGCGAATCAGCGACGGTGATGCGGAACGGCACGGCCTCCTGCGCGTGATCGACGAATCGGGCGAGGACTACCTGTACCCCGCGGTGCGATTCGTGGCCGTGGACCTGCCGGCGGCAGTTGCGTCGGCGGTGCTGCGGGCCGCGTGACGGCGGCCGCCCGACAGGCAGAAGCTTTTACACTGCCAGCGCGCCCACGACCTTCACGTGCAATCCGGCTGTCTCGTCGACGCGCACGACCACGTCCATGACGCGGCGCGTGTCCTGCGGGAACTCGTCGAGGTGCACCGCCAAGCCGTCTTCGAGCGTCGCATGCAAGATCTCGATATCCGTGCCTGTTTGTGCAGCCATTTCGGCGAGGAACGCGGGCAGGTCTTCCGGCTGCAGTCGCGCCAACACCACCATGTTCCACAGCGCAGCCAGGAACTTCAGGTGCTGTTCGGCTTCCGCTGCGTCCATCGCCAGCGTGTCGATCTCGGGAAACAACCGCTGGCCCAAGGCTTGCAGCGCCTCGCTCAACGGTCCCATCGCCGCCAGCTTCTTGCGGATCGCCACATCCTGAGTCCGTCGCAACTTGCGCAAGCCGCCCATCTTGACCTCCGCAAAACGACAACCGCCCGACGCCTCCTCTCGAAGACGCCGGGCGGTCGCCCTTCAGTCCGCACGCGGTCGCCGTAACCCCCGGAGACCCTTCGACTCGCCTGCCGCGTTCGCGGCAAGCTCGCTCAGGGTAGCGGACGGGTCCCGACGCTACGCGTCACCCGTCCTGCTACTCGCTGACGTCACCACCCGCCGGCATCTGGCCGATACGGAAGATCACGAATTCCGCGGGCTTCACCGGGCACATGCCGATCTCGCAGATCATCTGGCCGGCGTCGATCACCTCGGGAGGATTGGTCTCGTCGTCGCACTTGACGAAGAACGCCTCCTCGGGGGTCTTGCCGAACAGAGCGCCCTGGCGCCAGAGGCGGAGCAGGAACGCACCGATGTCACGCGTCACGCGCTTCCACAGACGCTGATCGTTCGGCTCGAACACCACCCACTGCGTGCCCAACTCGATCGACTGCTCGACCATGTTGAACAAGCGGCGGACGTTGACGTAACGCCACGAAGCGTCCGACGACACGGTGCGCGCGCCCCAGACCCGGATGCCGCGGTTCGGGAACGAACGGATGCAGTTGATGCCCTTGGGGTTCAGGAGGTCCTGCTCGCCGCGGGTGATGTTGTACTTCAGGCCGATCGCGCCACGCACGATCTCGTTGGCCGGGGCCTTGTGCACGCCACGCTCGGTGTCCGAACGCGCGTAAATGCCGCACATGTAGCCACTCGGCGGCTGGAAGATGTTGCCCTTGAAGGGGTCGTAGACTTCGACCCACGGGAAGTAGTAGGCGCCGTACTTGCTGTCACGCGGCTTGGGCAGCTTGTCGACGCCGCCCTTCTCGATGACTTCCGGGGAGTCCAGCACCGCGAAACGATAGCGCATGTTCTCGCAGTGCGAGAGGACCGCGTCCTGGATCACCGGGTCGGTCTGGCCAGGAGCCGCGACCACGTTGACCTCATCGACATCTTCCAGGGCCTTCAAGCCGGTACGCGTGCCCGGGCCATTGTCCGAGCCGATGTACAGCGCAGCCTTGCTGGCGGGACGGGGCTTGCCGTCCTTGGGTTCGGCCTTGCTGACTTCGTCCCAGTTGCCGACGTTCAACACGAACGCGCGCGAGCCGCCGTTGTTGAAGAAGCCGTACACCGCGTGGGCGAGGTACTCGCTGTTCTGGAAGTCGCCGAAGTGCTTGGTGTACTGCGACCAATTGGTGCAGAGCACGGGCTCGTTCACTGGACCGACCGCGCACTCGCCGAGAAACGCGACGGTGCTCGTGCCGACCATCTCGAGCGGCTTGGTGCCGCGGTCGACTTCCTCGACGTAGACACCTGGTGAAAGGTACGACGTAGCCATTGGTTACCCTCTTGGTTGAACGACTCCACCCGCTTCACCGATACGACCGCTGCAAACGCGCGGAACTTTCGTGCGACAGTGGCTCTCCCCCTAGCACTGCCTCGCCCACCGACTCTCGCGAACGAGCGAACGGCGGGCGATGGTCGCATGCGTGAAATCCCCATGATTTCACGGATGCTCATACTCAGGGCGCTGTGCCGGGCCAGTCGAGCTGACCAGGCCATTGCCCCGATGCGTCTCAATACCCGCTGGTTTCAGCGAGTAATCGCCATCACCTTTGTGTTTCAGCGCGTAACTGCGATCTCCTTGCTCACGACGCGGCGGACTTCGCCGGACTTGCGATCCGATTCGACCCGGAAGCGCACGTAATAGAACAGCGACGGCCGCAGTTCCTCGTTCATCGACCGCCAGAACGACATCAGATCGTTGTGGTCAGCCTGCAAGTTTGGGTAAAGGTTGATCTTGTCGTCCGGATAGAACGATTCGCCCTTCAGGTCCGCGCCGCTCAGGATGGTGTTCTCGAGGAAGGTCTTGATGACCAGGCCCAAGAGCAGGTTCTCCTCGTTCGGCGAGTTCCCCCAGATCGAGATGACGAAGTGCGCCTTGAGGTACACCGGGGCATCTCGATAGAACTCAATGATATTACCTTGCTTGTCGTGCGTGGAGACCAGGGCCTCGGTGCGTTCGCGGTAGTTCTGGTCAAAACCGACGTGGTAGAGGTACGCGCTCACCATCGGCAGGTTCTTGATGTTGTCCTTCTTGGGCCGATCCGTGCTCACGGACACCGTGGTGAAGCCCGACGCCTTGAAGCTCTCCTTCAGGAGTTCCTTCAGGGTCTCGCCCACATCGCGGATGACCTCGAACTGGCTCATCAGACTCCGTGCAGTGACGTCAGCAAGATCTCGATCGAATGGCACGCGCGCAAAGCGCCCCGGTCCAGGTTGGCTGGCAGGAGTGATGCCTTGCGGCAGGAGCGTTGTCAACTGAGGATTCGCGTCCGCAGCCAGTGATCGTGCAGATGCGGGCGTCTACTGAGCAAAACGGCTGAGTTCAAGGGCGCGAGCGAGCGGCGGACCGACCAGGGGTCAACTCAGTTGCAGGACACTTGAATGTCGTCGACCGCGGCACCGAAGCCGTTGTTGTACGCGCTGTCCAACGTCTTGAAGCTGACCAGGAATACCTTGCTCGAGCCCGCCCACCCCTGTGGCAGGTTGAAGGTGACCTGCTTCCACGCGCTCGAGCCCTTGCTGCCGGCGGTGAAGGACACCAAGGTCTGGCCGCCGAACACCACCGAGAAGGCGTCATAGGATCCGTACTCGCTCGGATCCGGTTGGTATTTGTACCAGAACGTCAGCTTGGTGGCGCTGGCGGGAATGGCCAAGGTCTTGCTGCTGCTGGCGGCGCTGCCCGACGTCGCGTACGAATTGCCGCCCGTGCCATAGCCAAGGCCGTTGCCCGAGTGGCCCGCCCAGGCGCCGATGACCCAGCCCGAGCCGATCGACCAACCGTTGGCGCCGCTCTGGAACGCCTCGCTGATGGGCTGGCACGAGCAGACATCGGCGCCGTTGCAGTCCTCGTCGACACCGTTGCACTGGATCTCGCTAGCCCCTGGGTTGATGTTGCCCGCGCTGTCGTTGCAATCGCCCGCCTTGGTCACCGTGAAGCCGCCGCCCGCGCTGCATTGCGACTTGCCGCTGCCCGTACCGAAGCCGTCGCTGTCCGAGTCGGTGTAGTAGGTGGTCGCGCCCGCCGCGTCGTCGATCACGCCGTTGCAGTTGTCGTCGATGCCGTTGCACACCTCCTTGGAACCAGGGTTGACCGTGCTCGTCTGATCATTGCAGTCGCCGCCCTGCAAGGCCGTGAAGTAACTGTCCGGGCTGCAGGTGCATTGCGAAAGGTTGCTGACTCCGTAGCCGTCGCCGTCGCCGTCCGCGTAGAAGGTCTTGCAGCCTTTGGCGCCCTTCTGGTCGATGATGCCGTCGCAGTCGTTATCCTTGGAATCACAGACCTCTTGGGCCTTCGGGTAGCTCGAGCCGTCGTTGTCGTCGCAATCGCCGCCAGCGGAAGCTACATAGGGCGCCGCCGGATTGCACAGGCACTTGGGCGCGGAAAAGTAGGTGCCGAAGCCGTCGCCGTCCTTGTCGATGAAGAAAGGCGAGCAGCCGTCCGCCCCGGCGTTGTCCGCCAATCCATCGCAGTTGTTATCGATGCTGTCGCACACTTCGGCCATCTTGGGGTTCACCGCCGACTTCTCGTCGTCGCAGTCGCCGGCTTGGGTCGCGCTGTACGGAACCGTAGGTTTGCACAGGCATTTCTGCACGCCGGCGAGGCCATAGCCGTCGCCGTCCTCGTCGCGCAGGAAGTTGAAGCAGCCAATCGAATTCTGCTCGTCGATCGCGCCGTCACAGTCGTTGTCCACGCCGTCGCAGAGTTCCACCGCGCCAGGATGGAGTTCCGCCGCCTTGTCGTCGCAATCGCCACCCTTGGCGGTCTTGTACGGCGCGACCAGCACGCACAGGCACGCGTTCGTGTTCGGGTCGCCGTAGCCGTCCGCGTCGGCGTCGGCGTAGAAGACCGTACAACCCTTGGCATCTACCTCGTCGATGGTTCCGTCGCAATCATTGTCGATGCCGTCGCACTCCTCGCCTTTGCCCGGATTCGCCGCGGCCTTGGTGTCGTCGCAATCGCCGGCGATGGGGGTCGCGAACAGGCCTGCAGGTGCGCACAAA
The DNA here is from genome assembly GCA_964356325.1 of uncultured Enterobacteriaceae bacterium. GTDB lineage: Bacteria > Myxococcota_A > UBA9042 > UBA9042 > UBA9042 > CAYHHL01. Next base: position 63,567 of record CAYHHL010000007.1, on the reverse strand, counting down.
CACGCGACTTTTCCCGCATCGCCGAAGCCGTCCAGGTCCCCATCCACGTAGTATTTCGTGCAACCGACGGCGTCCTGCTCGTCGGTCGCGCCGTTGCAGTTGTCGTCCGCGCCGTTGCAGGCCTCGAAAGCCGCCGGGCCGATCTTGGCAGTAGAATCGTCGCAATCCGCGCTCTTGGCCGTGGTGTACTTCTCGCTCGGCCAGCACAGGCACAGCGCCGAGCCCGCGCCATAGCCGTCGCCGTCCTTGTCCTGGTAGTACGACGTGCAGCCGACCGCGTCCTCCTCGTCCTTCAGGCCGTTGCAGTTGTCGTCCAGGCCGTTGCTGCACACTTCCTGCGTGGCCGGATTCACCAACGGATCGCCGTCGTTACAGTCCTTGGCATTGCCAGCCACGAACATGCCCTGGGCCGCGCACAAGCACTGCGATTTGGCGACGCCGAAGCCGTCCTTATCCTGGTCCTCAAAAAACACGGTGCATCCGCTGGCATCCACACCAGTGTCGGTCGCGGCGTCGCAGTCGTCGTCCAAGCCGTTGTCGCAAACCTCGCTCTGGCCAGGGTGCACGACCTTGCTCGTATCATCGCAATCCTTCTTGCCTTTGGGGCACACCACCGGGTCTCCCGTCACGACCAGCGCGACGTCACACCAGCCGTCGCCATCGTCATCGCAGCCTTCGTCGGTCGCTGCGTCGCAGTCGTCGTCGAGGTCGTTGCAGCCTTCCGCGGCTCCGGAGTGCACGTCCTTTGCCGTGTCGTCGCAATCTGCAGCCGAGGCCGCCGTGAACAAACCTAGCGGGTTGCACAGGCACTCGGGGACGCTGCCTGCCTTGCCGTCGCCGTCGCCGTCCGCGTCGGTCCACCAGCTCTTGCAGCCGCTGGCACCTGTCTCGTCGGTCGCGCCGTCGCAGTCGTCGTCCACGCCATTGCATGCTTCGGTGGCGGTCGGGCTGATGGCGGCATCGAGCGGTGCGCAGTCCTTGTCGTCCGCGGTGCCATCGCCGTCGTCGTCGGCATCGACGCAATCCGCCTGGCCGTCCTGGTCCGAGTCGACAAAACCCTCGTCGAGGCCGCCGTTGCAGTCGTCGTCGAAGCCGTTGCACGCCTCGGTCACGCCCGGATGCGCCGCCGCGTTGGCGTCGTCGCAATCGCCTGCGGATGTCGCACTGTAGGCGTCGGTAGCCTTGCACAGGCACTGCGCGACGCTTGCCGCCTTGCCAGCGCCGTCGCTATCCGCGTCCAGATACATGGACTTGCAGCCGATCGCGTCGGTCTCGTCGACAGCGCCGTCGCAGTCGTCGTCCGCGCCGTTGCAGGTCTCGGTCGCCGGTGTCGGGGCGTTGCACGCCGTCAAGCCGTCGGGCTGACACTTGCGCGAACCTTGACAACTGCCAGCGCCGTTCACGACCGCACAAGTGGTCGATGCGCCGTCGGTCACCGAACGCGCGGAACAGCCGCATTCACCTATGGTTCGCACGCACTGCTTGCCGGCGCCGACCGAGCCTTGCGCGTCCTGGCAGGCGTACCCCGCGGTGCAGTCTGAGTCCTGGTCGCAACCGCCCCCGCAAAACCTGCCACTTTCGCCATAGCCGATGCACAAGGCGCCCGCATTGACCTTGGCGCACTCGCCATCTTCGTGACAGGGCCGGCACAGCGCGGTCAGGCGGGGCAGGCAGATGAACTGGGCGTCGCTGGCCCCGGACTGCTCGCAGTGGAAACCGGACGGACAGCAATCGACGCAGGTGCGGGTGCAAACCTTGCCGGTGGCGCCCTCGACGCACAGCGTGCTCAAGCAGTCGTTGGCGGTGCTGCACGAGGCGCCTGGCTGGCCGGGCTCGGGGTTGGCAGCGAATTCGCATAGGTTGCCGGTGCCGAGCACTGAATCGCCGGGGCCGTCCTGCCCGCCCGCGACTTTGCCATCGCCGTTGGTGAAGACGCCATAGACCTCGGGGGTCGCGGTGTCCGGACCAGCGAAGGCATCCATCACCGCGGCCGTGTCTTGTCCGCAGGCGCTTGCCAAGAGCAGCGCCGCGAGCAGACAGCCCGGGAACAAGTGTGAGCGACAAAAACTGAACGAGCGAAGGCTGGCGAGGGCCACGAGCACCTCCAGGGGGTGGGTGGTCCGCGCGAGGGCGACGCGGGCAGTCGCACGATAGCAATGTTCTCGGTCGTGCGGTATTGCGCAATTGAAATCGATGTGCGATCCGGTCGCGGTTCAGCTTCTCGAACTCAGTAGTGGAGCAAGGCCCGCACCGGCGCGTCCGTCAGGCGCTTGTGACCGGCCAGGAAGTCGAGCTCGATGAGGAAGGCATACCCCGCGATCACGCCGCCCACGGTCTTGACCAGATCGCCTGCCGCGCGCGCCGTTCCGCCCGTCGCCAGCACGTCGTCCACGATCAACACGCGTTGGCCCGGGCGGATGGCGTCGGCGTGCATTTCGACCCGGTCGGTGCCGTACTCGAGCGCATACTCCTGCTTGACGCAATTCGCCGGCAACTTCCCAGGCTTGCGCACCAGCGCCATGCCCGCGCCGGTCGCGTAGGCCAGGGGCGCGGCGAACAAGAAGCCGCGCGACTCGATGCCGACGACGACGGCCACCTCCAGGTCGCGCGTCATGTCGTTCAGGCAGTCGATCGCCGCCTTGAGAGCCGGACCGTGCTGCAGCAGCGGCGTGATGTCCTTGAACAGGATGCCCATGCGCGGAAAGTCGGGCACGTCGCGGATGAGAGCGAGGTGCGCCGCAAGGTCCGCATGCCGGGCAAGCGAAGCCGCGTCAGGGGTTTGCATGTCAATCATGGCGACTCCAGTTCCGGAGAAGGTTCAGTGAGTTCGATCGGCACGGGCTCGATGGTCGGCGGTGGAATGCTCGGCCTGGCAGCATCGGCGGCCCAAAGCTGCGGCGATTCACCCCGATGGTTGGGCAAGGTGACCAGCGCGTGATCGCGATCGGCCAGGTGGCGCGTCAAGTCGTCGAGCAGGCTGTGCCGCGTCAGGTCGTCGCCCAGCGGTGTCACGGTCACGAAGTTGTCGCGGATGGCGTTGCAGTCGCTGCCCTCGACGTCGGGCATGCTGACGTTGGCGCCGCCAATCCAGTAATACAGTTGGCCGCGCGGGTCGTTGCGCTCGATGACCTCGTTGGAATAGAAGCGTTTGCCCAACCGCGTGACCACGGTGCCGGCGTATGGTGCACGCTGTACCGGCGGCAGGTTGACGTTCAGACAGCCGCGCATCTGGCGGGCGGCGGCAATGAGCGGGCGCAAGATGTCCTCGAGCATCGGCTCCAGTAGCGCAATGTCCTTCTCCTGACTGGAACAATGCGAGATCGCGATGCTGGGTACGTGCCAGTGCGCGCCTTCCAAGGCTCCCGCGACCGTGCCCGAATACAGCACGTCGTGCGCGAGGTTGGGGCCTGGATTGATGCCCGAGAGTACGATGTCGGGATTGCAGGCCATCTGGTTCAGGGCGAGGTAGACGCAATCGGTCGGCGTGCCGTCGCACACGAACCAGTGTTCGCGAATCGGGCGCAGGCGTAGCGGACGGAACAGCGTGATTGCGTGGGAAACGCCGCTGCGTTCGGTGTCCGGGGCGACGACCCAGACCTCGCCGAAGCGCGCCGCGACCCGAGACAGGACCTCGAGACCGAGTGCGTGGATGCCGTCGTCATTGGTGAGGAGGATGCGCATGGGCGGCGTTAGGTAGTGCAGAAGGCGGCGTGTGTAAAGGCGGGAAGTCGGGAGCGCAGTCGGGACCGGAGCCGGGGCCGGAGCCGGGGCCGGAGCCGG